>NZ_JBQEQA010000012.1:0-218352 GCF_052045815.1 Pseudomonas sp. 22085
ATGCATCGCCGATGGTAGTGTGGGGTTTCCCCATGTGAGAGTAGGTCATCGTCAAGATTAAATTCCGAAACCCCAATTGCGAAAGCAGTTGGGGTTTTGTTTTGCCCGCAAGAAAGTTTTCAATGGCGTCAACGAGCACGGTTACCATGAGCTTCAGTCCGGCAGGAGGCAGGCAGTGCAACTCAAGTTCAGTCACGTCGATGTATTGGTGAATAACCTCGAAGAAGCCTGTGCGTACTATGCGCATATATTAAAGGCGAGCATCTCCAGGACGCTGGTGTGGGAACGGGGCGGCCTGCATGTGCGCTATGCGATTGCGTTGGTCGGGCAGGAACGTTTCATGCTGGTTCAGCCATTGGCCGGGAATCTGCGGGAGCTCCTGGATAGTGCGGGCGAGGGCATGATCTATCGTCACTGCTATTCGACTCCCGACATCGAAAAAGCCTACGACGAACTGGTCGCTGAAGGCGTACAGCCTGAAGATGAAAACGGTAAACCGTTGCCCCGCGAACACCTGCAATCGCCGGCAGGGGCACGCATCATCTGGCTGCCCAAGCGCTTCGGTCACTTCTCGATCGAAATTCTGGAGGAGAAGACGTTGGAAGCGTTTATCGAAGAGGCCTTTACCTGACAGCTTTTCCTCTTGTGATAGGCCATGACTACCCCGTATAAGAGCGACTTTCACTTCCGATATAAGAAAAGGGTGCACGCATGAGCAATGCCTGGAACGAGGGATATTTCACGGACGAAGGCTACACCTACAGTTACAGCCGGGAAATCAATCCGGTTTTCCAGCGCTATTGTCTGCTGTTGCGCGGTTTTGCCACGCTGGAGAGTAGCGACGGTCACCACTGTGAGCTGGGTTTTGGTCAGGGTGTTTCGATCAATATCCATGCGGCGGGGAATCCGGGCTCTTATGTCGGCACCGACTTTCACCCAGGTCAGGCGTCCCATGCCATCTCGCTTGCAAGCGACTGGGGTAGTGATGCGCGACTGTATGACGACAGCTTCGAGCAGTTGCTGGCCCGTCATGATCTGCCTCAGTTCGACAGTATCAGTCTGCACGGCATCTGGACTTGGGTCAGCCGCGATAACCACAAACTGATCGTGGAATTTGTCCGTCGCCATCTCAAACCAGGTGGCCTGCTGTACGTCAGCTATAACTGCTTTCCGGGGTGGGCGCCTCAGGCACCTTTGCGTCAACTTTTCAGCCTGCACGACCGTTTCGCCAGTCAAGCCTGTGCGCGTCCTGATCAACGTATCGACGCTGCGTTGCAGTTTTCCGAAGCGCTGCTGGCTGCAAATCCGAAATATGCCAACTCGGCGCCAGGACTGGACGCCAAGCTCCGGAGCATCAAAGGCCAGGATCGTCAGTATATCGCCCATGAGTATTTCAACCGCGACTGGAACTGCATGTATTTCACCGACGTGGTTGATGCCCTGGCGCCCGCCAAGCTCGACTACGCCACGACAGCCGTCCCGCTGGACTCCGTCGATCCGCTCAATCTGAGCGCCGAAGGCATGGACTTTCTGGAAAATATCGACCATCCCGTCATGCGCGAGCAGGCGCGTGACTACTTTGTAAACCAGAGTTTCCGCCGGGATCTTTATGTGCGCGGCGCCAACAGGCTGTCCGCCTCCGAGCACCGCGAGCGTATGCTCAGCACGCGCTTCGTCCTGTTGCAGGCAGCCGACAGCGTGCCGGCCAACGTCACCGGCCCGGCCGGCGCGGCTACGTTGCAGGCGGAGATCTATGGTCCGGTACTCGCAGCGCTGGCGGATGACGCCTATGTGCCGAAGACCTTGCGGCACTTGCTGGATCTCGTGCCCCCGTTGACGTACGGCGACGTGGAGCAGGCCCTAAACGTGTTGATCGGCATGGGGGCCGTGGCGCCCTGTCAGAGCGAAGCGAATGAAAAACTGGTGCAGGCCCGTTGCAATACCCTCAACCTGCAACTGTGCAAGCGTTCGTTGTATGGCAACAAGATTCAGACCCTGGCGAGTCCGGTGACCGGGGGTGGGGTGACGGTCAGTCGCTTCCAGCAGCTGTTCCTGATATCGATCAAACAGGGCAAAAAGCACCCGGCTGAATGGGCGCAACTGGCATGGGGCATCATCGGCGGCCAAGGTGAAGGTCTCCTAAAGGACGGCAGGGCCCTGACCACCGCGCAAGAAAACCTTGCCGAACTGACCGGGCAGGCTCAAGTGTTTGCCGAAAGTACTCTGGTCATTCTCAAGGCTTTGAAAATCGTCTAGTGGAGAACAGGGACGGCAGGACGCCTCGCGCCGCCTGCCGTCGTCCGGGGCACCTCGGATTCTTGCGCAAAACCAGCACGAGAGCACCGCGGCGGACGCGCGGTCGATGTAATGCCCCGGTCAAACAATAGCGGTGACGGAAACCGGACTTTCCATAGGTACTGAAGTGAAGCGTGATACTCACCTTGTAATGCTCTTGCTGTTGGTAATCGGCTGTTCCCTGGCATCGCTGACCATCTGGAAGATACTGGGCTCTCGGGATCGAGCGCTGGATGAAGTCAATGTCCATGGGTTGAACCTGACTCAGGCGCTCGCGACTTATTCCGAAGGCATTGTCCGGCAGAGTTCGCTGCTTCTGCTCGGACTCGTCGAACGGCTGGAAACCGAAGGCAGTGGCCCAGCGCAAATCGAACGGCTCAAGACTTTGATCAACCGGCAGCGACCGCTGATGCCGCAGCTCAGTGGCATCACTATCTACGACAACAAAGGTCACTGGTTGATGTCATCCAACCGACCGATTCCTGTCGGTGCAAACAGCAGTGATCGTGCCTATTTCATTCATCACCGTGACGATCCATCTCGCGAACCCTTCATCGGCCCACCGATTCGCAGTCGTTCGAATCAGGAATGGGTGATTACCATCAGCCGGCGTTTCAATGACGATCGCGGAGAGTTTGCCGGTGTGGTGTCGGTCACCCTGGGGGTGGAAAACTTTCTGCGTCTGTTCGGCCAGCTCGATATAGGGCAGGAGGGCGCCATCGGCTTGTCCTACACCGATGGCACGCTGCTGGTCCGTTACCCTTTCCGCGAACAGGACATGGGGCGCAACTTCTCCAATTCGCCGATCTATGCGAAGTACCTGATAGACAAATCGGTTGGCACTGCATCCTTCACGTCCAGTCTGGACGGCGTGGAACGGCTCTATGCCTTTCGCAAGAGTGAAACGTTGCCACTGATCACCACTGTTGCGCTCGGTAAGCGCGAAGCCCTGGCGGCGTGGCGATTTGAAGCGCTGCTGTCGATCGGTGTGGTTACCACATTGCTGGGGCTCACCGGTGTCATTGGCTGGTTCCTGATCCTGGATATTCGTCGCCGGACGCAGGTAGAAGGAGAGTTGCGCGATACCCAACAACAGTTGCTCGGCACGAACCGGCAACTTGAACTGTTGGCTATGAAGGATGCGCTGACAGGCCTGGCCAATCGGCGATGTTTCGATCAGACCCTGGCGATGGAGGCGCGCCGGTCGAAGCGTGACGCAACTTCGTTGGCATTGCTGATGATAGATCTCGACTATTTCAAACTGTTCAACGACGCCGAAGGGCACATTGCCGGCGATGCCTGTCTGCAGCAGGTGGCTAAGGTGCTTGAGACCTGCGTGCGCAGACCATCGGACCTGGTGGCGCGCTACGGAGGGGAAGAAATGGCGGTGATCATGCCCGATACCGACGGTGACGGCGCAGCGGTCGTGGCGCAAATGATCCTGAAACGCTTGGCGCAAGAGCCTATCGCTCACCGGACCAGTCCATTCGGCCGAGTGAGCGTGAGTATCGGCATCGCGGCCGCCACCGGATCGCAACTGGACACGGTACAAGGCCTGATCGCTGCGGCAGATCAGGCGCTGTATCAAGCCAAAGGGGCGGGCCGCAATCAGCTCGCCAAAAGTGTCGCCGGCGAAAACTAATCTGCGTACACCGGGTAATCCACATAGCCTTCGGCATGCCCGCCATACACTGTGGCCGGGTTCAGCGCGTTCAGCGGCCAGTCATTGGCGATGCGCGCCGGCAGATCCGGGTTGGCCATGAACGGGCGACCGAAAGCCACGAAGTCTGCCAATCCGGAGTCGAGCAACCGTGCCCCGGACTCCGCGTTATAGCGACCGGCGTAGATGATCGCGCCGCTGAAGGTCTCGCGCACCGCTCGACGGAAGGTTTCCGGCATCACTGGCGCGTCGTCCCAGTCGGCTTCGGCGATCGACAGGTAGGCGATGCCGACGTCTTGCAGCACCTTGATCGCTTCGATGTAAGTGGTGTGCGGGTCTTCCTCGACCATACCCAGATAAGTCCGCGCTTCATCGGTGGTGGTGAACAGCGGCGCAAAGCGCACGCCGACCTTTTCCTTGCCGATGCATTCGGCGACGCCAGCCACCACTTCGCGCAGAAAACGCAGACGGTTATGCAGCGAACCGCCGTATTGATCGGTGCGCAGGTTGCTGTGGGCGGAGATGAACTGGTTCACCAGATAACCATTGGCGCAGTGCAGTTCGATACCGTCGAAACCGGCGTCCATGGCATTGCGCGCCGCCTGGATATACAGCTGAACCAGTTCCTGCACTTCCTCGGTGGTCAATGCGCGAGGCGCGGACGGCGGTACCAGAGCCCCCATGCCCGGCGCGGTCTCGATGAAAACGCTGACCCGATCGGTGGCGACGGCAGAGGGCGCCACTGGCGCGGCACCATCGGGTTGCAAAGCGCTGTGCGATACGCGTCCCACGTGCCAGAGCTGGGCGAAGATCACCCCCTCTCTGGCGTGAACGGCCTCGGTGACCTTGCGCCAACCGGCAATTTGCTCAGGTGTATGAATGCCCGGGGTCCAGGCGTAACCCTGGCCACGGGGTTCGATCTGGGTGCCTTCAGTCACCAGCAAACCGGCACCGGCACGTTGCTGGTAATACTCGGCCATCAATTCGTTGGCGACATTGCCCGGTTGAGTGCTGCGTTGGCGGGTGAGGGGCGGCAGCACGATACAGTTTTTCAGGGTGTGGTGGCCCAGGGTGGCGGGGGTGAAGAAACGGCTGTTATTCATGGATGCATCCTGTCCAAGGGTTTATTAGACCAGTCGACTATTGAATGGGCGAAAAAAAGAACACCGTGTAACACGCACACGGTGTTCGGATCGGTCATTGAAGCGAAGCGAAATTCTTCAGCCGAGCAGCTTCAACAGTTTTTCGGCGACGGCAGCCGAGCTGGCAGGATTCTGCCCGGTGACCAGTTTTCCATCCGTCACCACATGAACCTGCCAGTCAGAGACTTTGGAGTAGCGGCCGCCAAGACGCTGAAATTCGTCTTCGATCAGGAAAGGCACGACATCCGTCAGACCGACCGCTGCTTCTTCGGAGTTAGTGAAACCCGTCACTTCGCGATGCTGGATCAGCGGTTTTCCGTCTGCGTCGACAACATGACGCAGCACTCCCGGCGCATGGCAGACGAAACCATGAGGCTTATTGCTGCGGGCGAAAGCTTCGATCAGCGCAATCGAGTGTTTGTCTTCGGCCAGATCCCAGAGCGGGCCATGGCCACCCGGGTAAAACACGGCATCGAAGTCTTCGGCACTGACGTCGGCCAGGCGGCCAGTGTTTGCCAATGCCTGTTGGGCGGCGGGGTCTTTGCGGAAACGGTCGGTTTCTGCGGTTTGTGCATCGGGCTCGTCGCTCTTCGGATCAAGCGGCGGCTGGCCGCCAGCGGGCGAAACCAGGGTGACGTCGGCACCGGCGTCCTTGAAGGCGTAGTAGGGGGCGGCGAACTCTTCGAGCCAGAAGCCGGTTTTCTTGCCGGTGTTGCCGAGTTGATCGTGGGAAGTCAGAACCATCAAGATTTTCATAGAGCACCCTGGGTTGGTCAGGTGGCGTTCATGAGCAAGGTATTCGCACAGGTTCGACACCGGGGAAAAGGTTTGTCGGAGCGCAGCATAGTTTCCAATTAGACCAGTCGTCTAGTAATTTTTTCTGTGAAGCTTTTTCATGGACAGGTGTGGCAAACTCGCGTTCCTTTGAGTTAAACGACTGGTCTATTGCCTGGTAATCTGCGCCCCATGAAACCGACCTACGACGACACCCGCCAACATTTGCTCGACACCGGCCACCGGATGATGGCCGAGAAAGGCTTCACCAGTGTCGGCCTGAACGAGATCCTGCAGACCGCCGGCGTGCCCAAGGGCTCGTTCTATCACTACTTCAAATCCAAGGAACTGTACGGGCAGGCCCTGCTCGAGGATTACTTCGTCGACTATCTGGCCGACATGGAGCGACGCCTGACGCTACCGGATTTGAGTGCTCGTGAGCGGCTGATGGATTACTGGCAGGGCTGGCAGGATCGCTGCACCCTCGAAGGCCATGGCGACGAATGCCTGGTGGTCAAACTCAGCGCCGAGGTGTCTGATCTGTCCGAAACCATGCGCCTGACCTTGCGTGATGGCGCCGAGCGAGTGGTGGCGCGCATCACCACGTGTATCGAACAGGGTCAGGACGATAAAAGCCTGCCTCCGGGGGATGCCCGGCAGTTGGCCGAAACCCTGTATCAGCTATGGCTGGGAGCCAGTTTGTTGAACAAGCTGCAACGCACAGGGCAATCGTTGAGTACGTCGATGGCGACCACCGAGCGCTTGCTGAGCGTGTGAGAAGCAATGAACGCAAGAGGTTGAGAGTCAGTTGCATAAACGAATGGGAACGCCTATCAATTGCTTAAGGCTTGGTATACCATCCCTCGCGTTTCGCTGGCAGTTATCCCCTTCGTTCTGGCTTATCCGTAAGGTTCTCCCCTCATGCGTCGAACTCTGCTGTCCATCTGCGTGTTGCAAACGTTGTCTCCCTTGGCGTGGGCCGAGCTCTCCGACTCAACCGCGTCAGCGCTGGAGCTGGATGCAACCGACGTGGTCGGTACCGCTGACTACGAAAGAGCGGACGGCCCGGTACAGGGATATCGCGCGACCCGTTCGGCCAGCGCCACCCGAACCGATACCTCGATCCATGAAACCCCGCAGTCGATCAGTGTCGTCACCAAAGATGCGGTCGAAGACATTGGTGCCACGCGGCTGCAGGACGCACTGGATTACGCGGGTGGCGTAGGGCGTGCCAACAATTTCGGCGGCCAGGGACTGACCACGTTCACCGTGCGCGGATTTACCACTGGCGAGTTCTACCGCAATGGTTTCCCGATCAACCGCGGTTATCCGAACATGCCGGATGCCAACACCATCGAGCGTCTTGAGGTCCTGCGCGGTCCGGCGACCATGCTCTACGGCCGGGGCGATCCGGGCGGTACCTTCAATGTCGTTTCCAAACAACCCTTGCCCGAGCGCACGGTCACACTCGGCAGCCAGTTGAATGACCAAGGCATGCAGCGCGGCACCCTGGATGCTTCCGGTCCGCTCGATGAAGAGGGACGTCTGGCCTATCGCCTGAACGTGGTGGGCGAGGGCGGCGATACCTTCCGCGATCACGTTGAAACCGAACGCTACGGCGTGACCCCGGTGCTGACCTGGCAGGCCAGCGATGACACCCGAATCATCTTTGAGGGTGACTTCATGCGCAACAACCATCCGCTGGACCGGGGCGCAACGCGTTATCCCCGGCAGATCGGCACCGCCTCCCGCGACACCTTCTTCGGTGAACCGGACGCTGGCAAGTTGCACAACGACAACAACATGGCGCAATTGCGCTTCGAGCATGTGCTCAATGACGACTGGACACTGGGCGGTGGTTTCCAGTGGCTCGACGGAACCTTGCAGGGCAATGCCATTGAAGCCAACGGCATTGCCGCCGACGGCCGGACTCTGGGACGAAATTTCAACTACCGCAAGCTGGAGTGGACGGACAAGGACACTCAGCTCAACCTGACCGGTCACTTCTCCACGGGTAGCCTGCAGCACACGTTGCTGACCGGTATCGAATACGAAGATTACGACTACCAGTCGATCATCCAGCGCTCCAGCGGCGCGGTGAGTGCCTATCCGATCGATATCTTCAATCCGGTGTATGGGCAGCCCCGTCCGGCACTGACGCGCACCCCGACCCACGACAAGGAAAATCTCAAGACCTACGCCGCGTTCGTACAGGATCAGGTGGCTCTGACCGATCGGTTGAAAGTGCTGGCCGGCGCACGTTTCGAACGCTTCGAACACGACTACGAAACCTACGTGCCCGGCGGCAAAAACTGGCAGGCCAGTGACAATGCCGTCACGCCCCGCGTCGGTGTGACCTACGACCTGACCGACACCCTCGCGGTTTACGCGGACACCGCGCGTTCTTTCAAACCCAATACCGGTGCGAGTCGGCAGGGTGGCGGCTTTGAACCGGAAAAAGGCAAGTCCTGGGAGATGGGCGTCAAATGGGAAGCGCTGGATCATCAGCTGAGTGTTGACGCGGCGATCTATCAGATTGAAAAGCGTAATGTCCTGACCACTGACCCGGTGGACTCGACGTTCAGCGTGGCTGCCGGGGAAGTGCGCAGTCGAGGGTTTGACCTCAATGTTGCCGGCAATCTGACCCCCGAGTGGCGTGTCATCGGGGGTTACGCCTACGTCGATGCCGAGGTGACCAAGGACAACGTGATCCGCTCCGGCACGCGACTGATGAACATCCCGAAAAACAGCTTCAGCCTGCTCAATGTCTACGAGTTCCAGGACGGTGCCCTCAGTGGTCTGGGTCTGGGAACCGGCCTTAAATATGTCGATGAGCGCGCCGGTCAAACGGCGAACACTGCGTTCTCGATGGGGAGCTATACGGTTGTCGACCTGCTCAGCTACTACAAGGTCAATGACAAGGTACGCCTCAACCTCGACCTGAAGAACCTGTTTGACCGGGACTACGACGAGGGCGCATTCGGTAACGTCTACGCCTATCCGGGGGCACCGAGAACGGTGCAGGTCGGCATTTCCTACACGTTGTAGTCCGATCGAGTCTGAAATCCATCATCGGGGGCAGCGGCCCCCGATGACTGTGAGGCTCAGCCGGTCACACACCCTTGCGGAGTCTTTCCGGCAAAACTGTCCACCAGGCTCGCCACAACCATCTCGCCCATGCGGGTGCGGGTCTGCAGGGTCGCGCTGGCGCGGTGCGGTTGCAGTACCACCTGTTCCTGGGCAAACAAGGCTTCGGGTACATTGGGCTCATCGACGAAAACATCCAGCGCCGCACCCGCGATCTCACCGGCCGTCAGGGCCGCCACCAGATCGGTTTCGTTGACCAGTTTTCCTCGGGCGACGTTGATCAGGTAGCCGCCCTTGCCCAGGGCCTGCAGCACGGAGGCATCGATGATGGCCTCGGCCTTGTCGGCGGCCGCCGCGAGAATCAGCGCATCACTGTCGCGGGCCAATTGCTTGAGGTCGGCGATGAAGGTGTGGCTGACATCGCTCATCGGTTTCAGGTCGGTGTAACTGATCGGACAGCCAAACGCGGCAGCGCGAGTGGCGACCGCTCGGCCGACCCGGCCCATGCCCACGATGCCGATTCGCATGCCGGACACCTGCCGCGCCAAAGGCAGCGGGGCCAGTGGCGTGGGGCTCTGCGGCCACTGGCCCGAGCGAACATAGCGGTCACTGGTACACAGCCCACGGCACACGGCGATCAGCAAACCGATGGCCAAGTCGGCCACGTCTTCGGTCAGTGCGCCGATGGTCGCCGTCACGCGAATCCCGCGATCCCGGGCGTAGGCCAGATCAACCGCATCGGTGCCGACACCGTTGACCGCCACCACTTCCAGTTTGGGCAGTTGCGCCATCAACGCCTGACTGATGCCCGTGTGACCACCGGTGATCACGCCGCGAATGTTGGCGCCGTGTTCCTGCAAATACGCCGCTTTGTCGGCCTGCTCGAAATAACGCCTGATCGTGAACAGTTCGCCGAGACGGGCATTGATTTGCGGAATCAGGATCGGGCTGAGCTGCAAGACTTCTGGCTTCATGTAAACCTCACTTACGCAATAAAAAAGCCGGCTCAACCACGGCCGGCAAACGGCATGGCAGTCGCCATGACGGTCATGTTCAGGACGTTGGCCGACAGGGGCAGACCGGCGATGTAGCGCACGGCGTCGGCGACATGCTTGACGTCGACCATCGGCTCCACGGCGATGCTGCCGTTGGCCTGGCGTACGCCTTTGGTCATGCGCACCGACATTTCGGTCAAGGCATTGCCGATGTCGATCTGGCTGCAGGCGATATTGAAGTCCCGACCATCCAGCGCCAGGGATTTGGTCAGCCCCAGCACCGCGTGTTTGCTGGCGGTGTACGCGCTGCTGAAAGGACGGGGGGTGTGGGCCGAAATCGAACCGTTGTTGATGATGCGTCCGCCCTGTGGCTGCTGCCGGCGCATGAGTCCGAACGCTCCTCGGGCGCAGAGAAAAACACCGTTGAGGTTGGTGTCAATCACGTTTTGCCACTGCTCGAACGTCAGCTCATCCAGCGGCACGGCGGGGGCATTGACCCCGGCGTTATTGAAGACCACGTCCAGGCGTCCGTAGACTTCGGCAATGGTTGCAAACAGCTGATCGACACTGGCGGGGTCGCGTACATCGGTAGGCACCGCCAGCGCTTCGTTTCCTTCGCTGGCCGCCAGATCGACCAACGCCTGCAAGGGTTCGGGTCGGCGTCCGGCCAATACCAGTGTGTATCCGTCGGCCAGCAGGCCCAAGGCCACGGAACGGCCGATTCCGCTACCGGCGCCGGTCACCAGGGCAACTTTCAAGGGTTGAGTGTCAGACATCTTGTTGTTCTCCTTTTTTCCAATCACTTAAGGCCAGACTCAAGACCGGTGGCCGACGCGCATTTCGAGTTGGCCGATGCCGTCGATCCCGGCGCTGATGACGTCGCCGGGTTGCAAGAGATCGACGCCGGCGGGGCTGCCGGTCATGATCAGATCGCCGGCCTTGAGCGTGACGGATTGCGAGATGCGGCTGATGACTTCACTCACCGACCAGATCTGGCTGTCGAGTCGATCGCGCTGGCGTTCTTCACCGTTCACGCTCAACCATAATTCCCCTTCGAGCCGACCGGTCCGAGTGACCGGCACAATGGCGGTCATCGGTGCGGCGCCGTCAAACACCTTGGCACCTTCCCATGGCAAACCGTCGCGCTTGGCCAGGCGCTGTACGTCACGGCGGGTCAGGTCCAGTCCGGCGGCGTACCCCCAGACATAGGCCAGCGCCTGGCTTTCGGGGATCTGCGCGCCGCCTTCGCCGATGGCCACGACCAGCTCGATTTCATGGGCAAACTCTTCGGTCTGTGACGGGAAGGTCACTTCACCGACGGCGTCTAACACGCAGCTTGCCGGCTTCATGAAAAACACCGGCGGCTGGCGCGGCTGGCCCAGGGTGTCCGGCCACGGGTAGTTGCGGCCGACGCAGAACACGCGTCCGACGGGAAAGCGTTGCTCGCTGCCGACAACCGGCAAGGTCACTGGCAGATCCGGGGTAAAGACGTATTCGGTCATGTTCATCCTGCTGCAAGTCCTGTTTGGAAGGTAAGCGTACGGCGGCAGTCGCTGGCGAAGTTGGACGAAAGCCGCCTCAAATTGGAGAAACCGGTTGTTCTGGCTTCAGCGCGTTTTCAACTCGATGCGGTACAGGCGACCGAGCAGCAAGGAATAGGAGAGGGTGCCGATCAGCGCAACGGCACCGATGAACCAGAACGCCCAGGCGAACGAGCCGGTGGCGTGGACGATGGCGCCGATCACGATCGGAGTGACGATGCCGCCGATGTTCGCGGCCAGGCTGGTGATTCCGCCGGTCAGCCCGATCAGTTCCTTGGGCGCCACCTCCGACACCGCCGCCCACGAGGACGACGCGATGCCCTGAGCGAAAAAGGCAATGGTCAGCACGGCGATGCAGATGACGTTCGAGTCGGTGAAGTTCACCAGCACGATCGACATGCCCAGCATCGATCCGACCACCAGCGGCAGTTTCCGGGCGAAAGACATTGAATAACCACGACGGATCAGCAGGTCGGACACGATGCCGGCGAGCAGGATGCCGACCGTTGCGCCCACGAAGGGCATCACGGCAAAGATCCCGGCCTTGATCGTGGTCAGATGGCGTTCTTCGATCAGGTAGGTGGGGAACCAGGTGAGGAAGAAGTACAGCGCCGAGGTGCTGGCGAACTTGCCGATGCAAATGGCCCAGACCTGACGGTAACTGAACAGCTCGGCGATCTGCCGCCAGTTGAAACGAGTACGTTCCTGGCTGCTCTTGACCAGCCCGCCGCCGGCCTCGATGTATTTCAACTCCTCCTTGCTGACTTTCTTGCAGTTCAGCGGATCGCGATACAGATACAGCCACAGCACACCGAAGACGATCCCGAGCGCGCCGGTGCTGTAGAACACATGGCGCCAGTCAAAGGTTGTGGCCAGCCACAGCAAGGCACCGGTAAACAATGCCGTTCCCAGGTACTGCCCGCAGACGTAAATGCTGCTGGCCATGCCCCGTTCCCGCGCCGGAAACCATACGGTCACCGCACGGCTGTTGGCCGGAAACGCTGGCGCTTCCATCGCCCCGACGGCCAGACGCAGGCCGAACAGCGAAGCGAATCCCGTGGCGAAGCCTTGAAATACGGTGACGGTCGACCAACTGATCAGTGAAACCCCATAGGTGAAGCGTGAGCCGAAGCGGTCGGCGATAAACCCGGCCGGCACCAGCGCCAGTGCGTAGGTCCAGGCAAAGGCGGAGAAGATCAGCCCCATTTCAATCTTGTCCAGGCCCAGGTCCTTGGCCATGAACGGAGCGGCAATCGAGATGTTCACCCGGTCGATGTAGTTGATGATCGTCGCAATCAGCAGCAGCGAGAGCATGAACCAGCGCCGTCGTGTCGGCAGCCGCCGGGAAGAGATGGCGTCCCTGTCGCCGGCAATCAACGGCGGGGCGGTGGTGGGGGAGGTGTGTGAATTCGACATGAGTGGACCTCGTTATTGTTAGAAGTGTCGAGTTGTTTGCGGACAGCCGACGCCTTTGCCCGCTGTTCGGGGGCAAGGCAATCGAAGTTGAAACCAATGGCAAAAACGGCCAGGGTCAGACGTTCAGCTACGTCTTCCGGCTGGCATCGTCGGTAAAGGGTGGGGAGGGGCGGCGGGGAGCAATTGCAGATTCATGACGTGCGCACCTTTTTTGTTTTTGAATGAGGTTGGGCTGCATGGGAAATACAGTGGTCGTACAACCTTTTGAAATCAATCAAGGTGTTAGATCATTTTTTCCGGAGAAGGGCGCGTCGGATAAACCTGTCCAAAAAAATCCACACCGTGAATTTTCCTTTTGTTTTTCGATTATTTTTATAAGTTATTGTTTTTAATATTAAAAAATAATGACTATGTGGTCGCTTTTTTTGGACAGTGATCATCGGCAGTGGTGGTGTAAAAAATCACTGAACCTGATGTCATCGTATGACTGCTTGAAGGGCTGGCGCCGAACCTTCAAGATGAGCCACGCCGATTGCTCGGCAACGCCAGGAAAACCTGCCCGAGTACCTGTCGAGGATTCTCAGGAAATGACGTCACAATGCCGTGTGCCCACCTACGTCATGCAGCAACGCAGCGAGATGATGGACTTCTATATTCGTGACAAGAAAGGTCGCCGCGCCGAGACCAGCCCGCATCGACACGAATACTTCCAGATCCAGATCAACCTCGGCGGCGACACGGTGCAGCACATTGGCAACGCGGTTCGTCCATTTCCGCGTAACGCGCTGGCATTCATCCTGCCGCACCGCGTGCACGTGATCCCGCATCCGGCGGACAGCAACTTCATGGTGATCAACTTTTCCCAGACCTTTCTGCTGCCGCATTTGCAGTGCGACCCGATGGATCTGGAGGAGGTATCAATTCTCCTGGCGCCCGAACTGTCGCCGTTCCGCTTTCAGGAGCATCTGGATTTCATACTGGGGGATGAGGACTTCAACGAGGTCTGTGGCTTGATCGAACAGATGCGCGGCCTGGACGAGAATCGTCAGTTCGGTACACGCGAAGTGCTCAAGGGATTGCTGCTGCAACTGGTAGGCAAGGTGTGCGTCCTGTATGCCGAACCGCTCAAGCGCCTGGCAGAAGAGAATGCCGCGCAAGCCAGTCGGCGGGATGCGCTGAGCCGGATGTTCGAGTATCTGCGCAAGAACATTGCCGACCCCGACCTCAATCTGATCAAGGTCGCGGCGGCGACCTATCTGTCACCGACCTATCTCACGCACTGGCTGCGCAAGGAAATCGGCAAGACCTTCACCGAGCTGGTGCTGGAACGCAGAATGCACGCGGCGCGCAATTACCTGCTCAATGGAACCCGGCCAGTGGGCGAGGTGGCGAGGCTGTGTGGGTTTGCGGATGAAGCTTATTTCTCCCGACGGTTTCGCCAGATCCACGGACAGCCACCTGGACAGTTCCGCCGTCGGCAACTGGACCCGGACACCCCGCAGTCACCTGTAGATACCTGATCGGCTAATGCGACGAAACATAAACAGAGGCCGACGACGGCGCAGGCAACGCATACGTTGCCTTCATCCACTCGATCTCCGCTTGCGGCGTTCGGCCGAAGAAGCGTTTGAACTCGCGACTGAACTGCGAAGCGCTTTCATAGCCGACGCTGAATGCCGCCGCTGAGGCAGTCATGGCATGGCGCAACATCAAAAGTCGCGCCTGATGCAGGCGCGTCGATTTCAGGTATTGCATGGGGGAGGCGTCCGTCACACTGCGAAAATGCAGGTGAAAACTGGGCACGCTCATGCTCGCCTCGCGCGCCAGTTGCTCGACGTCCAGACGCTCCTGATAGCTGCTGTGGATCTTGCGGATCGCCCGCGTCACCTTGCCGAAGTGCCCCTGTCGATTGAGTGCGGCTCGCATCGAGCCACCTTGTTCGCCAGTCAGGATGCGGTAATAGATTTCCCGCAACAGCGACGGCCCCAATATCTGCGCTTCACCCGCAATGCTCATGGCTTCGAGAAAGCGCAGCGTTGATGCGCGCAGGCGGTCGTCCATCGGCGAGGCGAACATGCCCTTGGGTAGCGCATCACTCGGGCCATGGACGTCATCCACTTGCTGCATCAACTCGCTGGCCACCTGGAAATCGAGTTGCATATAGATCGCAAGCATCGGCTCATCTTCAGAGGCGTCGGTCTCCATGGTGAAGGGGATCGGAACCGACACCACCAGGTAATGCTGGGCGTCATACACGTAGACGTCATCGCCCAGATACCCGCGCTTCTGGCCCTGACAGAGAATCACGATGCCGGGGTCGTACAGCACCGGCGTGCGGGTCAGTGGCCGGTTCGAGCGCAGGAAGCGCACGCCCTCCAGCGCGCTGAGGTTGTAGCCCTCGACCGGTGCCAGCGTTTCCATGAGCTGCACCATGCGCGAAGTGCTTGGGTCGGCCTGTTTCATCGGGTTCTCTCTGTGGGCCGTTCAATGGTCGGTGGAACGGGTCAGCGCTTCCCATTGATCGATCTCGCTGGCGGCGCTTTTCAGCTTGTCCCGCACCAGGCTCAATGCATCGCTGCCGAGCAACAGATGCGCCGGTGGAGCAGGGCTGGCGATGATCTGCAACATCGCCTGCGCCGCTTTGCGCGGATCGCCGAGCTGCTTGCCGCTCTTGTCTTCGCGCGCCTTGCGCACCGGATCGAAGCTGGCGTCATAGTCGGCGATGCTGCGGGGCGTGCGCTGCATCGAACGGCCGGCCCAGTCGGTCCGAAATGAACCCGGTGCGACGGCGGTCACGAAGATATTGAACGGCGCCAGTTCTTTGCTCAGGGTATCGGAGATGCCTTCGAGCGCAAACTTGCTGCCGCAGTAGTACGCGATACCCGGCATGGTGATTGTGCCGCCCATCGAGGTGATATTGAGAATATGACCCGCCCTCCGCTGGCGAAAGAACGGCACAAGCGCCTTGGTCACCGCGACCGCGCCGAACACATTCACGTCGAACTGGCGGCGCATGTCCTCCAGCGGCGACTCTTCGAAAATGCCTTCGTGACCGTAGCCGGCGTTGTTGACCAGCACATCGACCGGGCCGTGGGTCGCTTCGACAGTCGCCACGACGCCTTCGATGCGGTCGAAGTCCGTGACGTCCAGCAGCACGCCGTACGCATTATCGACAGAAAGAGCCTGAAAGGCTTGCAGGTCGGCTTCGTTGCGAACGGTGCCGATGACGCGGTGGCCGGCAGCCAGCGCTTCTTTGGCCAGCGCGTGGCCGAAGCCGCTGCTGACGCCGGTGATGAAGAGGGTTTTGGTGGTGATCATGACCGGCTCCCGTGAATGCGGTTTCAGCTCATGGTATCCATCGAAGGAACACTCACCTATGTCGGTTTGTCTTTGATCATTGCCTATTCCTATCAACGGGGCGACAAACGGCCAAAGAGCTTTTTGCGTTGCTCCGGGCATTCAGGCAGCAACAGATCCAATGTGCTGATATTTTTCCATTCTGCGCAACGCTCGCGAATAAAGAGGACGAAATGAAGAAATCAATGGACTGGCCCGCAGACGATAACGAGTTGGCGCAATTGCGCGCGTTCAACCGCAAGCTTGCCCGGCTGCCGCGCTTTCGCATCCG
The DNA here is from genome assembly GCF_052045815.1 of Pseudomonas sp. 22085. Classification (NCBI taxonomy): domain Bacteria; kingdom Pseudomonadati; phylum Pseudomonadota; class Gammaproteobacteria; order Pseudomonadales; family Pseudomonadaceae; genus Pseudomonas; species Pseudomonas sp. 22085. The sequence goes on from NZ_JBQEQA010000012.1 coordinate 16,539, forward strand.
CAATCGCATCACCCCACGGGCGATTCAGTTGTTGTTGCGCCTAAGCCAATTGGGCGGCGCAAGAAAGTTGCTCAAGCACGGGCTTAAGGCCGAACGAAAAGTGGTGGGTGTCGACGGCGCGTCAGTGCCGGTGCGGATTATTCGGCCAAATACAAAGGCCAAAGGCGTAGTGCTGGATTTCCATGGCGGCGGCTGGGTCATCGGCAACGCGCAGATGAACGACCCCCTCAATATCGCCATGGTGAAAGCCTGCGATGTGGCAGTGGTCTCGGTCGACTATCGGCTTGTGGTCTCGACTCCGATCGAGGGCGTCATGCAGGACTGCCTCACGGCGGCCCGCTGGCTGCTGAGCGATGACTGCCGCGAGTTTGCGAACCTGCCCGTCATCGTCGTGGGCGAGTCGGCAGGCGGCCATCTCGCCGCCGCGACCCTGCTGCAACTCAAACAGTGGCCTGACCTGTTCGAACGGGTGAGCGGGGCGCTGCTGTATTACGGCGTCTATGACCTGACCGGAACCCCCAGCGTACGCAACGCCGGGCCCGATACCTTGCTGCTGGACGGGCCGGGAATGGTTGAAGCGCTGCAAATGCTCACGCCGGGATTGAACGATGAAGAACGCCGGCAGGCGCCGTTGTCACCGCTGTACGGTGACTTCACCGGTTTTCCGCCAGCGTTGATGTTTGCTGCGCAACTGGATCCGCTCAGGGATGACACGCTTGAGTTGGCTGAGCGTTGGGGGCGGGCGGCGGAAGTGGAGGTACATCTGTTGCCGGAAACGGCGCATGGGGTGATTCATTTTCCGCTGGGGTTGGCGGGGAGGGTGCTTGGGTATAGTCGTGCGTGGGTTGCGGGGCGGCTTGTTGAGGGGTGAGCCATCGACCCTCACTCAGCCGCCACCTTGAATTGCTCGAGAATAAGTTCAGCCAATGTCCTGACAGGCTCGGTGAAACTTCGCCGAGGCCTGTGCACCAGTCCGATATCACGATGGAACGTGTGTTGGCCGAGATCAAGCGCCCGCACACCTGACGGCCATTGCTGATGGGTGGCCGTCTGCGGCACGAGCGCGACCCCTACGCCATTTTCCACCAGCCTGATAATGGCCTCCAGCTCATCCAGCTCAGAGACTTCACGCAAAGTGAAATGCATCTGTCGCAGGAAACGATCGACCTGCCTGCCGCCGAATGAAGAGCGGTCATAGCGAATGAACGGCAGACTTGAGAGCAGTTCGATCCAGTCTTCTCCCGGTACGTCCTTGGGCACGATCAGACGGTAGGGTTCAAGCGCCAGTGTGGTCCAGCGCAGATCGCTTTGAAGCGAGAAGGGTGGCCGAATGATCGCTGCCATGTCGATTTCGCCGGTGTCCACCAGGTTCACCAGCTCCATGGAAAGACCGGGCACGACACGCGTTCGGCATTCCGGGCACTGTTGGTGAAACCTGGCGAGTGCGTCCGGGAGAAACGATCGCTGGACAGAGGCGATTGCGCCGACGTTGACCAGAATGCGGGTGGAAAGACCGACGGTGGTCGATCCCAGGTTGTCGTAAAGACGAAGCAGCTCCTGCGCCTGAAGCAGGACTTGCTGGCCCATCCTGTTGAGGTGGGCCGTGCGTCCTTTTCTGTCGAATATTTCAAAGCCGAGCTCGGCTTCCAGACGTTGAATCTGGGCGCTCACCGCCGCCTGGGTGAGGCCTATCCGGTTGCCGGCAGCCGCGAAAGTGCCTTCCCGGGCGACGGCAATGAGGGTCTTGAGTTCTTTGATCATTCACAAATATTAGTTGTGTTTCTGAGAAATATATATTGATTTTTTTGCTGTCAGTGTCGCCCTACGATGTGCTCACCAACCACAAAAATCGTATTGGAGTCCTGATGAGCCTTTCGCCATTCCACCTCGCCATCCCCGTTTACAACCTGGCTGCAGCCCGCACTTTTTACGGTGAGGTCTTTGGCCTGGAAGAGGGTCGTTCCAGTAACCAATGGGTCGATTTCAACTTTTACGGGCATCAACTGGTGATTCACGAACACCCGAAAACCGCGTCTCAGGAAAGCGTTCACAGCAACCCGGTCGACGGGCACGACGTTCCTGTTCCTCATTTCGGCATCATCCTGGGATGGGAAGAGTGGGAAGCGCTGGCAGAGCGCCTCAAGTCTTTCGGTACCGAATTTGTGATCGAACCTTACATTCGATTCAAAGGACAGGTTGGCGAGCAAGCCACGATGTTCCTGTTCGACCCTTGCGGCAATGCCCTCGAATTCAAGGCCTTCAAGGATATGAGCCAGCTCTTCGCCAAGTAAGAAACGCAATGGCACAACGGCGTTGTGCCATTTGATCTCAAATGAGCTGGAAGCTCATGACTCTAGCAACTGCCGAATTGATGCAGTCCTTTCATTCCAACAAGAAGGCTAGACATGAAACGTATTCCCCTGGTGTGGCAAATCGTTGCCGGGCTGTTGCTTGGCGTGCTCGTTGGTTGGTACTTCAACACCCATCCGCAGTATCAGTCGTGGGTCAGTGCGGAGATCCTGAAACCACTTGGCGATATCTTCATCAAGATGATGAAGATGGTGGTCGTGCCCATCGTGTTCTGTTGCATGATCCTGGGTATCGCCGGTGGCGGGGATAACAAGTCGTTCGGCCGGATGGGCATCAAGTCGCTGGGCTATTTCTTTGCGATCACCGGCCTGGCCATCGTGATCGGCCTGTGTTTCGCGAACCTCTTCGAACCCGGTACGGGCACCGATATTTCGGGCATCGCGCACGGTACTACCGCCATCACGATGGAGCCTTCGAAGGGCGCGCTCGTGATTATGCAAAACATCGTTCCGGATAACGTTCTGGTGGCGATGTCCGAGGCGAAGCTGCTTTCGGTGCTGTTCTTCGCGGTCTTGTTCGGTGTCGCGCTCAACGCATTGCCCAGGGAGAAAAGTGCACCTGTGGTTGCGCTGGTCCAAGGCATTTCAGATGCGATGTTCAGGATCGTCTCGATCGTCATGGCCTATGCCCCGATAGGGGTGTTCGGCATGATCGGTGCGACCGTCGCGACCTTCGGTTTTGCCTCGTTGTTGCCCCTGCTCAAGTTGATTGGTGTGGTTTATCTGGCGCTGATCGTCTTCGCATTGGTAGTGCTCGGAGGAATCAGTTACCTGATCGGCGAGAACATCTTCAAGTTGATCAGGTATTTCCGCGACGAGTTGATTCTCGCGTTCTCCAGTGCTGCCTCCGCAGCGGTCATGCCGCAGTTGATGAGCAAGCTGGAGAACTACGGGGTGCCACGGCGTATTGTCAGTTTTGTGGTGCCAGTGGGGTACGCGTTCAACCTTGATGGCGCGTCGATCTTCCTCGGGGTGGCGACAATCTTTATCGCCCAGCTTTATGGAATCGATCTGTCGCTTTCTCAGGAAATCCTGCTGGTGGTGACCATGGTGCTGACCTCCAAAGGTGCTGCCGGGGTGCCTGGATTCGCCATCGTCATCCTGTCGGCCACATTGGCGTCTGCCGGTCTTCCGCTGGAGGGCGTGGCACTGATTGCCGGCATCTTCAGGATTATCGACAGCGGCACCACCACCCTGAATGTGTTGGGCAATGCGATCGCGCCCCTGGTGATCGCCAAATGGGAGAGGGTGACTCTTGAGCCTTCGCGCACCCGCCCGGACGTACAAAAGGCCTGACGATCACAAGGAGCACCGACGGCGCTGCACGAGTAAACGCCTGCTGATGTACAGGCGATTTTTTTCATCAAGTTACTAGACGACCGGTCTGATATTGAAGGTATGCAACATGATTGATAACAGTCGCAACACGGATCTTTTTTCTCCCATGCAAATGGGCGCCCTGCAATTGACCAACCGGATTGTCATGGCGCCCGTGACCCGCAGCCGGATGGCTGAAGACGGCGTTCCGAACGAGTTGCACGCGACTTACTACGCACAGCGCGCGAGTGCCGGCTTGATCATTGCCGAAGCGACAAACATTTCGGCGCAGGGGCGTGGCTACGCCATGACGCCGGGGATCTGGTCGGACGCGCAGGTGGCGGGGTGGAAAAAAGTCACGGACGCCGTCCATGCCGCAGGTGGCAGGATTGTCAGCCAACTGTGGCACGTGGGGCGTTTTTCCAGCGTCGAGTTGCAGCCCGACCGCGCCGCTCCCGTTGCGCCCTCGGCGATCAAGGCAGAAGGCAGCACCTACACCGAGAACGGCTTTGTCGAAGTGTCGATGCCCCGGGCGCTGGAGACGTCGGAGATTCCCGGCATCATCGAGCAATACAAGCGCGCCGCTGAAAATGCCAGGCGTGCCGGTTTCGATGGCGTGGAGGTTCATTCGGCGAACAGCTATCTGCTCGACCAGTTTCTGCGTGACTCGACCAATCAGCGCACTGACCGGTATGGCGGCACCATTGAGAACCGCGCCCGACTGACGCTTGAAGTCACTGAAGCGGTGATTTCGATCTGGGGCAGTGACCGCGTCGGCATTCGCCTTTCGCCGGTCACGCCCGATGCCGGAAACACACCTCCCGACAGCAATGTCATGGCGACCTACGGATATCTGATTCAGCAGCTCAACCGGCTCAATCTGGCCTATCTGCACTTCGTCGAAGGCGCCACCGCGACCTCGCGCACGGTTCCTGATGGCGTTGATCTGGATGCATTGAGCGCGCAGTTCGAAGGCCCCTTCATCGGCAATAACAACTACGACCTCAAGATGGCACTGGAGCGCCGGGCGCAGGGCCGGATTGACGCGGTGGCGTTCGGGCGCCTGTTCATTTCCAACCCCGACCTCGTGGAGCGCCTGCGTCGGGGCACCGAACTGACCATCGCACCACGCGAGAGCTACTACGGCGGCGGCGCCAAGGGCTACACCGACTGGCCAGCGGCTGACCATTGATGTGTGCGCCCTGAACCGGATCGGCGCAGGGCGGCTTGATTGAAAAAACATCCACAGCAAACAGGAGTTCATCATGAGCCATCCAACTTACGTGCAGGAATACAACGCAATCGTCGAAGTGCTCAGCCAGTACAACGAAGGTGGAGCAAAGGCTGACAGCGCCTTGATGAAGCCCGCGTTCAATGCGCAGGCGACCATGTTCGGGGTTGACGACGGCAAGCTCGTCGGCGGCGCGATCCAGAATCTGTATGACGTCATCGACAGCGCGTTCCGTCCATCTCCCGAAGCCGAAGCCGCGATCGTTCGCATCGATATCGTCGGCACGGCTGCGAGTGCCCGGGTCGATACCGACAACGTGTCGGGGTTCCGTTTCACCGACTTCTTCAACCTGCTGAAGGTGGAAGGCAAGTGGACGATCGTCAGCAAGATCTACCACACCCACCCGAGCGTCTGAGCCCTCGTCGTCTGCCCCGGCAACACCGGGGCAGCACGGATTACGCCTGATCCATCGCCTCAGTCAGCCCCTGATCCTCACCCAGAAACCCGCCACTCTGGTGCTGCCAAAGCCGCGCATAGGTGCCGTTCTTGGCCAGCAGTTCGGTGTGGGTGCCTTGCTCGATGATGCGCCCTTCATCCATGACAATCAGTCGATCCATTGCCGCAATCGTCGACAGTCGATGCGCAATCGCGATCACGGTCTTGCCCTGCATCATTTCATCGAGGCTTTCCTGGATCGCGACTTCGACTTCGGAATCCAGGGCGCTTGTCGCTTCGTCCAGTAGAAGGATCGGCGCGTTCTTGAGCATCACCCGGGCAATGGCAATGCGCTGGCGTTGGCCACCGGAAAGCTTGATGCCGCGCTCGCCCACCAGCGTGTCGTAGCCGGTGTGGCCCTGGCGGTCGCTGAGCTGGTTGATGAAGCCGGCGGCCTGGGCGTTGGCCGCAGCACGCTGGATCTGTTCGTCGGTCGCGTCCGGTCGGCCGTAGGCGATGTTGTCGCGAATCGAGCGGTGCAGCAGGGACGTGTCCTGAGTGACCATGCCGATCGCGCTGCGCAGGCTGTCCTGTGTCACCCGCGCGATGTTTTGCCCGTCGATGCGAATCTCGCCGCGATCCACGTCATAGAAGCGCAGCAGCAGATTGATCAGAGTGGATTTACCGGCACCGGAACGGCCCACCAGACCGATTTTTTCCCCCGGTCGGATGCTCAGGCTCAAGCCGTCGAGCACCTGGCGTTCGCCGTTGTAGTTGAAGCTCACGTTGTCGAATTCCACGGCGCCGCCGGAAGGCACCAGCACGCCGGCGTCCGGCGCATCCTGGACCTTGGGGCCATGGGTCAGGGTGTCCATGCCGTCCTGCACGGTGCCGATGTTCTCGAACAGCGACGTCATCTGCCACATGATCCAGTGCGACATGCCATTGATGCGCAGCGCCATGGCCGTGATCGCCGCCACGGCCCCGGTGCCGACTTCGCCCTGATGCCACAGCCACAAGGCGTAGCCGCCGGCGCCCATGATCAGCCCGACCACCAGCGCCTGATTGACGATCTCGAACTGGCTGACCAGACGCATCTGGCGGAAACCGGTCTGCTTGAAATCCTCCATCGCCGCCCGCGCAAAATGCGCTTCACGTTTGGAGTGGGAGAACAGTTTGACGGTGGTGATGTTGGTGTAGGCGTCCGAAACCCGGCCCGTCATCGACGAGCGCGCATGGGCCTGCTCTTGTCCGACCTGGCCCAGACGGGGCACGAAGTACAGCATCGCCAGCCCGAACAGTACGACCCAGGCAATAAACGGCAGCATGAGTTTCAGGGCGAAGCCGCCGGCCAGGGCGATGATCGCAATGAAATAGACGCCGATACCCGGTGCGATTTCGATGACGGTGAACAGCACCTCGCGCACGGCCAGCGCCGTCTGCATCACCTTGGTCGTGACCCGACCGGAAAACTCGTCGGAAAAGAACGAAAGGCTCTGCCGTAGCATCAGCCGATGGAAATCCCAGCGCAGGCGCAGCGGCAGATTGATCGCCAGCACCTGGTGCTGAACCATCGTGCGCAGCGCCACCAGCCCGACGCTGGTCAGCAACACGATGCCGATGCCCCACAGCACGCGGCTCTCCTGGCCGTTCACATCGCCGCCGGCCTGCCAGGTCGAGAGCAGATCCACGACCTGACCCAAAAAGGAAAACAACCAGGCTTCGTAGATCGACACACCGGCACTGAGCAGCGCCAGCGCGAGGATATAACCGCGAGCACCGCGGGTGCAGGCCCACAGGAATCGCGCCAGACCGACCGGCGGTGGCGGCGCTTCGTCGGGCGGGAAGGGGTCGAGCCGTTGTTCAAACAGGCGAAGCATTGGGGGTCTCCGAAATCATCAGTTGCGGGGGATTCTGCCACTTATCGATCACATTGAGGGGCTGCAGGTTCAGCGCATGATCTTTTGAGGGAAAACCCTCATTGTTGTAACGCTGACGCCTTACTAGCATGAACTCCGACGTTGACCCACTCGATGGAGAGCACCATGGCTACCACGCAGACTGACGACAAGCGCCCAACCCCCGATCCGGCCGAGGACAATGCGTTTTTCCCCTCGCCGTATTCCCTCAGCCAGTTTACTTCGCCCAAATCCGATCTCAGTGATGCCGAGTACCCCAATCGTTACAAGGGCGGGCGCTGGAAGATTCTGATGATCGGCGCGGACGAGCGCTATCTGTTGACCGACAACGGCACGATGTTCTCCACAGGCAATCACCCGGTTGAAACGCTGCTGCCGATGTATCACCTGGACAAGGCCGGTTTCGGCTTCGATGTCGCGACGCTGTCGGGCAATCCGGTCAAGTTCGAATTCTGGGCCATGCCCTCCGAAGATGCCGAAGTGAAGGGCTTCTACGAGCAATATCGCGATCAGTTCAAGCGTCCGCTCAAGCTGTCCCAAGTGATCGAAGACGCGCTGGGCGAAAACTCGGACTACATCGGCGTGTTCATTCCCGGCGGGCACGGTGCGCTGATCGGCCTGCCGGAAAGCGAGGACGTGAAAAAGATCCTGCAATGGGCCGTCGCCAAGGACAAATTTGTCATTACCCTGTGCCACGGCCCGGCGGCGTTGCTGGCGGCCGGCCTCGGTGAAACAAAAGATTCATGCATCTTCAACGGTTACCGGATCTGCGCCTTTCCCGATGCGCTGGACGCGACAACCCCCGACATCGGTTACATGCCCGGCCACCTGACCTGGAAGTTCGGCGAGCAGTTGCAGGCGCTCGGTGTGGAAATCACTAACCAGGACATTTCCGGGGCCACGCTTCAGGATCGCAAATTGCTGACCGGTGACAGTCCGCTGGCGGGCAACGCACTGGGCAAACTGGCGGCGGCAGCGCTTCTGAAAGAGGTCATGTCGGGGTGAGCTCCGGACCTGCCGAGGCACTCTTGCGCGCCGCTCTCGACATCGAGGCGGCGCAAACGCTGGTGGCGATCCAGAAGGCCGTTCGCGGTTTCGCCGGGGCCTATGGTTACGATCGGTTCGTCCTGTTCTCCGCCACCTCGGCGTCGGAGGACGTGGTCGAGCGCATTTACTGGGTGGAAGGCGACTGGTTCGGCGACGGCATCGCTGTCGACGCCGAGACCTACGTTCAGCGCTGCCCCGTGACTCGCCACCTGCTGGACACCCGCGAATCGTTCTTCTGGAGCAAGGTGCAGGAGCAGAGCGGCGAACTGTATCGGCTGGTTCGCGTGCCAAGCGGCCCGGGCGTGCATGGCTTGCAGATTCCGATCTTCGGCCCGCAAGGGCTTGAAGGCGCCATGAGCCTGGGTGGCGAACAGATCGATGCCTCGGCGCGGGTTCGTCTGGCGCTGAGCATGCTCGCCTCGGTGGCGTTTTTCTCCGCCCGACGCTTGCTCGAAGCGCCGCTGGATGAGACGGCCGGAAAACTCTCGACCCGCGAGCGCGAAGTGCTGGCGTGGGTTGCTGCCGGTCGCCGGCAGGCCGACATCGCCGCCACACTCGGCTTGTCCGGGCGCACGGTGGAAAATCACCTGCGTTCGGCGCGTCGGCATCTGGGCGTGGCCACCACCGCCCAAGCAATCAAGATTGCCATTCGCAAGGGTGAAATAAAGGGGTGAGGTTCTCACTCTGCCGGTGCCGTGCTTGAACGGCGGTGCAAAACTCCTATGATGCAAAGGGCCTGCGCCGGCTGTCTGCAACCGGCTTCGCCCCCTACGTTTTTTAGAGAGATCGATCCTCGTGGAGTCTTTTCCGGACGCATTGCACGAATCCCTCACGACCCAATTCATTTTCGGTCCTTTCTGCGTCGTTCCAGGCAAACGGCTGCTGACCCGCAACGGGGTGGCGGTCGAGATCGGCGGGCGGGCGCTGGATCTGTTGATCGCCTTGCTCGAGCAGCCGGGGCGGGTGCTGTCCAAGTACGACCTGATCGACAAGGTGTGGCCCGACAGTGTGGTGGCCGAAGGCAGTCTGCGTTTCCATATGACCGGCCTGCGGCGGATTCTTGGCGATGGCGAGGAGCAGGCACGTTACATCGCGACCCAGGTGGGCGTGGGGTATGCCTTCGTCGCGCCGCTGGAAAGAAAACAGACCGCTGTGCACCCGGCGCCCATCGCTACCCGAGCCACAGAGGGCGTCTGCAGTCTGCCGCCACGGGCCAGACTGATCGGCCGCGAAACCGATCTGCAACTGGTCATCGACCATATGCAGCAACCGAGGTTGTTCACCATCGTCGGCCCCGGCGGCGTCGGCAAGACCAGCCTGGCCATCGAAGTGGCGCACCGCATCGCCGCCCAAGGCTATGAGCGCGTCAGCTTCGTCGATCTGGCACAAGTGGAAGACTGCGCGCTGGTGCCATCGGCACTGGCCCGATCGCTGGACATCCCGGTGCAGGCGGAAGACCCGATGTTTGTCCTGCTCGCACATTTGCGCGAGCAGCGGTTGATGCTGGTGATCGACAATTGCGAACACCTGATCGACGCGGTCTCGATCCTTCTGGAACAGATCAGCGACACCGCGCCGGATGTCGGGGTTCTGGCGACCAGTCGCGAACCGCTGCGGGTACGTGGCGAATACGTGCACTGGCTCAATCCGCTGGAATTTCCCCGTGAGCCCCAACACCTTTGCGTTGAAGAATTGCTGGCATTCCCGGCCATCAAGCTGTTTGTCGAACGTGCATCGTCGAGCAATGCGGCGCTGTTGCTGGAAGCGGACGGAGGGCAAATGATTGCGGACATTTGCCAGCGGCTGGAGGGCATGGCGCTGCCGATCGAACTGGCGGCGATGCGGGTCGCCAGTCATGGATTGAAGGCCACCCATGCACTGCTCGGCGAGCGTTTTTCGCTGGGCTGGTCGGGACGCAGGACGGCGGTGCCGCGCCATCAGACCCTGCGTGCCATGCTCGACTGGAGTTATGACCTGCTGTCGCCGCAAGAGCGCTTGGCGCTGGAGCGATTTTCGGTCTTCGTCGGGCCATTTTCCCAGGAAGCCGCCGCGCAGGTAGTTGCCGAATCGCAACACGAAAGCGCCACAACGGCCGCGATCCTCGATGATCTGGTGTGCAAGGGACTGGTCACGGTCGATCACAGTGACTCGACGGATTCGTATCGCTTGCTGGAGATGACGCGCGCCTACGCCCGGGAGAAATTGACAGCGCGGGGAGAGGCCGAGGTCAATGCGCTGGCGTTCCGCCACGCGGCGTTTTACATGGATTTGCTCGGGCATCTCGGGACTTCCCCCGAGGAGATTTTCCGTCACTCGGCGCGTCTCGCCAGCCAGTTGGGCAATGTTCGCGGTGCGCTGGAATGGAGCTTCGGGCCCCATGGCGATCCCGGGCTGGCGTTGCCGCTGGCGGCTGCGAGCGCGCCGTTGTTCCTGCATTTTTCCTTGCTGGTCGAGTGCCGCACCTGGTGCTCCCGGGCGGTGGAACTGCTGGAGCTGGGTTACTACGGCACGCCGACCGAAATGGAATTGCAAGCCGCACTCGGCCTGGTCCTGATGTTCACCCGAGGCAACAGCGAAGCCGCGGAAAAGGCCTTGCTCCGGGCGCAGGACATCGCCGTCGCGTTGAACGACTACGGCTCCCAGCTGAGGTTGCTGGGGCGTCTGCAGATCTTCTACGAGCGCATCGGTGATTTCCCTTCGTCGTTGGCCTGGGCGGAGCAGGCGGCCGTAGTCGGCAATATCCTCAACGAGCCTGCCGCCATCGCGATTGCCTCATCGCTGACCGGCATCTCCCATCACTTGCTCGGCAACCAGCGTCTGGCCCGCCAGGAACTGGAAAGCTCGCTGCGCAACAGCTTGCCGTCCCATCCCAGCAACACGATTTACTACGGCTTCGATCACCGCAATCGCACGGGGCTGGCGCTGGCGCGCTCGCTGTGGCTGCTGGGCTATCCCGACCAGGCGCGGCGCTGGGCCGAGCAGATTGAGGCCGAAGCGTCGGCGTTGCAGCATCCGGTCACCTACTGCATCGCCATGGTCTGGATCTTGTGCATCTATATCTGGACCGGTGATCTGGCGAAGGCCACCGCGAGCCTTGAGCGGTTCCGCGCCATCGCCGAAACCAACGCGCTTGGCCCTTACATTGCCGCGTGCCACGGGTTGCGCGCGGCGATCGCCATCCGCGCCGAGGAGCCGGGGGATGCAGTTGCCATGCTGGAAGAAAGTCTGGCGCGGTTGCGCAGCATGCGTTACGAACTGCTCACGACCTCATTTGAAATCGCACTGGCCGAAGGCCTGATGCTGGTGGGCCAACACCCAAAGGCACTGACCCTGGTTGACGGCACCATCGCTCACTGCCGGCAAAGCGGTGATGCCTTTGCGCTGCCGGAGTTACTGCGGATCAAGGCCGGTATTCTCAAAGTGATTCAGGCCGACGATGTTCAGGCCATGCTGGCGGTTCTTGAGGATTCCATTGCGCTGAGCCGCGAGCAGGGCGCCTGGGCGTGGGAGTTGCGGTCATCGATGGATCTGGCCCGGTTCTGGCTGGAACAGGGTCAACCGGATCAGGCCCGGGCGTTGCTCGGTGCCTGCCGCGAGCGGGCGTCGGAAGGCTTCGACAGCCTTGATCTGCGTCGGCTGGAAAGCTTCTGGCAGAGACTGCCCGCTACTCCGGCGTAATCAGTGCCGCCATTTTCACCAGGTCCGCCAGCGAACGGGCCTTCATCTTGCGCATCACTTTGCCGCGATGGGCCTTCACGGTGATTTCGCTGATGTTGAGGTCGGCGGCAATCAGTTTGTTGAGTCGCCCGCTGACCACCGAAGCCATGATTTCCTGCTCGCGCGGCGTCAGGGTCTTGTAAGCCTCAAGCAGTGCACGCAGATTCTTTTCTCCCTCCAGCGCCACGCGACTGCTTTGCAGCGCATCGGCCATGGCGCCGAGAATCACGTCGTCGTTGAACGGCTTGGTCAGAAACTCCACCGCACCGGCCTTCAAGGCCCGCACCGTGCGCGGAATATCGCCGTACCCGGTGATGAAGATGATCGGCATGTTGTAGCGTTCGTCGGCCAGGGCGGTCTGCAGGTCCAGGCCGCTCAGGTCGGGCAAGTTGATGTCCAGCACCAGGCAACTGGGCACCAGCGCTCTGGGCGCGTCGAGAAAATCCTGCGCCGACTCGAACAGCCGTGGCTGCCAACCGGCGAAGCGGATCATCAGTTCCAGCGACTCGCGCACGGAAATGTCGTCATCGACAACGAATACGACGGGCGTGACCTCACTCATCGGTAATGCTCCACGGGAAGGGGCGATTGCGTTGTTCGCGTTCAACATGTCGATTCCTTGTTCTGTTCGGCTTCACGCTCAGTCGAGGGGCAGGGCGGCGCTCAGGGCCTTGAGCAATTGGGCTTCGCTGAAGGGTTTGAACAGGCACTCCACGGCGCCACCGTTCAGCAGCTTCGCCTGTTCGCTGGCGTCGCCGTGCGCGGTGATGAAAATCACCGGAATGCGATAGTCACGCCGCAGCAGCTCGCGTTGCAGATCCGGGCCCGACATCCCCGGCATGGCCACGTCGAGAATCAGGCAATGGGTCAGGTCCAGATAGGGCGATGCCAGAAACGCCTGCGCTGAGGCAAACGCCTGGACGGCAAAGCCGAACTCCTTGATCAGGTCCGGCAGGGATTCACGAACCGATTCGTCGTCATCGACCACCGATACGAGCAAATGCGTACCCATCAATCATTCTCCACGGTGTGATCGGCGAGGTCGCGGTTAGCGGTTTGCGGCAAGTCCGTCGAATTCGGGATGGCAAAGGTAAACGTCGCACCCGGTCCGTCGTTGGCGCTGGCCCAGAGTTTGCCGTCGTGGCGTTCGATGATCGAGCGACTGATGGACAGACCGACGCCCATGCCCGAGCTTTTGGTGGTGTAGAACGCATTGAAAATGCGTTCGATGTCCTGCGGATCGACGCCGTTGCCGCTGTCCTTCACCGCCAGGTAAACGCTCTCGTCCGCGCCAAGCCCGGTGCTGACGATCAATTGCCGGGGCCGGCCGTGGACCGCACTCATGGCCTCGGCGGCATTCATGATCAGGTTGAGGATCACCTGCTGCAGCTGGACCCGGTCGCCTCTGACCAGCGGCAGGGTTTCGGCAAATTGCGGATGCAGCACCACGCCGTTGCGTTGCAGTTCGCCCAGCAGCATGGCGATGACTTCCCGTGCCGCGTCATTCAGATTGACGTCCTCGATCGTGATGCTTTTTTTCGAGAACAGCGCCCGCAGTCGATTGATCACATCGGCTGCGCGATTGCCGTCGCGAATGGTGCGGCGCGCGGTTTCTCTGGCGCCATCGACATTCGGTGGGTCCGCACCGAGCATTCGCAGGCAGGTGCTGGCGTTGGTGATGATGCCGGCCAGCGGTTGATTGACCTCGTGGGCTATCGACGCCGTGACGGCGCCGAGGCTGGCGACTCTGGCCAGGTGCGTCAGCTCCGAGCGCGCCTTGCTCAAGACCTCTTCGGCGAGCCGGCGCTGGGTGATGTCCTGCAGGGCAGCAATGTATTCGAAACCGTCCGGCGCATGGGCGATCGAGTGCGCCACCAGCCGCACGTATTTCACCGTGCCGTCGGGCATCAGCAGCCGATGTTCGTGTTCGAAGTCGCGCCCCTTGCGACGTTGGCGCTTGATCATCTCCCGATGGCTGGAGATGTCGTCCGGGTGCACGCGGCGATAGATCGCCTCGAAACCTGGCGGCGTGTCCGGGTCCAGTTCAAGGATGCGGTAGACCTCGTCCGACCAGGTGATTTCGTCGGTGCTCACCCGCCAGGAAAACGTACCGGTGGCGCTCAGGCGTTGGGCCTTGGCCAGAAAGACTTCCGCCCGTTTACGGTCTTCGATGTCGGTGTTCTCGCCATACCAGCGCACGACCCGCCCCGTATCGTCGCGCTGGGGCACGGCGCGAATCAGAAACCAGCGGTAAACGCCGTCGAAGCGTTTCAGTCGAGCCTCGTATTCGCCGGCGCTGCCCGATTGCAGAAGCGCTTGCCAATAGCCTGCCAGCCCTGGTGCGTCGTCCGGGTGGATGGACGCTGTCCAGCCATCACCGCAGGCTTGTTCGAGGGACATGCCGGTGTAATCGCACCAGCGTTGATTGACGAAACCGACGCTGCCTTCCGGCGAGGCACTCCAGACAAAACCGGGAACGGCGTCGATGATCCCGCGCAGGCGTTCTTCCGACGCACTGACTTCGGCCAGAGCACTGGCGATCAAGGCCTTGTCCCGTCGGCGCTCATCAATATCGACTTGCAGCACGCACCAGCGCGTAATCTGGCCTTCGCTGTCTCTGATCGGCAGGCCGCGCACATGGAACCAGCGATAGACACCGTCGGCGCGACGAATGCGATGCTCGATCTCGTAGGGGGTGCCGGTGCTGACTGAATGCATCCAGGCGGCGATGACCGAGGGCAGGTCGTCCGGGTGCACGGTTTCGCCGGCCTGCCATTTTTTCAGTTCATGGAGAGGGGCGCCGATGTAGTCCATGATTTGCCGATTGACCTGTTCCAGTTCACCGGACGGCGTCATGAAGGCGACCATGGCCGGGATGCTGTCGATGATCGAGTCGCCCCCCGGCGCCGGCATGACCGCGTCACCCGCGCGGCCTGGACCGTCCTCGATGACGCGCTCCTGCTCGTTCGTCATACCGATTCTCATTGTGTGCAGTCACCGTTGAACAAAGATGCGCCTTCTGCTGGCACTCGCCCATCATACTTTGGTGTCGCCCGTAGCGAATATCTGCTGCCATCGCGCACTGCGACGGACATCGCAGTGGCGCATTTGTAAGCCACTGTATCTACGGCCCCTCTAGCCATACAAGCATGCACAGCGCCCGGTTGGCGAAACCGCCGGGATACATCCGCCGCGCAGCCTTGGCCCTGGTTTCAACGTCCTTCGACGTTGAGTGAAAGCAACGTGACGTCCGCGCTCCTGCCACCCGAAAGGCAGCAGGACCGGTCGTCCCTATGACAGGGCAGAACATTATGAAAGCAGTGGTTATCCAGGCCTTTGGCGGGCCTGAAGTCTTGACGGTGCAGGACATTCAACTGGCAGAACCGGGGCCCGGACAAGTCCTGGTCAAGGTCATGGCGGCGGGTATCAATTTCATGGACACCGGTGCCCGACGCGGGCTCGGCGCTGCCTGGGAGCTACCGCTGACGCTGGGTGCAGAAGGCGCCGGCGTCGTCCTGGCCAGCGGCCCGCAGGTGACGGAGTTCGCTGTCGGTGACCGCGTGGCCTGGCATTACGTGCCGGGCAGCTACGCCGAACAGGTGATCGCCCCGGTCAGCCAGTTGGTGCCGTTGCCGGACGATATCGACTTCAGCACCGCTGCCAGCCTGATGATGCAGGGCCTGACCGCCAGCAATCTGGTGGACAAGGTGCATGCGATCCAGCCGGGTGACGTGGCCTTCGTGCACGCGGCGGCCGGGGGCGTGGGGCTGATGCTGACTCAGTTGATCAAGTTGCGGGGCGGCAAGGTCATTGGCCGGGTGTCTCACGCCGACAAGGTGGAAGCGGTGCTCGCGGCCGGGGCTGACTATGTCGTGATCGGGCGAGCGCAAAACATTGCCGGACAGGTCATGCGCCTGACCGAGGGGCAGCGGGTGAATGTGGTGTACGACGGCACGGGCGCGGAAGGTTTCGCCGACTCGCTGGAGCTGTTGGACTACTTCGGCACCCTGGCCTTGTACGGACCGTTCATGAATCCGACACCGCCGATCGATATCTTCAGCATGCCGCGCAGCATCAAGCTGACGTATCCCTCGGTCATGCACTACGTGCGCGATCGCGAGGTGCTGCTGGAAAAATCCCGGCAACTGTTCGCGTGGGTCAGCACCGGCAAACTGAGAACCTTCATCGGCAAACGTTATTCACTGGACGAGGTGCAACAGGCCCATGGCGATATCGAGTCGCGCAACACGACGGGCAAGCTGATCATCGTCCCTTAGTGCCACGCCAGATCAGCAGGGCCGCCAACACCTGGCTACCGGCGAAAAACGTGAACAGGTGTTGTGCGGTCCATCCGGCATCCAGCAGAAAACCGGCGACCAGCGGCGAAATGATCGCCCCCAGACGCCCCATCCCCAGCACCACGCCGACACCGGTCGTACGAACCGAGGTGCAGAACGCTTGAGGAGCCAGGACATACAGGGCGGCGACTGCACCGTTGAGCATCAGGCCGAGCGTAACCGCCACGAGCGCAGCCACACCGGGTACGTGAGAGGCCGGCACCATCAGGGGCAGCAGGGCGGCATTGAGCAGCAGAAACCCCGACAACAATCGCCGGCAGCCGAAACGATTGGCCGCCAGTCCCAGCAACAGCGCGCCGAGCATACCTCCAGAAGCCAACAGCACCCCGATACGTGCGCCTTGCCGATCAGTAAAGCCGTTGTGGACCAGCAGGCTCGGGGTCCAGCTCATGACGAAGTAAAAGCAGAACATCAACAGAAAGAGTGCCAGTGCCAGCGATGTGGTCTGTTGCCACTGACCGGGCGAAAACGGTCGGCTGGCGTTGTCAGGCGACGCAGG
Organism: Pseudomonas sp. 22085; assembly: GCF_052045815.1. Classification (NCBI taxonomy): domain Bacteria; kingdom Pseudomonadati; phylum Pseudomonadota; class Gammaproteobacteria; order Pseudomonadales; family Pseudomonadaceae; genus Pseudomonas; species Pseudomonas sp. 22085. Next base: position 33,431 of record NZ_JBQEQA010000012.1, read on the forward strand.
AGCGACAGGCGCGCGGTGTTCGAGTGCCAGAAATGACGGCGACTCTCGCAGCCAAAAGACGCCGACCAGCGCTGCCGCCAGCGTGATGCAGCCACCGGCAAGAAAGACATACCGCCAGCCCATCAAATCATTCAGTAAATGAGCCAGCACCCCGCCGAGGCTGGCGCCCATCGCAAAGGCGAGAGATTGCAACGCGATCGCCAGATTGCGCCGCTGCGGGCTGGCGTGTTCGAACGTCAGCACGTTCGCCCCCACCAGCACCGCCCCAGTGCCGATGCCGGTCAGTAGTCGCAAAAGCATCAACACGTGATGATCCGGGCTCCAGAACGACAGCAACATGCTCAGGCCGCTGAGCAGCAGGCCGGCGAGCAATAAAGGCCTGCGCCCGAAACGGTCGGCCCTGGGCGCGGCCAGCAGCGAGCCGAGCGCCATTCCGACCAGACTTGCGCTCAACAACAGGCCCAGTTGCGCGCCGCTCAACGCCCACTCGGCTGCAACCCGGCTGGCGGTGAAGGCCATGGCCATCACGTCCAGCCCGTCGATCACGTTGAACAGCATGCACAGCCCGATCACCCACCACTGCGAAGTGGTCGATGGCGTACTGCTCAGGCGTTCGAGCGCTGTTTCCCCACGCATCCGCGATCCTTGTTCCGCTCTGTGATTCAAATGGGTCTTTTCCCCGCCGCATTCTGCCCGTTAAGCGCTGCTGAATTCGAGCGCGATTTTGTGCGCCAGGCCTGCGCGTCATACCAAGGTATCGACCGACACCATCGTGTAATCGCCCCGGTGCCAGCGCAGTGGTCTGATCCGATTGGCGATGCCTTTCGAATAATGACTACAAGGAGATCCATCATGGTTGCGGTTTCGTCCGGTCTTACCTGGCGCCATTGCCTGGCGTCATCCATCAGGGGCGGCGTGCTCGGCGTTGCCGTACTCGCTGGCAGCAGCGGCGCCTGGGCCGCGACCCCGGCCGCGGATCCGGCGCAAGCCATTCGCCCGTACACCATTCATGTGGACGAAGCGAAATTGAGCGATCTGCGCAAACGCATCGCCGACACTCGCTGGCCGGACAAGGAAACGGTCGGCGACGTGTCCCAGGGAGTGCAACTGGCGCAGGTCCAGGCGTTGGTGAAGTATTGGGGCGACGGCTACGACTGGCGCAAGGCCGAAGCGAAGCTCAACGCGTTGCCGGAGTTCGTGACCACTATCGACGGCGTCGACATCCAGTTCATCCACGTGCGTTCGCGCAATCCCAACGCCATGCCGCTGATCCTCACCCACGGCTGGCCGGGTTCGCAGTTCGAATTCCTCAAGACCATCGGCCCACTGACCGATCCGGTGGCCTATGGCGGCAAGGTCGAGGACTCGTTCGATGTGGTGATCCCGTCGATTCCCGGCCATGGTTTCTCCGGCAAACCGACCGAGCTCGGCTGGGGCCCTGACCGGGTGGCGAAGGCCTGGGATGTGTTGATGAAACGTCTGGGTTACAGCCATTACGTGTCCCAAGGCGGCGATCATGGATCGGTGATATCCGATGCGCTGGGTCGCCTGGCGCCGCCCGGTTTGCTGGGCATCCACCTGAACATGCCGGCAACCGTGCCGCCGGAACTGGTCAAACCGATCAACAGCGGCGACCCGGCCCCGGCAGGGCTGACCGCGCCGGAGGTGACGGCCTTCAACTCGCTCAGCCAGTTCTTCGGCCGCAACGCTGCCTACGGCGCGATGATGGTGACCCGACCGCAGACCATCGGTTATCTGCTGGCCGACTCGCCCGCCGGTACGGCCGCGTGGATGTATGAAAAATTCGCCGCGTGGACCGACAGCAACGGTCAGCCCGAGAAGGTCCTGAGCCGCGATGAAATGCTCGATGACATCAGCCTGTACTGGCTGACCGACAGCGGGGCGTCGTCCTCCCGTTTCTACTGGGAGAACAACAACAATAACTTCAGCGCCGCCGCGCAGAAGACTGCCGACATCAAGGTGCCGGTGGCGATCACTGTGTTCCCGCACGAAATCTACCGGGCGCCGAAAGTCTGGTCGCAGCGCGCCTATCCGTCGCTGGCCTACTTCAGTGAAGTCAGCAAGGGCGGTCACTTCGCGGCATGGGAGCAACCGCAACTGTTCAGCGAAGAACTGCGCGAAGCCTTCCGGCCACTGCGCGCGGCCGCGCAGAAAACCGCTGCTCAGGCAGCGCGCTAGCCCTGCAATCCGCAAGCCCTTTAACCCCAAGCCCGGAACCGCCGCCCGGCGGTTCACGAGGGAGACCCGGCATGACTGACTCTAACGCTGTAACCCCATCCCGGCGCGTGCTCGCCGGTTCGATCCTGGCGCTTGCGCTGGGCATCGCCTCGGCATACGCCAGCGCCGCCGAAGTGCCCGCCGGCAAGATCGACGCCATTACCGCCGGCACCCACGTTTCGTTCGGCGCGCTGAAACACGTCAAGGCCGGACTGCTGGACGTGTCCTACGCCGAAGTCGGTCCCGCCGACGGTCCGGTGGTCATCCTGCTGCACGGCTGGCCCTACGATATTCACAGCTACACCGATGTCGCCCCGGCGCTGGCGCAGAAGGGCTATCGGGTGCTGATTCCCTACGCGCGCGGTTATGGCGACACGCGTTTCCTGTCTGCCAAAACCGTGCGCAACGGCCAGCCGGCGGCGCTGGCCAAAGATCTGATCGACTTCATGGACGCCCTGAAAATCAAGCAGGCCGTGCTCGGTGGCTACGACTGGGGCGCGCGCACCGCCGACATCGTCGCGGCGCTCTGGCCCGAGCGGGTGAAGGCACTGGTGGCGGTGAGTGGTTACCTGATCGGCAGCCAGGACGCCGGCAAGACGCCGCTGCCGCCGGCGGCGGAGTTGCAGTGGTGGTATCAGTTCTACTTTGCGACCGAACGTGGTCGTCTGGGCTACGAAAAGAACACCCACGACTTCGCCAAACTGATCTGGCAGCTGGCCTCGCCGAAGTGGACCTTCGACGACGCGACCTACGACCGCAGCGCCGCCGCGTTGCAGAACCCGGATCACGTCGCCGTGTCGATCTTCAACTACCGCTGGCGCCTGGGACTGATCAAAGGGGAAGCGCAATACGATCCGCTGGAGAAAAAACTGGCGACGTTCCCTTCCATCGGTGTACCGACCATCACTCTGGAAGGCGACGCCAATGGCGCGCCGCACCCACCGGCCGAGGCCTACGCCAAACGCTTCACCGGCAAGTACGAACATCGGCTGATCAGCGGCGGCATCGGCCACAACCTGCCGCAGGAAGCGCCGCAGGCGTTCGCTCAGGCGGTGATCGATGCCGATCATCTTTGACTGCTGGCCTGAGGGGATCCGACCATGAAACTCAACCATTGGGCCGTGCTGCCAGCGGCCATTGCGCTCGCGGCACTGGCGGCCACCGGTGTCGCGTTGGGCGAGGCCGATGACGGCGATGCCTCGCCGATCTACGGCGTGAAACTGCCGAAAAACTATCGCCAGTGGGCGCTGATTGCCCCGGCCCAGGAAGCCGCGCCGCTGGATGAACTGCGCGCGGTGCTGGGCAATGACCGGGCGATCAAGGCTTACCAGAGCAAGACGCTGCCGTTTCCCGACGGCACGGTGCTGGTGAAGCTGGCGTGGAAACACGTGCAGTCGCCGGAGTTCGAACCGGCCTCGATTCCGGGAGCGGCCACCACCGTTCAGGTGATGGTCAAGGACTCGCGCAAATACGCCTCGACCGGTGGCTGGGGATTCGGCCGATTCATCAACGGCAAACCCGCTGATGAAGCCCAGCACCAGACCTGCTTTGCCTGCCATCAGGCGCGGGTGCAGAACCACGATTTTGTCTTCACTCGATACGCTCCCTGAATCCGTCATACGAGGAACATCCAGATGAAAAAAACACTGATTGCACTGAGCATCGCTGCGGGCCTGTGCCTGGGCGCCAATGCCTTCGCCCAAACCGCCAAACCCACGGTGGTGCTGGTGCACGGCGCGTTTGCCGACGCGTCGAGCTGGAACGGCGTGGCGAAGATTCTCGAGAAGGATGGCTACACGGTGATCGCCGCCGCCAATCCGCTGCGCGGCGTCAAGAGCGATGGCGCAGCGGTATCGGCGTTGCTCAGCAGCATCCAGTCGCCGGTGGTGCTGGTCGGTCATTCCTATGGCGGCAACGTCATCAGTGATGCGGCCAACGATCATGCCAATGTCAAAGCGCTGGTCTACGTCAGCGCGTTTGCCCCCGAGGCCGGTGAAACCGTCGCCGGGCTGGCCGGCAAGTTTCCCGGCAGCACCCTCGGGCCAACACTGGCGCCACCCGTTGCGCTGGCCGATGGCGGCAAGGACTTGTACATCCAGCAGAGCAAGTTCCATGACCAGTTCGCCGCCGATGTCCCGGCTGCACAAGCGGCGCTGATGGCGGCTACTCAACGTCCGGTCACCGAAGCCGCGCTGAACGAGCAGGCCGGCACGCCGGCCTGGAAGCACATTCCGTCGTGGTACATCTACGGGGACAAGGACAAGAACATCCCGCCCCAGGCGATGGCGTTCATGGCCAAGCGTGCGGATGCCAAGGCGGTTGAGGTGGTCAAGGGCGCGTCGCACGTGGTGATGGTGTCGAACCCGGCACCCGTGGCCCGGCTGATTGAGAAAGCCGCGGCGGCCAACTGAAAGCCTGCGACGTGCCGAGGCGCGTCGCAGGGCTGTCACCTCCCGCTCAGGCAACGGACACCTGCGGCGATCCAGCCGGTGCCAGCCTGAGCAGGGGGGTGATGCCGAGCATCAACAGCAGTACCGCGAACAGCAAGGTGTACGCCGGGCCATAGTCTCCGGCGTATTCACGCAGGGCACCGAACAACAGCGGCCCGAGCGCGGCGATCAGGTAACCGATGAACAACATGAACACCGTCCACAATCCGGCCTGTTCGCTGGTGCTGGCGTGATCCAGCGGCAAGGTCATGGCCACGGTGAAGCCCATGCCCAGGCCGATGGCCGCGAGTACCACATACAGCATCGGCCAGTACGCCGGCAGGAACGCCATGCCGCCCACCCCGAGCAGGGCCAGCAACCCCGACAGCCCGAGCAGACCGCGCCGGTCGTGGGCCTTGCCCGGAATCAGTCCCGCCCCCACGCTGGCCACGGCGAACACCGCGGTAAAAATGCCCAGCAGGACGCCCGGGGAAACACTCGACGTGGCCGCTTCCACCGAGGCGGGCGCCATCCAGGCGAAGAGGGCATAGACCACGAATTGCCCGGCACCGAAATTCAACGCGATCAGCCAGGCCTGCGGATTGCCCCAGGGCAGGCGTTTGCTCGGGCTAGATGGCGATTTCACGGTGGGCGCCGGTGTCGCAAAACGCCGTGCCATCCACACCCAACTGGCGATGGCGGTGAGGCACAGCACGCTCCAGACTCCGGCGCTGACTCGCCAGTCCTGCGCCAGCTCGGCAATCGGCGCGCTGAGCACCGCCGCGAGGGTCGCGCCCAGACTCAAGCCGCCGGCATAGATGCCCATGAACAGCGCCGGCCGTTGCGCAAAGTGAGTCTTGATCCACGCGCCGGTCATCGCGCCGGCAACCGCAATGCCGATGCTGGCAAAGAACGTACTGCCGAGCAGGAAGAATGCATTCGGCGAGATCGCCCGCAACAAGGTGGAAGCGCCCAACAACGTCAGGGCGACCACCACACTGCGATCGATCCCGAAGCGCCTGGCCAGGCTCGGAACCACCAGCGCGAACACACCCATGCACACGTCGGGAATCGAAGTCAGCAGCGCGGCCTGGGTGTAGCTCAACTGGAAGTGCTGCTGGATCAGCAACAGAATCGGCCCCACCGAAATGATCGGCGGACGCAGGGCGATGGACAGGATCAGCAGGCCGATCACCGCCGTGACGCTCTGCTGGTGACCGGAGAGATTGCGGGTGATTGCCATGGGAAAGGCCTCATTGATGAACAATGAGCGCAAGGCTAACAATGGGCCGGTAATGGCAAATGCCAGGGTTTGTCGCCAAAGTGACAATCGCCGCTTTAACACGATCAAGGTCTGTTTTCAGGAGAAAACACTCGATGAAACAAGAGGTGCGCAAGGTCGTCGCAAAGCGAGAATCCGCGCCGCGCAGCGAACGTTATCCCGACTATCAGGATGTGCCGAGGGTGATGACCGTACTGGTGCGCGATCAGGCCACCGGCGAATACAACGAGCCGCACGTGCATCGGCACGGGCAGTTGCTGTATGCCTCGAACGGCGTGATGCGGGTGGTCACCGAACGCGGGTTGTGGATCCTGCCACCGAAGCGGGCGCTGTGGATTCCGCCCGGAATGATCCACGACCAGTTGATGCTCAGCGCGGTCAAGATGCGTTCGATCTACATCGAACCGCAGGTTTGCGCAGGGCTGGGCCCTCACTGCAAAGTGCTGGAGATCCCCGGACTGCTGCGCGAGTTGATTCTGGCCCTGGCCGAGCAGCCGATCGAATACCCACAGGAAGGCCGCAACGCGCACATCGTGGCGTTGATACTCAGTGAGTTGCAGGCAACCCGGACGCTGCCGATCGAAGTGCCATGGCCGCTCGACCGGCGACTGGTCACGGTGTGCGAGGCGATTCTGCAGGACCCCGGACAAGACCATTCGATCGGCTATTGGGCAGACCGGGTCGGCGCCAGTTCGCGCACGCTGATACGCCTGTTCGTCAATGAAACCGGCCTGAATTTCCGCCACTGGCTGCAGCAGGTGCGGCTGGCGACCGCCATCGACCGGCTCGACAAGGGGCAATCCGTCGGGGTGATTGCCCGGGATCTGGGTTACGCCAGCCAGAGTGCCTTCAGTGCCATGTTCAGACGGGTGATGGGCGAATCGCCTCGTGAATTTCTCGTCCGCGACTAGGGCGTTCAGGCGATTCCGATACCTTTGTATTCTGTCGTCGAAGGGAGGCGGGTGGTATCAATGACGCTGCTGTTGCAGGTGCACTGAACACCCACCCGCGTTCCGCGAGGAACCTTCGAAGAGTGAGAATCCTGATGCTTTTATACCTATCGACCTGGTCCGAAATCGCCCAATTTCTCGAACGCAGCCGCACCATCGTCATCCCGATCGGTTCCAACGAACAGCACGGGCCGACCGGCCTGCTGGGCACCGACTGGATGTGCCCGGAAATCATCGCCCATGAAGCGCAGAAAAGCGCCGACATCCTGATCGCCCCGACCTTCAACATCGGCATGGCGCAGCATCACCTCGGTTTCCCCGGCACCATCTCGCTCCGGCCTTCGACCTTCATCGCCGCCATCGCCGACTGGACCCGCTCGCTGGCCGCCCACGGCTTTGAAAAGATCTTTTTCCTCAATGGCCACGGCGGCAACATCGCGTCAATCGAAGCGGCGTTTTCGGAGCTGTACGCCGAAGCGAGTTTCGCCCGACGCAAGGCCGGGTTCGCCCTGAAGCTGTGCAACTGGTGGGATCTGGAAGGGGTCAACGAGCTGGCGCGTGAGCAGTTCCCGACCGGCCATGGCATTCATGCGACCCCTTCGGAAATCGCCGTGACCCAGTGGGCCTACCCCGATTCCATCAAGTCGGCGGACTACTCGCCGCAGATCGCCAATTGGGGGCCGATCCGGGAAGCCGCGGATTTCCGCGCCCGTCACCCAGACGGCCGCATGGGCTCGGACCCGGCCCAGGCTTCGCCGGAAAAAGGCCGGCAACTGGTGGAAATGGCCGCTCGCGGTCTGGTGCAGGAGGTGCAAGCCTTCAGCCGCGAATCATTGCCCGACTGAGCCGTCGCCCTGACTAACGCCCGGATTTTCCGGGCGTTGCTGTTTCAACCCTTGGGAAAATCGCTATGTGGACTATCAAGCACAGCTACATCGAGGGTGCGTTCGTGCCCGTTCAGGGCCGTGAAACGATCGAATGCATCAACCCGGCGACGGAGTCCGTCATCGGAACGGTCACCCTGGCCAATCGCGAGGATGCCAGGCAAGCCATCGCCGCCGCCAAGCGTGCGCAAATCACAATGGGCCGGACCTCGAAAGCCGAGCGCATCGACATGCTCAGGCGCCTGCAGGCGGCGGTGCTGGAGAGCACCGAAGAGATACGCGACACCGCCATCGAGGAATACGGCGCACCGTTGGCACGTGCGCAATGGGTCAGCCAGTACGCTTCGCAGTCCTTTGCCAATGCGGCGCAGGTGCTGGAGAACTACGAGCTGGTCCGGCCTGTGGGCCGTGCAAGCGTCGTGATGGAACCGGTTGGGGTATCGGCATTGTTCGCGCCCTGGAACAGCACCGCCGGTACGGTGTGCAGCAAACTGGCGGCGGCGATTGCTGGCGGCTGCGCCTCGATCATCAAGCCGAGCGAACTCAGCCCGTTGCAGACCCAGGTGCTCGCGCTCGCCTTGCACCGTGCGGAACTGCCAAACGGGGTGATCAATATTGTCTCGGGCCGTGGCGGCGAAGTGGGCGACGAGATCAGCACCAGCCCGCACATTGCGAAGATTTCGTTCACCGGTTCCACTGCCACCGGAAAACTCATTGCCCGCGCGGGTATCGAGACCATGAAGCGGGTGAGCCTGTCGCTCACCGGCAAGTCGGCGTCCATCGTGCTCGACGACGCGGATCTCGACGCGGCCATCCCCATGGCGCTGAATGCCGCCTTCATGAACAACGGTCAGGCCTGTGTCGCCGGCACGCGGCTGTTGGTGCCGCGCGCGTTCCTGCCGCAGGTGATCGAGCGGGTAAGAGCCTTGGTCGACGCCATAGTGGTCGGTAATCCCCATGATCCGGCGACGGCCATCGGCCCGTTGGTCAACCAGGCGCAGTTTGATCGCGTGCAGGGCTTTATCCGGCGCGGGCTGGAGCAGGGCGCGCGATTGATCGTCGGCGGGGAGGGCCGGCCTGCCGGGCTGAGCCAGGGCTATTTCGTGAAGCCCACGGTGTTTGCCGACGTCAGCAACGACATGGACATCGCCCGGGAGGAGATTTTCGGCCCGGTGCTGTCGATCATCGCCTACGACGACGAGGAAGACGCCATCCGCCTGGCCAATGCCAGCGTCTACGGTTTGCAGGCCTATGTGTTTACCCGTGAGGTCGAACGTGGCCGACGCATCGCTGCGCGGCTGGAGGCCGGTTCGGTGTTGATCAACCGGATCGCACCGGAGCTGCTGGCGCCTTTTGGCGGGGTCAAACAGTCGGGGATCGGCAGGGAATTTGGCGTGTCCGGGCTGGAGGCGTTTCTTGAAGCGAAAAGCATCGTAGAGGACTGACGACGACAGCAGGGCAAACAGGATCAATCCTGCTTGCCCTGCTCAAGTCATTGCGGATCAGCCCAGTGCTTCGATGGCCTGTGCAACACCCGCACCGTACGCCGGATCGGCACGGGTGCAGTTATCGATGTGGCGTTGCCGGGTCTGGGCACTGGCGCCATGGATCGAGCGCGCGGTGTTCTCGAACAAGACCTGTTGCTGGGCGGGGGACATGACTCGGAACAGCGCGCCCGGTTGCGAGAAGTAGTCGTCGTCCTCGCGGTGATTCCAGTGCCCGGCGCTGCCTTTGAGGGCCAGCGGTGGTTCGCTGAAATCCGGTTGCTCGGCCCACTGGCCATAGCTGTTGGGCTCGTAGCCGATTGTGCTGCCCGCGTTCGCATCGGTGCGCATCTGGCCGTCACGGTGATAGCTGTTGACCGGGCAGCGCGGCGCGTTCACCGGGATCTGGTGATGATTGACGCCGACGCGATAGCGCTGCGCATCACCATAGGAGAACAGGCGGGCCTGGAGCATTTTGTCCGGTGAGAAGCTGATGCCGGGCACCACGTTGGCCGGGTTGAAGGCCGCCTGTTCGACGTCGGCGAAGTAGTTGTCCGGGTTGCGGTTGAGTTCGAGCACGCCGACTTCGATCAGCGGGTAATCCGCGTGGGGCCAGACTTTGGTCAGGTCGAACGGGTTGATTGGGTAGGTCTCGGCGTCCAGCTCCGGCATCACTTGCACGTAGAGCTTCCATTGCGGGAAGTGCCCTTCCTCGATGGCGTTGTACAGATCGCGCTGGGCGCTTTCGCGGTCATCGCCGATCAGCGTCGCGGCCTGTTGATCGGTCAGGTTCTCGATGCCTTGTTGGGTCTTCCAGGTGAACTTCACCCAGAAACGCTCGTTCGCCGGGCTGATGAAACTGAAGGTGTGGCTGCCGAAACCGTGCATGTGGCGGTAGGTGCGCGGCAGGCCACGATCGCTCATGACAATCGTGACCTGATGCAGCGCTTCCGGCAGCAAGGTCCAGAAATCCCAGTTGTTGCGCGCGCTGCGCATATTGGTGCGCGGGTCGCGTTTGACCGCATGGTTGAGGTCGGGGAATTTCAAAGGATCGCGCAGAAAGAACACCGGCGTGTTGTTGCCCACCAGATCCCAGTTGCCTTGCTCGGTATAGAACTTGATGGCGAATCCGCGGATGTCACGCTCGGCATCCGCCGCGCCACGCTCACCGGCCACGGTCGAGAAACGGACGAACACATCGGTGGTCTTGCCCACGCTGGAAAACAGCCTGGCCTTGGTGAAACGGGTGATGTCGTGGGTCACGGTGAAGGTGCCGAACGCGCCGGAACCCTTGGCGTGCATGCGCCGCTCGGGGATGACTTCCCGATCGAAGTGCGCCAGTTTTTCCAGTAACCAGACGTCCTGTAACAGCATCGGGCCTCTCGGGCCGGCGGTCTGTACGTTGTTGTTATCAACCACGGGCGCGCCCGCGGCAGTCGTCAGCTTGTTCATGCGCAACTCCTGGCTTTTGTCGGTTTCCCGTCATCACATCAAAAGCCCCGGGCGCGATCTATTGCACCATGGTGTCGCCGGATCGTACGAAGGTGTGGTTGGAAGACGCTGTGTTTTGGTGTCGGCGGGGGCTGGTCAGGCGAGGATGATGCTGACCTTGATGTTGTTGCGCGTGGCCTTGGAGTAGGGGCAGTTCTGGTGTGCTGCGTCGATCAGTTGCTGCGCCACTTGCGGTTCGATGTCCGGGAGTGACACTGCCAGTTTCGCTTGCAGGAAGAACCCGTGCTCGCCGTGGACCAGGTCGATTTGAGCATCCACCCCGGCCATGGCCGGAAAAACGATCTTGCGCGCATTGCAGGCGTGGCGCAGCGAGCCGAGGAAACAGGCTGACCAGCACACGGCGAACAATTGCTCGGGGTTGGTTCCGGTGCCGGGCGCACCCGGTGGCGACAGCTTGAGATCCAGTCGGCCATCGTGACTGCGTCCTGTGCCCTCGCGGCCGCCAGTGGTGCAGGTGTGCGCGGAGTAGAGGGTTTTTTCGATATCGATCATGGGCATTCCCTGAAGGGCATTTCACAGCGTGGAGGGCGGTTCATGTGGCCCGCGTGGGTTCATGACATTCGCGTGCAGATGCACCCGCCAGCGCGTCGGCCACGGCGTCAGTACCGCGATGGTCCAGGTTGTTGAGCAGGGTCGCGCGGGCGATCTCGATCAGCCAGGCGCGAAACGGAAAGCTCGGGTCATGGGCGGCCTGTTCCTGATAAAGCGTCCTGAAGGCCTGCTGAACGAGGCCGCCGGTGTCTTCACGACGGATCCGCCCGGCTTGCACCTGACCTTCGTAAAAGGCGATGAGCAACGGCGTCACCGTCGCGAACAGCTGTTGTGCTTCACTTCGGCCATGGCGGACGGCGCCCGCGACCAAGGCATACAGTTCGTCGTTGCCGAGCCGGTCGGCCTCGCACAGGCAATTGTGGCGATAACCTTCAGCCATGGTCGAATCCCTCGCAAAACCATCGTTCGACTGAGCGCCGCGACCGAAAAGGTTCGCAGGTGGCCTGGCGTTCAGCGGTGAGATTCAAGCCTGCCTTCACCGCTGAATGACTGCCAGTTATGCGTTGTTAGCGCTTGTTAGCGCCCGGAAACTGCGGTGACTATTGCGCTGGCCAGTCGGCATTTTGCGCGGGTTTTCGACGATCGGCGCCTGCCAGGAACAGAGGCTGGATTCTCGGCATTAATGACATCTCTGTCCCTTTGCCATCGTCTCGATCAGGTAGGAAACGTCCGATATTTATTTCGCAAATTTCCTACATTTTGTTTGCCTCCCTAACAAAAAACGTGGTTATTATCCGCCGGCGCTTCGGGTCACAAACCCGGCGCCAGAAGATTGCCGCGTGTCTACAGGCCCGGCAGTCGCAGCCGATCGGGACCACCCTGGCGCTGTCATCCCCGCGCAGGTTGTTCCTCGTCGTTGACCCTCAAATGGAAGTCGAGGTTTCAATTGGTCACGCGGTTTGCAATCGACGATGCAATGAACGGGGCGACCCCTGTCGCCAATGATCCGGCCCACTTTCCATCTGCCTGCGCCGACCGCGCTGCGGTGTTCTTCTCCAGCCTGTCTCCCCCCGAGTTTCTGCGTGTGCCCGCGTTCAACGTGAGTCTGCACGCGCGCGCCGCGCCATCCTCCTGAATTCGAAAGACCGTGCCGGCACCTGATGCCGGGGCCTGACTGGCAGGAAGCGTGCTGACACCTGCCTGATCACAAAAATAATGTAGTCATGGACGGTAGCCTCCGATGTTTGACAACACTTCCTTGCGTGGGACGAATTCCGCGCAGCCCGACGTTTGCTCTTTGAAACCGTTCGATGCAGACCTGTGCGTGCACGGTCTGTTTGAAGCGCAGGTGCTGCGCACCCCCGAGGCCATCGCTGCGCGCTGGCAGCAGGAGGCAATCAGTTACCGTGAACTGAACACCCGCGCCAACCGGCTGGCCCTTCACCTGCGCAAGCTCGGGGTCGGGCCGGACGTGCGGGTCGGGCTGTGTCTGGAGCGTTCGCTGGAGATGCTGGTCGGCGCACTCGCGGTGCTCAAGGCCGGTGGGGCCTATGTACCGCTGGACCCGGCCTATCCGCAGGCGCGGCTGGCGCACATGCTGGCCGACAGCGCACCGCCGGTGGTGCTGACTCACGGCCAGGCAAGCAATGTTTTGCGGGCGGCGCTCGAACCGTCAGCGACTGCACCGACGGTGCTGGATCTGGCCGCCGCCCGTGATTGGGCTTCGCTCCCGGCAGACAACCTCGATCCTCACTCGATCGGCCTGACACCCCGTCACCTGGCTTACGTGATCTACACCTCCGGCTCTACCGGCACCCCGAAAGGCGTGATGGTCGAGCATCGCGGACTGGTCGCCGTGAGCGCCGACTGGGCCCGGCTCTATGGATTGGGCGAGCCGATCAACCACCTGCAAATGGCCGGTTTTTCCTTCGATGTGTTCAGCGCGGATCTGATCCGTGCGCTGGGTTTTGGCGGTACGCTGGTGCTGTGCCCACGGGACACCCTGATGGACCCGCCGGCCCTGTATCGTCTGATGCGCGAGGCGCAGATTGGCTTTGCCGACTTCGTGCCGGCGCTGCTCAATCCGCTGCTGGCGTGGGTCGAAGAGACCGGCCATGACCTGTCGTTCCTGCGCACCGTGGTCTGCGGCTCGGACATCTGGACCGCCCACAGCGCGCGGCAATTGCGCAGGCTGTGCGGTGTGCAGGTGCAGATCGTCCAGGCCTATGGCGTGACCGAAGCGAGCATCGACAGCACCTGTTTCGAGCTAACCGAAAGCAGCCAGATTGACGCGGTGTTGCCTATTGGCCGGGCACTGCCCAATACCCGGATTCACCTGCTCGACACTGACGGCGCACCGGTTGCCGAGGGCGTCGCAGGCGAGCTGTACATCGGCGGCGTCGGCGTGGCGCGCGGTTATCTGAACCTGCCGCAACTTACCGCCGAGCGCTTTATCGACAGCCCGTTCGTGGCGGGTGAACGCCTTTACCGCACCGGGGATCTGGCGCGTTACCGGGCCGACGGCCAACTGGAGTTCCTTGGCCGCAACGATTCCCAGGCCAAATTGCGCGGCCTGCGTCTGGAACTGGGGGAAATCGAAACCCGGCTGGCGGACATTCCGGGCGTGCGCGAAAGCGTGGTGCTGCTGCGCCAGGACAGTCCCGGTGAACCACGCCTGGTCGCCTACTACTGCGAAAAACCAGACTCAACGCTGAGCCCGCGCTTACTGCGCGAACAACTGCATATCAGCCTGCCGGACTACATGGTGCCGACCGCTTTCGTGCGTCTCGATGCACTGCCGCTGACCGCCAACGGCAAGGTCGATCGGCCAAATCTGCCGGCGCCGGACGTTGAGGCGTTCGATCAGCAGGACTATCAAGCCCCCAAAGGCTCGCTGGAAACCGCACTCGCCGCGATCTGGGCCGACGTACTCGGCGTCGAGCAGGTCGGGCGTCAGGATCAGTTCTTCGCCCTCGGCGGTCACTCGCTGCTGGTGATGCGGGTGCTGGCGCAGGTTCGCCACACGCTGGGGCTGGAAGTGGCGCCTTCGACCCTGTTTGCCGCGCCGGTTCTGGCGGAGTTTGCCGAACGGCTGCAAGCCAGTCAGGCGGCGGCTCGTCCGGCCATCACGGCCCTTGAACGCTCGGGCGCGCAAACGTTGTCGTCTGCTCAGCAGCGCCTGTGGTTTCTGGCACAAATGGAGGGTGGCAACGCTGCCTATCACATGCCGTTGAACCTGCGTTTGCGCGGTTCGCTGGACGTGCCGGCACTCGAACGCAGCTTCAACCAACTGGTGGCGCGCCATGCTGCGCTACGTACGACGTTCATTGCTGTTGAAGGGGAAGGGCGGCAATTGGTTTTGCCGCCTGCGCACAGTGTCCGGCTGACGGTGACCGACATGCAGGGGCACGATGCGCAAGAGCGCCTGACCCGCTTGATCGACGAGGAAGGCGCACGACCGTTCGACCTGAGCCGGGGCCCGCTGATGCGGGTCAGCCTGCTGCGGCTGGCGGTGGATGACCATGTGTTGCTGCTGACCCAGCACCACATCATCTCCGATGGCTGGTCGATGGGCGTGCTCACCCGGGAGCTGGGGCAGCTGTACGCAGCGGCGTTGCAGGATCGCGACGATCCGCTGCCGCCCTTGCCGGTGCAGTACGTGGATTACGCGGTGTGGCAAAAGCAATGGCTGTCCGGCGACGTGCTGGAGCAGCAAAGCCGTTACTGGCGTGAAACCCTCACGGGCGCGCCGGTGCTGCTGGAGTTGCCGACCGATCACAAGCGTCCGCCCGTGCAGGATTACCTCGGTGGCTTTGTTCCATTGGTCTTCGACGAAGCGTTGACCGCGCGATTGAAAGCCCTGGGCATGCAGCAAGGCACCACGCTGTTCATGGCTCTGCTGGCCGGGTTTTCATTGCTGTTGTCGCGTCTGTCCGGGCAAAGCGACGTGGTGATCGGCGTGCCATCGGCCAACCGTCCGCAACAGGAACTGGAAGGGCTGATCGGTTTCTTCGTCAATACGTTGGCTCTGCGGATGACTCGATCAGGTACGCCGTCGGTGGCGCAATGGCTGCAACAGGCGCGGCGAGTGGCGCTGGAGGCTCAGGAACATCAGGATCTGCCGTTCGAGCAAGTGGTGGAATTGCTCAACCCGCCGCGCAGCCTGGCCCACAGTCCGCTGTTCCAGGTGCTGTTTGCCTGGGAGCAGGATCAGGATTCCGACCTGCTGCTGACCGGGCTCGACGTTACGCCGGTCGAGAGCAGCCATCACGTGGCCAAGTTCGATCTGCAACTGGCGCTCAGTGAGCGCGACGGGCAGATCGTCGGTGGTCTGGAATATGCCTCGGGCCTGTTCGAGCGCGGCACTGTCGAGCAGTTCGGCGAGTACCTGCGTCGGGTGCTGACGCAGATGGTCGAGGACAGCCAGCAGTCGCTGGCGAGGATCAAGCTGCTGAGCGCCGAGCAACATCAGCAGATCGTTCATGACTGGAACCGCACCGCGCGGGATACCGCGTCGTTGCCCGGTTGTGTGGCGCGCTTCGAAACCCTTGCCCGGCAAACGCCCGATGCCGTGGCGCTGCTCGCCGACCGTGAGCAACTGAGTTATGGCGAACTGAATCGTGCCGCCAACCGCCTCGCGCATCACCTGATCGAACAAGGCGTCGGCCCCGAGCATCGCGTCGGCCTGTGCCTGGAGCGCTCGCCGCAAATGGTCATCGGCCTGCTGGCGATCCTCAAGGCCGGCGCGGCGTACGTGCCGTTCGACCCGGCTTACCCGAGCGAGCGTCTGGCGTTCATGTTCAGCGATGCGGCGCCGACCATGCTGCTGACTCAGTCGAGCCTGATGGCCGGGCTGCCGGCCAACGAGGCGAAAATCTGCTGCCTGGACACCGGCGCAGCGCAATGGGCACAGCACCCGACGGATGATCCGCACGTCACGGTGAGCCCGGAAAACCTCGGCTACGTGCTCTACACCTCCGGCTCCACCGGGCGCCCGAAAGGCGTGGCCCACAGCCGTCGCGCGCTGGACAACCTGATTAACTGGCAACTCGATCAAGCCACGGCACCGCAGCGTGTGCTGCAATTCGCCTCGCTGAACTTCGACGTCTCGTTCCAGGAAATCTGCAGCACCCTCTGCCAGGGCGGCAGCCTGTTGCTGATGACCGAAGACAGCCGCAAGGACCTCGCCGCACTGCGCCCGACCCTGGTGGCCGAAGGCGTGCAGCGGGTGTTCCTGCCGTTCGCCGTGTTGCAGCAACTGGCCGGCCTGACCGAAGCCGATGCGCCGATGCCGGCCGGCGGTTGCGAGATCATCACCGCCGGTGAAGCCCTGCAAATCAATGACGAACTGCGCGGTTTTGTCCGTGGGCTCGGCGGTGCGCAGTTGCATAACCAGTACGGGCCGACCGAAACCCATGTGGTCAGCCAGTTCAGCCTCGACTGCAACGACGCCGAGTCCTGGCCGGACGCGCCGCCCATTGGCCGTCCCATCGCCAATGCGCGGCTGTACGTGCTGGACGAACATCTGAATCCGGTCCCGGTCGGTGTGGCGGGCGAGTTGTACATCGCTGGCGCCTGCCTGGCCCGAGGGTATCTGAACCGTCCGGACCTGACCGCTGAACGCTTCCTGCCGGACCCGTTCAGCGCCGAGCCGGGCGCGCGGATGTACCGCAGTGGCGACCTCGCGAAATTCCAGGCCGACGGCAACGTGCAATACCTGGGGCGCATCGACCAGCAGGTGAAACTGCGCGGCTTTCGCATCGAACTCGGCGAGATCGACAGCCTGTTGCATCAGCAACCCGGGGTTCAGGAAGCCGCCGTGTTGCTGCGCGAAGACGTGGCCGGAGACAAGCGCCTGGTGGCTTACGTGGTCGGCACCGCGACCAGCGAATCCCTGCGCGCCGAACTGCAACGCCAGTTGCCCGAACACATGATCCCGAGTGCCTGGGTCCGGCTCTCGCAACTGCCGCTGACCCGCAACGGCAAGCTCGACCGCCAGGCGCTGCCGGCACCGGAACGCAGCGCCGGGGCGACTTACGAAGCGCCGCGCAACGACACCGAACGGCAAATGGCCGAGATCTGGGCCGAAGTGCTCAAGTGCGAACGGGTCGGCATCCACGACAACTTCTTCGACCTCGGCGGCCACTCGCTGCTGGCGACGCGGATGATCTACGCGATCAACCAGCGCATGGGCGCGCAACTGTCCCTGAGCAGTCTGTTCCAGACCCCGGTGTTGCTGGATCTGGCGGCGCAGGTGTCGCGTCAAGAGCAAAGCGTTGAACCGGCATTCATCCAGATCGAGCCGGATCGCGGCAATCGGCATGAACCATTCCCTCTGACCGATATCCAGCAAGCGTACTGGTTCGGTCGCGAGGCCACGGTCAGCCTCGGCGGCGTCAGTGCCCACGGCTACGAAGAACTGCGCATTCCCGAGTTCGACGCCGAACGTTTCGAACAGGCGTTGAATCGCATGATCCAGCGCCACGACATGCTGCGCGTGGTGTTCCTCAGCGACGGCACGCAACAGGTTCTCGCGCAGGTGCCAACCTATCGCATGCCCCGCAGCGACCTGCGCGGGTTGCCCGCCGATGTGGCGCAGCGCACGCTGGAAGCGACCCGTGAACGCCAGTCCCATCAGGTGCTGGACGCCAGTCGCTGGCCGCTGTTCGAGTTCAGCCTGTCGCTGCTCGATGATGGCATTACTCATCTGCACATCAGCCTCGACGCGCTGATCGTCGACGCCGCGAGCACGCAGATTCTCGCCCGCGAACTGATGGCGTTCTACCTCGATCCCGCGCTTGAGCTGTCGGAACCGGGCCTGACCTTCCGCGACTATGTGCTGGCCGAACAGCAGCTGCGCAATGGCCGCCGCTACGAGCAGGCGCTGGGCTACTGGCGTGAACGGGTGACTACGTTGGCCCCGGCGCCAGACCTGCCGCTGGTACGCCAGCCGGAAAGCATTGCCAACCCGCACTTCACCCGCCGCGACCGCGACATGTCGGCCGCGCAGTGGGCGCAGCTCAAAGCCGTGGCCAAGCAGTTTGCGGTGACGCCGTCGGTGATGCTGCTGACCGCGTTCAGCGAAGTGCTGGCGCTGTGGAGCCGCACCCCGCGTTTCACCCTGAGTCTGCCGCTGTTCAACCGCATGCCGCTTCATCCCGATGTTGACGAAATCATCGGCGACTTCACCTCACTGGTACTGCTGGAAGTCGGCATCGACGGGACACAAACCTTTACCGACAAGGCCCGCGCGGTGCAGGCGCAACTGTGGCGCGACATCGACCATTCGGTGGTCAGCGGTGTGCGAGTGCTGCGCGAACTGTCCCAGGCTCGGGGCGTGCAGCAGACCGCGATGCCGATCGTGTTCAACAGCACGCTGTCGGAAGCAGCGCCGGAGCTGGCCGAATTCAACCTCGCCGACGCGTTGAACGCCAAACACATGCACAGCATCACCCAGACCCCGCAAGTGTGGCTCGACCACACGTTGCTGGAGCTGGAAGGACGCCTGTTGTTCAACTGGGACAGCATCGACGAACTGTTCCCGCAAGGCATGATCGAGCAGATGTTCGTCGCCTATAACTCCCTGCTCGACAGCCTCTGCGAGCCGGCAGCCTGGGGCGCGAACACGCCACAAATGCTGCCGCAGGCACGCTTGCCGGCACCGGTCGACCATCAGCAAACGCTGCCATTGATGCACGAACTGTTCGAACGTCAGACTCTCGCCACACCGGATGCATTGGCGGTGATCGGTGCGCGACAGCTGACGTACGCTCAGCTTCGCTTTGAGGCCCGGCAACTCGGCGCCCGATTGCAAACGCAGGGTGTGCTGCCGAACCGCTTGGTGGCGGTGGTGATGGAGCGCGGTTGGGAGCAAGTGGTGGCGACCCTGGCGATTCTGTATGCCGGCGGCGCTTACCTGCCGATCGAACCGAGTCAGCCGGCGGAACGGCTGCGGCATATTCTGGAGCGGGCCGAGGCGAGCCTGGTCCTGACCCAACCGGCGCTGCTCGACAGGATCGAATGGCCGGCGCAGGTCACGGCCATCGCGGTCACCGATGAAGTCTCGAACGATGAACTGCCACTGCAACCGGTGCAGGTGGACGAAAGCGACCTGGCTTACGTGATCTACACCTCCGGCTCCACCGGTCAGCCGAAAGGCGTGGTGATCGACCATCGCGGTGCGGTCAACACCTTGCTCGACATCAACCGGCGCTTTGCTGTCGGCCTGAACGACCGCGTATTGGCGATCTCGTCTCTGAGCTTCGACCTGTCGGTCTATGACTTCTTCGGCACGTTGGCCGTGGGCGCGGCGGTGGTCATCCTCGACCCGCAACTGACCCTCGATCCGGCGCACTGGCTGGCGTTGATCGAGCGCCATCGGGTCAGCCTGTGGAACTCGGTGCCGGCGCTGCTCGGCATGCTGGTCGAGTACGTGGAGGGTGAGGGCGGTGCGCTACCTGCCAGCCTGCGGGTGGCGATGCTGTCCGGCGACTGGATTCCCCTGACGTTGCCCGAGCGGGCCTGGGCCTTGCAACCGGATTTGCAACTGATCAGCCTGGGCGGTGCCACCGAGGCGTCGATCTGGTCGATCTATTATCCGGTGAAGCACGTCGACCCGACCTGGCGCAGCATTCCCTACGGCAAGGCCCTCGATCATCAGCGTTTCTACGTGCTGGATGAAGCGCTGCAAGTGCGCCCGACCTGGGTCGCGGGGCAGCTTTACATCGGCGGCATCGGTCTGGCGAAAGGTTACTGGCGCGATGAACAACTCAGCGCGGGCAGTTTCTTCGATCATCCACTGACCGGCGAACGGCTGTATCGCACCGGCGACCTCGGGCGCTTGCTGCCGGACGGCAACATCGAATTCCTCGGTCGCGAAGACAATCAGGTCAAGGTCCAGGGCTATCGCATCGAGCTGGGCGAGATCGAAGCCGCGCTCAATCGCCATCCCGGTGTGCAGAGCGCGGTGGTGCGGATTTTGGGCAGTACGCTGGGCGAAAAACGTCTGGCGGGCTATGTGCTCAAGGCCGACCCGGCGTTGCAGGCCAGCGATTTCAGCGCGTACCTGAGCGACAAACTGCCGGCCTACATGATTCCGTCGTCGTTCACCTTCGTTGAAGTGTGGCCGTTGTCGTCCAACGGCAAGGTCGACAAGAAACGCCTGCCGGAACCGGAGCAAATCGAGGAGCAAGGGTCGGCGCTGGAAGTCGAGGGGCCGCAGGAACAGCGGCTGGTGGAGATCGTGCAGGGCGTGCTCAAGCGCGAATCCATCGCCGCCAATGCCAACTTGCTGAACCTTGGCGCGACTTCGATCGATATCGTCCGGATCAGCAACGCGTTGTCCGGCGCCTTGCAGTTCCGCCCGCACGTGGCGCAACTGCTGGCTCAGCCAACGTTGCTGCATCTGCTTGGCATGTACCGCCAGAACCGGGTGCGTCAGGATCTGCTCGGCAACATGCAGCAGGCTCCGGAGCCCGTACAGGACATCATCGAAGATCCGCAGCAGCGAGCGCAGTTCAAAGCCGAACAGCGTGGGCGCCGTGACTTCGCTCAAGCCCTGCCGGCAGTGGCACTGGATCTGCCGCAAGACCCGGCCTTCGCCCGGCGTTTGAGCGATTACCGCTCGGTGCGTCAATACGATCGGCAACCGATCGCCACCCAGGCCTTTGCCCATGTACTGGCGGCACTGGCCCAGGGGCAACTCGACGGCGAAGTGAAATACCAGTTCCCGTCGGCGGGTGGCCTTTACCCGATTCAGGCGTACCTCTACGTCAAGCCGGATCGCGTGCTCGGCGTGCCCGGCGGCGCGTATTACTACGATCCCCGCCAGCATCGTTTGCTGGCGCTCCAGAGCGGAGCGCTCGACCCGGACACCTACGACTATTTCGTCAACCGACCGGTGTACGAGAACGCCGCGTTCTCGCTGTTCTTCATCGCCGACATGGCCGCGATCTGTCCGTTGTACGGCGAGCGCAGCCGCGACTTCTGCCACATCGAAAGCGGGGCCATGGCGCAGTTGCTGAGCATGACCGCCGTCGAGCACGGCCTGGGTCTGTGCGGCATCGGCTCGGTCGAGGAACAGCAACTGACGACGCTGTTCGACCTGGGGCCAAGCCATGAATTGATCTACTCGATGATCGGCGGGCTGCGCACGGCCGATGAACAACACCGCGCGCGGGTCGAGGCGTTTGCCATCGAGACTGTGACCGCCAGCCTGGACGACGAAGACATGGAGGAGTTCGAAGTATGAATGCCGATCAATTGCTGGCGTTGTTCGCTCGCCATGGCGTGGTGCTCGAGGTGGACGGTGACAGGCTGCGCTGCAAGGCGCCGCGCGGGTTTCTCACCGAAGAACTGACCCAGGCGCTCAAGCGTCACAAACAGGAACTGATTGCCTTGCTCGGCGGGCACGATGACGCGGTGATTCCGCGCCGTGCTGGCGCGCACACGTCCTGGCCGCTGTCGTTCTCGCAGCGGCAACTGTGGTTTCTCGATCAACTGGAACCCGGCAACCCGTTTTACAACGTGCCCACGGCGGTGACGCTCAAAGGGCAGTTGGACGTCGCGCAGCTGGAGCGGGCGCTGAACCAACTGGTGGCCCGCCACGAAGTCCTGCGCACGACGTTTGGCAGCGTGGACGGTGAACCGCGTCAGGTGGTGCATCCATCGATGTCGCTGTCGTTATCGGTGACGGATCTGCGCCAGTTGCCTGCCGACGAGCGTGAGCAGCAAGTGCGATTCGCCGTCGAACAGGACGCACGGGCGCCATTCGATCTGGCCACC
Organism: Pseudomonas sp. 22085; assembly: GCF_052045815.1. Classification (NCBI taxonomy): domain Bacteria; kingdom Pseudomonadati; phylum Pseudomonadota; class Gammaproteobacteria; order Pseudomonadales; family Pseudomonadaceae; genus Pseudomonas; species Pseudomonas sp. 22085. The sequence continues at coordinate 55,484 of NZ_JBQEQA010000012.1, forward strand.
GGCCCATTGTTGCGGGCATCGTTACTGCGCGTGGCCGACGATGAATACCTGTGGTTGTACAGCGTGCATCACATCATCGCCGACGGCTGGTCGATGGGCGTGATCCTGCATGAGGTCGCCACGCTGTACGGCGATTATCTGCGTGGTGAAACCCCGACGCTTGCGCCGCTGCCGGTGCAATACGCTGACTACGCCTGCTGGCAAAAGCAGCGGGTGGGTGGTGCGGTTCTGGACGCTCAGCTCGATTACTGGCGCCGTAACCTGGACGACGCGCCGCTGTTATCGACGTTGCCCGCCGACCGGCCACGACCGCTGGTGCAGCGTTATGTCGGGGCCACGTTCAGTTCCTCCGTCGATGGCGGCACCTTGCGCGAACTCACGGCGCTGGCCCGGCAGACCCAGGGCACGCTGTTCAACGTACTGCTCGGTGCTTTGGCGGTGCTGCTGTGGCGCCACAGCGGTCAGCAGGATCTGTGCATCGGCACACCGTTCGCCAACCGCAATCGTCCGGAAGTCGAGCCGCTGATCGGCCATTTCGTCAATACGTTGGTGCTGCGCCAGCGCCTGAATCCGCAGCAAACCTTCGCCGAGCTGCTGCGCGACGTGCGGGGTCAGATGCTCGACGTCCACGCCCATCAGGACGTGCCATTCGACCGCGTGGTCGAGGCCGTCAACCCGCAGCGCGATCCTGGCCATTCGCCGTTGTTCCAGGTGATGCTGGTGCTGCAGAACACACCGGGCAACGCGGTGCAGATGTCCGGTCTGGAATTGGCACCGTACGGCACCAGCAGTGCCACGGCCAAGTTCGATCTGGCGTTCGAATGGGTCGAGCGGGCAGGGCGGCTGGACCTGCTGGTGGAATACAACACCGACCTCTACGACGTTGCGACCATCCAACGCCTGAGCGGGCACTACCGACATCTGCTCGAACAGATCGCCGCCGACGCCAAGCAACCGATCAATGCCTTGCCGTTGATGAACGAGGCTGAGCGTCAGCAGGTGCTGGTCGACTTCAACCGCGCCGCGCCACTGACGCAAGCGACGCCCTGCGTGCATCAACTGGTCGAAGCTCAGGCTGCGGGCAACCCTCAGGCCTGCGCAGTGGTGTTCGAGGGCGAATCCCTGAGCTACGCCGAACTCAATGCCCAGGCCAACCGACTGGCGCGGCACTTACGCACCTTGGGCGTGGGCCCGGATGTGCGCGTGGCGGTGTGCATCGAGCGCTCGCTGGAATTGCCGGTGGCGCTGCTGGCGGTGCTCAAGGCCGGCGGCGCCTACGTGCCGCTGGACCCGGACTATCCGCTGGGACGCCTGAGTCATATGCTCGGCGACAGCACGCCGGCGGTGCTGCTGACCCTTGGCTCGGCGCACGCAATCTTGCGTCAGGCCGTGCAGGGTTCGAACTGGGAAGCGCCGATCCTCGACCTTGAACAAGATGCGGCGAGCTGGGCGTCGTTACCGGCGGACAATCTCGATCCGCGCAATGTCGGCGTTACCCCTGACCATCTCGCCTATGTCATCTACACCTCCGGCACCACCGGCTTGCCCAAGGGCGCGATGGTCGCCCACCGTGGCTTGAGCAATCTGCTGCTGTGGTGTTTGCAGGTCTGCGGCGAGGCGGGGGCGATGCTGCACAAGATCCCGTTCGGTTTCGATGCCTCGGCGTGGGAGACCTTCTGGCCGCTGGCAACCGGCGGGCGGCTGGTGATCGCACGGCCCGGCGGCCATTACGAACCGGCGTACCTGGCACGCGAGGTGCGCGAGCAGCAGGTCACGGCGCTGGTGTTCGTGCCGGCGATGTTGCAGCTGTTTCTGGAGGTCGACGAGGTCAGCCAGTGTGTGTCGCTGACCGATGTGTTCAGCGGCGGCGGTGAACTGCCGCCGGCTCTGGCCCGGCGCTTCCAGGAGCGTCTGCCCCATGCGCGGCTGCACAACGTCTACGGCCCGACCGAAACCACGGTGATCAACAGCATCTGGACCCTGGAGCCCGGCGCCGAGGTGCCGGCCCGGCAATTGCCGATCGGCCGGCCGATTGCCAACAACCGTTTTTACGTGCTCGATGATCACGACCAGCCGGTACCGGTGGGCGTGACCGGGCATCTGCACATTGGCGGCGTCGGTGTGGCCCGTGGTTATCTGGGGCTGGCGCAACTGAGTGCCGAGCGCTTTATCGACAATCCGTTCGTGGCAGGTGATCGGCTCTATCGCAGTGGCGATCTGGCGCGCTACCGCCCGGACGGTCAGCTGGAATTTCTCGGTCGCAACGATTTTCAGGTCAAGCTGCGCGGCGTGCGTCTGGAGCTGGGTGAAATCGAAGCCCGGCTCGAAGCATTTCCCGGCATCCGCAGCGCCGTGGTGCTGATGGTCGGCGAAGCGGCGCAGGATCAACGATTGGTGGCCTGTTGCGTGCTGGCCGAACCCGTTGACGAAGCAGCGGTGCACGCCCATCTGGCGACAACCCTGCCCAGAGCCGTAATCCCCGGCAGCTATCTGTGGCTCGACGCGCTGCCTCTGACCGCAAATGGCAAGGTCGATCGCACTGCGCTGACGGCATTGGTGGACGAGGAATTGGTCAATCGTCAGGTCAACCTGAGCAGCCCGCGCGATCACATCGAGCTGGCGCTGTACCAGATCTGGAAAAGCCTGTTGCTGGCGCCGCAGATCGGCATTCGCGACAACTTCTTCAATGTCGGCGGCACCTCCATTGCTGCTATCAAAATGGCCCATGAAATCAGCCAGCAGTTCGCGGTCGAAGTGCCGGTGCGCGTGGTGCTCAGCTACCCGACCATCGAAGCGCTGGGCGGCTGGCTGCGGGTCGGGGCCAATCCGGCGCTGGCCCAGAGCAACCTGATCGAATTCCGTCGCGGCAGCGGCCAGCACAACGTGGTGTGCATTCATCCGGCGGGCGGTACGGCGTTCTGTTATCTGTCGCTGGCCAAGGTGCTGCCGGATGAAGCCGGCGTGTACGGGGTGCAATCGCCGGGACTGAATCCGGGGGAGAGCACCGAGCCGACGGTCGAAGCGATGGCCGAGGCTTACTTGCGCCAGATCGAACCGCTGACGCAGCAACCTTTGATCCTCACCGGGCTGTCGTTCGGTGGTCTGGTGGCCTATGAAATGGCGCGGCGATTGGCGGCGGCCGGGCATCGTCAGGTGACGGTGGTGCTGCTCGACACCCAGGGCAGCGACGATCCGGGTTTCCGCGAGCAGATCGGCACCGTGGACATGGCCGAGTTCCGCGACAAACTGGTGCGCTTCAACGGCATGTACCCCGGCATCGAGGACGCGCAGGTCGAACGCTATTTCAACATCTACAACCACAACCGACTGGCCATGGCCGCCTATGAGTGCGCACCGCGCGCCGGTCGCGTGGTGCTGATCCAGGCCCGGGAAGATTTCAGCCGCCATCAATTGCATGGGCTGCGCGGCTTCTGGCGACGCCGCGCTGGCAGCGGTTATCTGGCGAAACTGGTCAGCGGCGGGCACTGGGACATGCTCGAAAGCGCGGAAATCCACCGGGTCTCGCAAATCATCCGTCGGGAGCTGCAACGCTTCGACGCGCAGGAGGCGAAATGATGAGTGCGTCCAAAGACATGCCGTTGCTCGCACGTTTTGCCGAGCAAGTGGCGGGTAATCCGCAAGCCTCGGCGGTGATCGATCAATCGGTCACGCTGACTTACGCCGAACTGGACAGCGCCAGCGAACGCATCGCCCGAGGGTTGCTGGCGCGCGGCGTCGAGCCTGGTCAGTCGCTGGCGTTGTGCATGCCGCGCTGCTGGCAGTGGCTGGCAGCGATTATCGGCGCCCTGAAAGTCGGCGCGGTGGTGGTGCCGCTGGATCGCGCCAGCCCACGCAAACGCCGGGAACTGATGCTGGCGGATGCGGCGTGTGTCGGCCTGATTACCCTGGATGAAGAACCGCTGTGGTCGCCTTCACTGTGGCAAACCAGCGTCGAGGCTTTGCTCGATCAGCCGGACGCTCCGCCGCAAACGCTGGCCGAAGACTTCGCCGAGGTGGCGTTCCTGTTCTACACCTCGGGCACCACCGGCACGCCGAAAGCGGTCGAGGTGGGCGAGCGCGGCTTGCTGCGGCTGGCGCACACCAACGGTTATATCGAGATTCGCCCGACGGACCGGTTTGCCTGCCTGTCCAACCCGGCGTTCGATGCGTGCAGTTTCGAACTGTGGGCGCCGCTGCTCAATGGCGGTTGCTGCGTGATGATCGCCGACGAGGACGTGCTGGATGCGCGTCGACTGGCGGACGTGCTGGAGCGGACGCAGGTCGACAATCTGTTCATGACGGTGTCGCTGTTCAATACGTTGATTGCCGAGTGGCCCTCGTGCTTTTCCAGCGTGCGTCAGGTGCTGATCGGCGGTGAGCAGATCAGCGCTGCCGCCGTGCGCGGATGGTATCGGGCCAATCCTGAGAGCCGCTGCCGGATTTTCAACGTCTACGGCCCCACCGAATGCACCACGTTTGCCTTGTGCTGGCCGATCAGCCGCGACTTTGCCGGCGACTCGGCGCCGATTGGCCGACCGTTGCCGGACACTGGCGTGGTGGTGCTGGATGAGCAGCAGCGTCCGGTGCCGGCGGGCGAGGTGGGCGAGCTGTATTTGAGTGGCAGCGGTGTCGCCCGTGGCTATCGCAACCGGCCTGAAGAAACCGCCCGCCAGTTCGTGCGATTGCCCGAGCTCGACGGTGGTGCGCAGGTGCATTACCGCACCGGCGATCTGGTCCGGCGCAACGCCGAAGGCTTGATCGAGTACCTGGGGCGCGTCGACCGGCAGGTGAAGATTCGCGGTTTCCGGATCGAGCCGGGGGAGGTGGAGCAACGGATGCTGGAGTATCCGGGCGTGGCGCAGGTGTACGTCTGCACCCGGCGTCAGGCGGCTGAAGATCATCAGTTGCTGGCGTTCATCGTGCCGCGCGGGGATCTGGACTATCACGCCTTCGAAAACCATCTGCGGGCACAACTGGCGCCGTATATGCGGCCGCATCAGTTGTTTCTGCTGGAGCGCTTGCCGCTGACGGCCAATGGCAAGATCGACCGTGACGGCTTGCTGGCCCAAGGGTTGAGTCCGTGGCACCCAGTCCTGGCAGCTACGGATAACGAAAGCGTTTCACCGGCGCTGGACTGGTTGCTGAGCCAGGCCCGTTCGTTGCTCGGTCAACCGGCCCTGAATGCGCAAGATGACTGGTTGGGCAGCGGCGGCGATTCGCTCAAGGCCATGCGCCTGCGTTCGGCGATCCGTGTCCGCTGGCAGCGCGAGATCGCGATCGATACGTTGCTCAACGAGTCGTTCTTGTCGTTGGCCTCACAACTGATCAGTGAAACGAACCGCGAGTCGATCTACCCACCTGCGCCTCCGATCAGCAGCGCCAAACGTCTGCCGGCCACCGCCGAGCAGCGCCGGCTGTGGCTGTTGCAACAACGCTCGCCGACCTCGACCACCTACAGCGTGCCGTTGATTCTGCATCTGGCGGCAGGTGTCGACGTTGCGGCACTGGCCGAGGCTTTGGGGCGTCTGGTGCAGCGTCATCCGGGATTGCGCACTTCATTCGCGGCGGGTGCCGACGGACTCGATCAAGTAATCACCGAGCAGGGTCCGGCCTGTCGCACCTTCGCGGTCGGGCATTTCACTGAGAACAACTGGCAGGCCTTCGCCGAGCTGGTCTTCTCCGCGCCGTTCGACCTGACCACGCCGAACCTGTTTCAGGCCTGGCTGTTGCCGTTCGCCGATGGCAGCTGCCGGCTGTTGCTGAATCTGCATCACATCATCGTCGATGGCTGGTCGGTGAACCTGCTGTTCGAGGACCTGACGCAGCTTTACACCGATGTCCTGCAAGGCCACGACAGCCCGCAACCAGCCGCCCGATTGACGACGCTGGAGTTTGGCCAGTGGCAGCGCCAGTGGAGCGTCGATCCGCATTATCGCGACCAGCGCCGCGCCCTCGCCGAGCTGCATCGCCGTCAGGAAGAACCGTCGCCTGCATTGACGCCAATGCGCGAAATCAGCCCGGACGCCCGGTTGCACCGCGAGCCCTTGGGCACAGTGCGCAGCGCCGCCCTCGAACGCTTTTGCACGCAACAACGGCTGACCCGTTTCGAAGTGCTGTTCAGTGTCTTCGTCTGGAGCCTGTACGCCCTGACCGGGTGCGAGCGGCCACGGATCGCCAGCCCGGTGTCCAACCGGCCGCTGGCGGAGTTCGAAGACACCGTTGGCATGTTTGCCAACACCGTGCTGATCCCTACCGTCGTTGAAAACGCATGGCCCCTGAGCGAGCAATTGCGCAAGCAGACCGCCACGGTGCGCGAGGTGCTGGCGTTGCAGGACGTGGCGCTGGCGGATCTGGTGGAAGACCTGCGGCTGTCGTCGAGCCCGTCGCTGTTCGATTTCATGTTTGTGCTGGAAAACACCGATTACGCGGCGCTGACCGATTCCAGCCTGCGCGCCACGCTGGAGTTCAACGAGCAGTTGCACGCCAAGTGCCCGCTGACGTTGTTGATGGTGGGCAGCGGTTCGCAGTTGGAATGCTGGTGGGAATATCAGTGCAGCTATTTCGATGCCGAACAGATGCGGGCGGTGACCGCACTGTTTCGCCGAGGCCTGGATCTGTTGCTGGAAACCCCGACGGCCAATCTCAACGATTTGCTCGGTCCGTATCGAAGCAGCCTGCCACCGGCCAGCGAAGGTCCGCAGATCGCGCTTCCGTTCAAAACATTGGCGGACGGGTTCGAGCATCAAGTGCTTTGCACGCCGGAGGCGGTCGCGCTGGTTCAAGGCCAGCACCGTCTCACCTACAGCGAGCTGAATGCGCTGGCCGATGCTCTGGCGGCCACCCTGATCGAGCGCCATCCGTTGCCGGCCGGGAACGCGCCGTTGCATGTCGTGCTGTTTCTCGATGCCTCGGTGGAGCACATCGTCGCCTTGCTGGCGCTGGCCAAACTCAACCTGACGGCCGTGCCGCTGGACCCTGCTTACCCGGTGGCGATTCAGCGTCAGGTGCTGGAGCAGGCGCAGCCGCTTTGTGTGCTGTTCAGCGACGCGACCAAGGCTGCACTGGATGACCTGAACGCCGGACGATTCGCCACCCATCGGGTTGATCTGCGCGCCGATGCCGGAACGTTCGAGCGTCCTCGCCACGCTGGCGAACGGCCGTTGTACACGCTGTTCACTTCCGGATCGACCGGCACGCCCAAAGGTGTGCAAGTGTCGGAACGCACCCTGTGCAACCTGCTGCAATGGCAGCGCACCGAAGGGCAGTTGCCGGCGAAAGCGGTGACCCTGCAGTTCTCGATGCTGTCGTTCGACGTGTCGTTCCAGGAAATTTTCAGCACCCTGTGCGGCGGCGGTTGTTATCACCTGATCACGCCGCGCTGGCGTCAGGATGCCGAGGCGTTGCTGGATTACATGGTCGAGGCGCGGATCGAGCGCCTGTTCCTGCCCTACGTGGCCTTGCAGCATTTGGCGCAAACCGCCGTGACCAGGGGCATTTTCCCGTCGGCGTTGCGTGAGGTGATCACGGCCGGCGAGCAACTGCTCTGCACCGAGGCGCTGCGCAACTGGTTCGGCGGCATGCCGCACGCCTCGTTGTTCAACCACTACGGCCCGACGGAAACCCATGTGGTCAGCGCCCTGCGTCTGCCGTCCATGGCGCGGGACTGGCCGTTGCGCGCGCCGATCGGCCATGCCGTTGGCAATGCGCGGTTGCTGCTGGTGGATGAGCACGACCGCCCGGTGCCGATCGGCAGTCGTGGCTATCTGCTGGTGGCCGGGCCGATGGTTGCTCGCTGCTATCTGGCAGACCCTGCAATGAATACCGCGCGGTTTGTCGAGCTGGCGGACGGCTGTTTGTACTACCGCACCGGCGATCTGGCGTGGGCCGATGCCCAAGGCTGCCTGCATTACCTGGGGCGTGACGATCAGCAGATCAAACTCAGCGGCCATCGGCTGGAACTGGGGCAGATCGAGGCGGAGCTGATGCAGGTGCCAGAGGTGGTCAACGCGGTGGTGGCGGTGCAGGCCGATCCGCCACGGCTGGTTGCCTGGCTGCAACTCGATGGCCAACCTGCGACATCCGGCGAGCTGGATCGTCAGGTCGCGCGGCGGCTGCCGGCCCATGTGCGAATCGATGAATACCGACGGCTCGACCGCTGGCCACGCACCCCCAGCGGCAAGATCGACCGCAAGGCTTTGCCGAATCTGGGCGAGGCGTTGGAGCGGCGCAGCACGCCAGCACCGGTTGTTCAATTGAGCGCACTTGAACGGCAACTCAGCGAGTTGTTCCAGGCTGTGATCGGCCGTGATATCGAGCCGGAACAGACCTTCTTCGAGGCCGGCGCCACCAGCCTTGGCCTCATGCGTTTGCATGGCCGTTACGCCGAAGAACTGCCGTACAAGGTGACAATGGCCGACCTGTTCGAACACGTCACGGTGCGGCGTCTGGCGGCGCATCTGTCGACGGCGCCGGTCGCAGCCGTGGAGCGTGTCCGGCAAACCGATGCAGGTCACCAGCCGATGGCGATCATCGGCATGGCGGTCAATGTGGCCGGAGCGCAGAACCTGTCCGAGTTCTGGGCGATGGTGCAAGGCAATGGGCTGGGCATCGAGCACTTTGCCGCCGAAGAGGGCCTGGTCGGCGCCCGCAGTCAACTGGCGGGCATGCTCGATTTCGATCCCGAGTACTTCGGCATCAGCCGCCAGGAAGCGCGCCTGATGGATCCGCAACAGCGGCATCTGCTGATGGCCTGCGTGCAGGCCCTGCAACACGCGGCCATCGTTCCGTCGGCGGACGGTCCGCGCATCGGTCTGATCGCCAGTTGCGGCGAAACCACGTACTTCCAGCAAATGCTGCGCGAGACCGCCGACGACGATCTGCCGGATGGCTTCCAACTGGCGCTGCACCACGACAAGGATTTTCTGGCGACCAAGGCCGCGTATCACCTGGACCTCAACGGCCCGGCCCTGAGCGTGCAGGCCGCTTGCGGCAGTTCGCTGATCGCCGTGCACCTGGCCAGTTCGATGCTGCGTCAGGGCGACAGCGACGTGATGCTCGCGGCCGGAGTGCTGATCGACCCGACCCTGACCGAGGGCTACCGGCATCGCTCGCAGCATATTTTTTCCGCCGATGGTCTGTGTCGTCCATTCAGCGACGACGCCAGCGGCACCCTCGGCGCCAGTGGCTACGGGGTGGTGGTGCTCAAACCGCTGGCCAAGGCGCGGGCCGATGGCGACCGGATCTACGCGCTTCTCGAAGGCTCGGCGTTGAACAACGACGGTCGGGCCAAGATGAGTTACACCGCGCCGTCGGTGGCGGGGCAGAGCGCGGTCATCCGCGATGCCTTGAACCGGGCCGGTTTGACTGGTGCCGACATCGGCTACATCGAGGCCCACGGCACCGGCACCTTGCTCGGCGATCCGATCGAAGTCTCGGCGTTGACCAAGGCTTTTGGCGATGCGCCGGCCGGCAGTTGCGCGCTGGCTTCGGTAAAAAGCCAGATCGGTCATTTGGGCGCGGCGGCGGGGGTGGTCGGGCTGATTCGCGCCAGCCTCGCGGTGTTCCATGGCGTGCTGCCGCCGAACCTCGGTTTTGGCCGGATCAACCCGCAGATCGATCTGCAGCATTCGCCGTTCTATGTGCCGACCACGTCCCGGCCATGGCCGCAAGGGCGGCGACGATTGGCCGGTGTCAGCAGTTTCGGGATTGGCGGGACCAATGCGCATGTCATCGTTGGTGCTGCGCCCAAGGCTCAGGAAGGGGTCGAGGAAACGCTGCCGTTGCTGATGATTTCGGCTCACAGCCGAGCGGAGTTGCTGCGTGACATCGCGGTGATTCGTGAATATTTGCAAACCAATCCTGAGCAGCACACCGCGTTGCTGCGGCACTTGCAGTCAGGTCGCCGGCAATTGCGCTGGCGCTTCGCGATGGTCTGCCGGCCGGGTGACGACATTCCGTTGCAGCCAACAGCGATCAAAGAGGTCACGGTCTCAAGTGCGCAGTTGATCTCGCGTGATCAATCGCCGCAGGATCTGCTGGACGCCTGGTACGAAGGCGCGAATATCCAATGGCCGCAGCGCTCGGCACCGCCGCCGTGGGATTTGCCGCCGTCATCGTTCGATCTTCAGACCTATCGTTTCCAGACGCCTGTGGCTGCTGAACCTGAAGCGCCAGCCCTTGCGCGACAACCGCTGGCGGACTGGTTTCACCAACGACAATGGGTGCGCACCCGACGCCTGAGCGCGACAGCGACGGCGCAATCCCGTGAGGTGCTGATTCTGTGCAGCCATGAAACGCCGGACTCGACGTTGCTGGCGAGCCTGCACACTGTCTATCGACGCGTGATTCAAGTGCGCGCGGGCAATGGCTTCAAGCGCTTGAGCCCGGACCGTTTCGAACTTGATCCGCTGGACACTAAAGCCCTGAACCGTTTGCTCGCCGAAGCTGCAGAACCAGACCTTGGCCAACTCGACTGGCTGCATGCCTTGCCGCTGGCGGTGTCGGGCGAGGTAAACGAGCAATCGCTGGATCTGGCGCAGTGGGCCTGCCTGGATACGGTCAGTGCATTGATGCAGGCCTGGGGGCAGACCCCGCGCACGACACGGCTGCGGTTGTGGTTGATGTCGTGGCAGGCGTGTCCGGTGGATGGCGAGGTGCGACGGCCCGAGCTGGCGGCGCTGGCCGGCATCACCGAAGTGGTGCCGCAGGAATACCCGGTACGTTGTCACTGGCTGGATTTGCCGTCGTCACGCCTCGAAGCGCAGGCCGGCGAGTTGGCAGCGTTGCTTGCCGATCCGGCCTCACTGCCTCGGCGAATGGCGGCGCGCGACGGATACCTGTGGCAGCCACGCTTGCTGCCTCAGCCATTGACCGGCCCGGCGACGCCATCAGGGCTTCTGCCGGAAGACGGTACGTTCCTGGTGCTGGGCGGCAGCGGCGGCATCGGCCGGACCTTGTGCGAACACCTGTTGCAGGCGCCTGCACGCCGGGTGGTGTTGCTCTCGCGTCAGGGGCAATTGCCTGAGTCACTGTCGGCGTATGCGTCGCGGATCGACTGCATCAAAGCGGACATCGCCGACCTGCCGCGCTGGCCGCAGATCCTCGATCAACTGGCGGTGCGTTACGGTCGCCTTAGCGGCGTGATTCATGCGGCGGGTGTCGGTGCGGGCAGCTTGATTCGCCACCGCGATGCCCGGCAAATGGCCGAGGCGATGGCCGCCAAGACTCGCGGCATGCTGGCGGTCGAAGCCTTGATCGAGCACCTGAAGCCGGGTTTTGTCCTGTACTGCTCGTCAATGTCGGCGCTGTTCGGCGGCGCGGGGCATCTGGATTACGCGGCGGCCAGCGGGGTACTCGACGGCTTCACCCACTATCGCCCGAACCCGGCCGACACGTGCCTGCGTTTGGGGATCAACTGGGACATCTGGCGCGACATCGGCATGGCCACCACCAGCAACGGCGGCGACGCCGCGCATCAGGAGCATCTGACGGTTGGTCTGTCGGCCGAAGAGGGCTGCCGGGTGTTCGATCTGGCGATGGCGACGCAGTTGCCGCAGCTGCTGATCTCCACCACCGGCATCGACACGGCGCGGCGGTTTTATCCGGTTCGCCATGGTGCTGTGGCCGTAGTGGTCGAGGCTTCGAAGGGCCTGGATCTGTCGGCGCGCCTGCGTGAGTGCCTGTGCAAGTGGCTCGGTGTGGCCGAGCTGGAGGACGACGATTCGCTGTACGACCTGGGCGCGGATTCGCTGACGCTGCTCGACCTGATCGACGAACTGCAAGCGGCCACCGGTGAGGTGTTTCAGCTGTCGCAATTCAGCCACAAGGTCAGCCTGAACGAGGTGCTGGGGCTGCTATCGACCGCCACGGTTGAAGAGGCGCCCCCCGCTGCACCTCGCGGCTGGCACGACGCGGTGCGGATCGATCAATGGCATGCCGGTGCCGGGCGCGACTGGCTGTACCTGATCCACCCGGTGGGTGGCGATGTTCAGGCCTATCGGGAACTGGTCTCGGCGCTGCCGGCGGAGCTGGGCGTTTGCGTGATCGGCGATCCGGCGCTACGCCTGCCGCAGTTGCCGAACGTCAGCGTGGAAGAACGTGCACGCTGGTATCTGGAGGCGATCAAGGAGCATCTTCCGCACGGCAGCACTTGGCGTCTGGCCGGCTGGTCATTCGGAGCATGGGTGACGCAAGCACTGTGTCATCAGGCCCAGGCTGACGGGTTCAGGCAACCGTTGTTGTACCTGATCGACCCGCCCGCGCCGAATGCCGGTGCGGAACTGGCCGGCATTGATGAGCAGACCATCGAGCAGGTGTTCCAGCGCGAGTTTGCCCAGCGCTGGCCGGCGGTCGAAGGGCAGGGCATGGGCGAAGAACGCCAAGCGTATCTGCAGCGGCTGACGGTGTGCTGCCGCAACAACATGACCAGCATGATCGACTTCCAGCCGCCAGCATTGGCGACCACAGTGGTGCGGCTGTTCAGCGCCGGGCACGCCAATCCTTACGGGCTGGGCAACGCATGGAACCCGGACGACCTGCAACGCAACTGGCAGGCCTTGCTGCCGCAGTTGCGCAGCTGGCAAACCCTGGACACCGATCACTACGGCATCGTGGCGGGCCGCTGGGCGCGGTTGCTGGCCGAAGTCATCGGTACGGATGAGCCATCGCCATGAGTGAACCGATCTCGATGCCGCGATGGCTGCTGAATTTAGTGCAAGTGCTGTGCGAAACCGGACAGGCCGACGACCTGCGCAAGCGGATAGACAATGGCGAGGGTCCCGTGCCGCTGCGGCTGTTTCATCTCTGGCAGGCCGACGTGGTCCTGCCGATGCTCGGCGAAGCCTTGCCGGAGCATCGGCAGTCGCTGCTCGCGTTGCAAAGCCTGCATCAGCGGGCGGCGCTCGGCGTGCTCGGGCGTCAGGGCGAGTGGCGGGCCAGGCTCAAACCGGTGTTGCTGGCGCTGTATCGCAAGGCCTACGCCTACGACGCGGCTTACGCCAAGGCCCACGCCAGTGCGCTGACTTACGGCCTGGCACCGGCCAACAGCGCCATGATTGCCGAGCACTTTGGCGACGCCGAGGCGTTCGCCGAGTATTACGCGCAACTGAATACCGAAGCCGCCGCCACGGCGTTTGCCCAGGCTCATGCCAGCGCCAACGCCGAAGTGTCGGCCCGGGCCTTCGCGGACGACGATGCAGACACCTGCACGCAGGTCTGCGCGGCGTCCGTGCGGGTTTACGCCGGGGCCTGCGCTTCAAGCGACGAACAGCGGCATGCCGCACTCAACCATCTCGCCGCCGGGCTCGACCGGAGTCTGGCCACGCTGCAATCCCGTTCAACAGGAGAACGACATGAATGACGCACACCTGCAATTCGATGTGGTGATCAACGCCCAGGGCCAGTATTCCCTGTGGCCGGCGGGCAAGCCGATGGCCAGCGGTTGGAGCGAGGCGGGGATGCGCGGTGAGCGCCAGGTCTGTCTGGATTACATCAACGAGCACTGGATCGACATGCGCCCGCGCTCGCTGCGTGAGCAGTCATCGGTGTCGTTCCAATAAAAAAGGTAAGGGAACATGGATCAGTTGGCACTCAAGGCAATCGAGCGCATCGCCGCCGAACGGCGTGCGCCGTATCAGCACATCACGGTCGAGCGGATCACGCCGATCATCGGAGCCGAGATCGGTGGCGTCGATCTCTCACAGCCGCTGAGCGACGAGCAGCTCGGGGAAATCCGCCGGGCCTTTCTGGAGAACCACGTGGTGGTGTTCCGCGATCAGCACCTGACGGTGGACGAGCACAAGGCGTTTGGCCGGCTGTTCGGTGAGCTGCGGGCGCTGCCGGTGGAAGACATCGACGGCGATGACCCGGAGTTGGTGGTGATCCGCGCCAATGCGCAATCGCGCTACGTCGCCGGCGAAACCTGGCACACCGACGGCACCGCCGATCTGGCGCCGTCCATGGGCTCGATGCTGTACGTCAAGGAAACCCCGGCCATCGGCACGGGCGGCGATACGTTGTTCGCCAACATGCACCTGGCGCTGGAAATGCTCTCGCCGACGATGCAGCAGTTTCTCGGCGAATTGACGGCGATCCACGACGGCGCGATCCCATGGAAGGGTTATGAGGCGCCGGCCAACCTGCCGAAAACCGAACACCCGGTGGTGGTTCGCCACCCGGAAACCGGGCGCAAATCGCTGTTCGTCAATTCCGGGTTCACGTCGCACATCGTCCAGTTGTCCGGCGGTGAAAGCCAGGTGCTGTTGAACATGCTGTTTGATCTGGTGGCCCGCGAACCGGTCCTCAGCTGCCGCGTGCGCTGGACGCCGAACAGCCTGGTGTTCTGGGATAACCGCTGCACCCAGCACCATGCGGTCTGGGATTATTTCCCGCACTCGCGGTATGGCGAGCGGGTAACGATTCTGGGGACGCAGCCCAAGGCGTGATGACCCCCTGTGGGAGCGAGCAAGCTCGCTCCCACAGGTCCGTGTCTAAATTCCTTGTTTGAGCAGTTGCTCGACGATCAGCTCGCCGAACGCCAGATTCCCGTGCAGCGGGTCATCCACTTCGCAATACGCCGAACGCTGAAAACCCTGCTCATCATTCGCCGCCGCGCGCACGTCGATCAGCTCGATGCCGAGCCCTCGCAGGCGCTCGATCAGCAGCGCCTGCGCCGCCATGAACACCCGCGAATCGGACAACTCCGGCACCCGCTGCGGCGGCAATACGGCGAACACCTTGAGGTTCATCGCCCGGGCCTGTTCATAGAATGCCAGCGCAGGCCGGGACAGGGTGTCGACGATGGATTCGAACAGGGGACCTGCGAGAAAACCTTCGTCGAATTCGCCGTCCGGTGTCTGGTAGCAGGTCCAGTTCGGCGCGGTGGCGAGGTAGTGCAGGCTCAGGCCAATGGTACTCACCAGCGGCACCCCGACCTTCGCCAGTTGCGGCACTTCAAAAGGCGCCAGAGCCTGGCGATACAGACGTTCCATCTCGGCCTCGCGAAACACCACGTCATGGCGGGTCAGGCTGAAAAAATCCACCGCGAAATCCCGGCCGGTGCCCAGCGGGCCGCCGCTGAACGGCAACTCGCGGGCCTGCGCTGCCTTGCCGATGACCCCGGCATGGGAGTCGCCCAGCAGCAGAAACCTAGGCGTAGTAATCGAGCACGGCGTCTTCACAGACAAGCTCCTCGCTGGACACGCAGGTGGAGGGAACGCTGGCCGGCGCGTGCAGCGGTTGAACCGCATCGAGCCCGGCGAAAAACTGCTGCATGACGAACGCCACGCCTTCGGGCGTGACTTCCCGCTGGTTGGGCTGGTAGAAGGCGCCCTTGAACGGTGTGCCGGTGATGATTTCGTAAGAGGGGAAATAGTCGACGTCGTGCAGGTCTTCACACAGCTGCCCGGCGACGGCGCGCAGGACCGATTTGGAATAGGTGGTGGCGCTCAGCACATGTTCGCCCGTGGCCGTCGCCGTCAGGGGCACCGGTGACACCGTGAGCAGCAGGCGCAGTTGCGGGTTGATCGAACGCATCAACTCCAGCGCCCGCACCATGTCGCCATAAGTGTCCATGAAGCCGAAGTTGCAGAAGCGGTGCAGCTGCGGATCGAAAGTGCCACGCACGGTGCCGGGGCACACGGGGTACACCAGACCGGTCTGGCGGTTCTGCCAGGCTTCGGTCAGGCCGAGGGTAAACACGAACACTTTGGCCCGGCGCAGGGCGGTGCGAATGGCGTCGAGGGTGGCTTCGCGCGAGGCGAACAGCGCGTCCTCGCTGGCAAAACCGTCGGACTCCACGGCGGGGCGGAACGGGTCGAAGAAACGCCCTTCATGGGCCCAGGTTTCGTCGGGTGGCAGGCTCACACCCAGCGCCCATTCCAGCCACTGGCACAGCATCGCCGGGGTGTACAGGTTGCCGGTGCGGAACGAGAACACCCCGTAGTTATGGGCCTTCCAGTCGGCTTCGGGCAATTCGGCCGGGGCCGGTTCCGCATCCAGCCAGTTCATGCCGCGTTCCACCAGAGCCCGACCGATGTGCTGGGCGAAACACGAGCCAGCGGTGACGATGGCGTCCTTGTTGCCGATCTCGAATTGCGGTGTCCACAGTTGATCGATGTCCAGCGCGGGCTTGTCGGCCACGGCGGTGCGCCAGAAAGCGCGGGGTGGCAGGCATTGATAAGGATTCACGACGAGGGCCTCCTTGGCGGTCGCTGATAAAACGGGGTCAACTGATTTGATAGCGGTAGATCAGGTCGTCAAACCACCGATCTCCAATCTGATAGGCCTGCGGCACGCGGCGCTCGAATACAAAACCGCATTTCTCCAAGACCTTGCAGGAGGCGATATTACCGTCGGTCACGGTCGACTCCAACGAGTCCAAGCCGATGGCGGCGGCATAGTCGATGATCGCCTGCCGCGACTCGGTGCCAAAGCCTTTGCCCTGATGCTCGGGCAACAGCAGGCAACCCACCTCGGCATGCCCCGGCGACAGGATGCGGAATCCGGTCACGCCCAGTTCCTGCCCACTGGCCCTGTCGGTCACCACCAGACATAACCAGTGATCCGACTGCGGCCCCCAGGCCGGAAGCCTGTGTTCGAAGCCTTTGCGCACCTGTTCCTCGGCGATTTCACCGAACACGTATTGCATGGTTTGCGGCTCGGAATGCAGCCGGAGAAACAGCGGCCAGTCGGATTCGACCATCGTGCGCAGATCCAGGCGTTGCGTGGTGAGCTCGAGCATCCGCTGCTCCTTGCAAGGGTGGGAAGGGAAGACGGTTTTTTACTGGGTGTGGGGCGAAAGATCAATGTTTTGATCGGGCATGGTTTGCAAAGCCGACCCTGATTGCCTCCATAAGCGGTGGCCCCCGGCAGCCGGGCTGCCGAAGGTGGATCGGCGAATGGATCGGTTACGGCTTGACCGGTTTGACCAGGTCGGTCTCGTTGCTGTCGAGCACGAACACTGCCAGCAGACGTGATGGTTCGGTGGTGCTGGCATTGGCGCTCACCGCGTGGAAGTCGCCCGGTTGTTCGACGAAATTTTCCCCGGCCTTGTAAACCTTCTCCGGCCCGTCACCGACCTTGCTGCGTACGGCGCCCTCAAGCACCGTGGCGTAGATGAACGCGGACTTCGGATGAAAGTGCGCCGGCGAAGAACCACCGGGTGCGTATTCCACCAGCACGCCCCGCATGGATTTACCGGGGACGTTGGGCAGGGCGCGGTCGAACACCACGGTGACCTTGCCTGCCTGCGGCTCGGCGGCCGAGGCGGATGAAATCGAAACGGCCGCAAACGTGGCGGCCAGCAGGATTCGGCTGAACATGGCGATACTCCTTCAAACAGGTGGGGTGTTTCAGCGCTGGGTCGATTTCGCCAGCCAGTCTTCAAAGCGCGTTGGACCCAGGCGCGGGTTGCTGCTGCCGGGTGTGAGCGACTGGTCGTCAAGCACATCGCCGAAGTAAAGGGCGTGGACGTCCGGGATCACTTTGCGGGTGTCGTCGGTAGCGCGGAAAAAACGCCGGACCAACTCGTCGAGGGGCATGGCTTCGGGGCCGGCAATTTCCTGCGTGCCGTTGATCGGCGCGGCCAGTGCCACGTCGGTGAGTGCAGCGGCCACATCGTCAGAGGCCATGGGCTGGATCAATGCCGGCGACAGGCGCACTTCGTCGCCGACGGTAGCGGATTGGGCAATGCCGCCGACGAATTCGAAGAACTGCGTGGCCCGCAGCAGGCTGTACGGAATGCCCGATGCCTTGATCAGGTTCTCCTGCGCGACCTTGGCGCGGAAATAACCGTTGGCGGGCAGGCGCTCACTGCCGACGATCGACAGCGCCACGTGATGGCGAACCCCGGCGGCGGCTTCGGCGGCAAGCAGGTTACGGGTGGAGGTCTCGAAGAAGTCGAGTACGGCCTGATCTTCCCACGACGGCGCGTTGGATACGTCGATTACTACCTGTGCGCCGTTCATCGCATCGGCCAGGCCTTCGCGGGTGATGCTGTTGACGCCGGTGTTGGGGGAGGCGGCGAGTGCATCGTGGCCGCGTTCGCGCAGATTGTTCACAAGTTTCGATCCGATGAGGCCGGTGCCTCCGATAACGACGATCTTCATGGCATCTCTCCACTGGCCGACGGCAACCGTTGCTGTCGATGTGGGTTGAGCTTGCCTGTGACGCTCTGGCAAATCCTTGTGATGACCTTGGATTTGCCTTGGTTTTTTGTCCAGACAGGCCAATCCGTCGGCAGATGCGTAGACCAGTGTGCAGACCGGTGCGACGGCCGGAGGTCTGCCGTATGATCGAGCGCAAAACAATCGCCTGCCCGGACACGGCGTCGGGGGGCGCCAGACCAGAGAACAGCCACCGTGCAATTCGTGTTTGAAGACTACGTGCTCGATCAGCAGCGCCGGGAACTGACCTTGCGCGGGCAAGTCGTGACTGTCGGGCCGCAGGTCTTCGACTTGCTGCTGCTATTGGTCAGCAACCGCGAGCGGGTGGTGAGCAAGGACGAACTGTTGAGCGCCGTATGGAGTGGCCGGATCGTTTCCGAATCAACCATCACCAGCCACATCAACGCTGTGCGCAAGGCCATCGGCGACACCGGTGAGCAGCAGCGCCTGGTGCGTACGGTGCCGCGCAAGGGCTATCGCTTCGTCGGCGAAATCAGCCCGTGCGACAGCCCCGTCAATGCACCGGAAGCGCCTGCGAAACCCGAAGTGGCCACGACACTTGTCCTGCCGGAAAAACCTTCGATCACCGTCCTGCCCTTCCAGAACCTCAGTGGAGACCCCGAGCAGGACTATTTCGCCGACGGCATCGTCGAAGACATCATCACCGCGTTGTCGCGCCTGCGCTGGCTGTTCGTCATCGCCCGCAACTCCAGTTTCACCTACAAGGGCAGGGCGGTGGATGCGCGAGGCGTCGGTCAGGAACTGGGTGTGCGTTACGTGCTGGAAGGCAGCGTGCGCAAGAGCGGCAACAAGATCCGCATCACCGGCCAGTTGATTGATGCGTGCAGCGGCACGCACCTGTGGGCCGAGCGCTTCGAAGGCCTGCTCGACGATATTTTCGAACTCCAGGATCAAGTGGCCGAGAGCGTTGTGGGCGCCATCGCGCCGCAGCTGGAGCGCGCGGAAATCGAGCGGGCCAAACGCAAGCCCACCGACAGCCTCGATGCCTACGATTACTACCTGCGGGGCACGGCCAAACTGCACATCGGCACCCGAGAGGCGATCGAACAGGCGCTGGCGCTGTTCTACCGGGCAATCGAGCTGGATCCGGAATTCGCCTCGGCATACGGCATGGCGGCGTGGTGCCATTTCTGGCGCAAGCTCAACGGCTGGATGACCGACCGGCCCCGGGAAATCGCCGAAGGTGCACGGCTCGCGCGCATGGGCGTGGAGCTGGGGCGCGATGACGCCGTGGCGCTGACCCGCTGCGGTCATGCCCTGGCCCATCTGACCGGGGATGTCGATTGTGGCATTGCTTTGCTGGATCGGGCTCGATTGCTCAACCCCAATCTGGCGCCGGCCTGGTATCTGGGTGGCATCCTGCGCGCCTTGGGTGGTGAAACCGAGGCCGCCATCGCCAACCTCGAACACGCCGTGCGCCTGAGCCCGCTGGATCCGGAAATGTTCCGCATGCAGGTCGGGATGGCGCTGGCGCACTTCTTCGCCGATCGCTTCGAATGTTCGGTTTCCTGGGCCGAGAAAGCGCAGGGAAACCTGCCCAGTCTGCTGGTAGCGGCGGCCCTGATCGCCGCGAGCCACGCGCTCAATGGGCGAGCCGACAAAGCCGGGCAGGCCATGGAACGGCTGCGTCAGCTGGACCCGACGTTGCGGGTGTCCAGCCTGAGCGCGTGGCTGCCCATTCAACGGCCTGAAGACGTTGCCCGGTTTGCCGAAGGTTTGCGGTTGGCGGGGTTGCCGGAGTAAGGGCTCAGCCGGCCAATCAATCCATCGAAAAATGCATTTGCATGTTCATCGCGGCATCGTACTGATTGCTGGCCACGCGGCGTTCGATCAGGCGATCAGATCCGCCTTCGGCCACGCGGCGTTCGATCAGGCGATCGGAGCCGCCTTCGGCAACACGGCGTTCGATCAGGCGATCAGAGCCGCCTTCGGCAACGCGACGCTCCATCAAACGATCGGATCCGCCTTCGGCAACGCGACGCTCCATCAAACGATCGGATCCGCCTTCGGCAACACGACGCTCCATCAGCCGATCCGAACCCCCTTCGGCAATCTGGGTCGGCGCCTTTCTGGCCCGGTGCTGTTGCACTGATGAAGTTTCTGAATCCGGAGCACTGGTTTCCTGTCTGTTGGCAACCGGCATATCAGGCAGGCAGCTTGCCCCGAATGCATGAGTGGCAACTATCCAGGTGGCTGAAACAATGGCGACGGGTAATACCAATCCAATAGTTTTCATCGTGATCATCCTGAGTCGTAGTGGGACTTCGTTAATGAACTTCCGGTTGCAACCAGACAGGTTTGAATTCAATCGAATACTTCTAATGGGAAACTCCATGTTCCTGTGCTGCCAGGCGAATACGGTTGTACGCAATCAAGCGCATGACGTAGCCCAGCTTGATCGCGGTCGGCCCGAGGATCGTCATCCCGTGCGCGCCGACCAGCGTGGGCAAGTTCAAGTGATCATCAAACACATAAGCCAGGAAAATCCCCACCATCAACATGCCCAGGCCACCGACCAGCAACACGTGGGACAACTTCAGCACGCGGTACGAGTCTTCAAAAAAGTCATACATGTTGATCAGTCATCCCTGAGTCAATGAGTGGATCGATAAGTGTCGGCGCGCGAGGAAATCGCGAAGTCAATAACTTTGCCGGCCATCGCATTTGATGGAGGGATTTTACTGTTGGCGGTAGGGATCAACCATGTTGCATAAGTTTGGTTTTATCCTGCCAGCGTATGGAGAAGTCATACCAACGTATATAAACGACTAGTAATGTGCGCCGCATTTGGGCGTTAAATCTAATGGTTGATACCCAGACTTTCTGCCATTCGAACCAGATCGGCAAACGACTGCGCGCGCATCTTGCGCATGGCCTGGCTGCGGTGAATCTTCACGGTGATCTCGCTCAGGCCGATGGCACTGGCGATCTGCTTGTTTATCAGACCCGAGACGGCCAGCGCCATCACCGCTTGCTCTCTGATCGTGAGTGTCCCATGGCGTGTGCGCAATTCATGATGGCGGCGTTCGCACTCGCGGCGCGACCTGTCCCGCGTATGCGCGGCGACCACGGCGTCGATCATGGCCTGCTCGCGAAACGGTTTTTCCAGGAAATCGACGGCACCGGCTTTCATGGCGCGAACGGTCATGGCGATGTCGCCGTACCCGGTCATGAAAATGATTGGCAAATGGATGTTGGCGTCGGCGAGCGCCTGCTGAAAGACCAGCCCGCTGGTGCCTTGCAATCGCACATCCAGCACCAGGCAACTGGGCAGGTCAGGTCGCTGGTATTGCATGAAGTCGGCGACCGATCCGAACAGCTCGACCCGCAGGCCGATGGAGCGTAGCAGGCTGCCAAGCGCCTCACGCAGAGGAGCGTCATCATCAATGATGAAAACGATGGATTCGAGGTTTCGCTCGGGTGCAGGTTCTACGTCCATACGCTGGATGGCTTCGCGGCGATCGGGTTGCGCAGGATGCTGAA
This sequence comes from Pseudomonas sp. 22085, assembly GCF_052045815.1. Lineage (NCBI taxonomy): Bacteria > Pseudomonadati > Pseudomonadota > Gammaproteobacteria > Pseudomonadales > Pseudomonadaceae > Pseudomonas > Pseudomonas sp. 22085. The sequence goes on from NZ_JBQEQA010000012.1 coordinate 77,149, forward strand.
CAATCCAATGGAAAGCTTTGCCCGAGCCTCCGGTTTTCATTGGATTTTTCTTGGGTAACCGTCCAGAGGCCATCGACCGCGTGTTCCTTCAGTCGATGGCCTCGGCGGGTCAGCTTCCTGCCCTGGCGACGATCGCAAAATTCCCCGGCGCCTTTTCCAGCAGCCCCAGAAATCTCACCAGATCGACCTTGCTGCCATCCACTTTCAGATCATCGGAAGTTAGCGTTTCCTTGAGTCCGGCGGTGCCGCCCAGCAGTTGGACGAACAGGTCCTTGGTGACGGTCAGCGTTGCGTTGGCGTTCGCCGCCGTCGGGCCTTTTCGGTAGTGCAGCACGGCGTTCTCGACCCATAGCACGAACGATTCATTGGTATCGGTCAGCACCAGATTGAACGTCCAGTTCTTGCCATCCGCCGCCGGCCCGTCGAGGCTCGCGGCCATGGCTTCGAGGAAACGTTCGGTGGGCGTCTGCTTCATCAGCTCGATCAGGTCGGAACGTTTGACGCCCTTGGCCGGCGGGCCGTTGCGCAGCTCCATGGCGGCCGTCAGGTAGCTGTTGCGCCAGGTCGCCGATTCCGCCTGATAGCCCATCTGTTCGTAGGCGCGGGCCAGCAGTTCCTTGGCGGCGGTGTCGTCGGGTTTGGCGAGCACGGCCTGGTCCAGCAGTTCGGCGACCCAGCGGTATTCGCCCTTGTCGTAGGCCACGCGCGCGGCTTCGACCACTTTGGCGTTGCCTCCCATCAATTCGACGTAGCGCTTTGCCGATTCTTTGGGCACCAGCGGATTCAAGTGGGCGGGGTTGCCGTCGTAGGCGCCCAGGTACAGCTGGTAGATCGCCTTGACGTTGTGGCGCAGGTCGCCGTAATAGCCGCGAGTGCCGAAGTACGACGCCAGCGAATCCGGCAGCTGGATCTTGTCGGCGATCTCGTTGGGGGGGTAGCCGGCGTTCATCAGGCGCACGGTCTGGTCGTGCAGGTATTTGTAGACGTCGCGGTGTTTGGTGATGAATTCGCGGATCCGCTCGTTGCCCCAAATCGGCCAGTTGTGCTGACCGAAATAGACCTCGGTGTCGCCCAGCTCGTCGAGGGCGATTTGCATGTAGTCGGACCAGCGCAGCGCATCGCGGACCTTGGCGCCACGGATCGGCAGCAGGTTGTGCATGGTCTGCGTCAGCAGCTCCGCACCGCCGTATGCCTTGAGCGCGGGGATCGAAAAGGTCAGCTCGGCCGGGGCTTCCGCGCCGGGCATGTTGTGGAATACGAAGCTGACGCCGTCGAGTTCCAGCGGCTGGATCGGCTGGTCGATGATCTGCGTTGGCGGCAGGATGCCCATGCTGCCGTAGGCGACGTTTTTGCCCAGCCCGGTGTCGACGATGCCGGTGGCGCCCGGCGTCAGGTTCTTGCCGAACTGATACATCGACCGCCGTGCCATCGCCGGGCCCGCCAGGATGTTTTCACTGGTGGCTTCCTCCATGAAGCCGGCGGGCGCGACGATGGGAATGTTGCGCTGGGCCACTTCGCTGCTTGAGGTGATGCCCAGCACACCGCCGAAATGGTCGGCATGGTCGTGGGTGAAAATGATCGCGGTGACGGGCTTGTTGCCCAGATGCTCGCGGGCGAAGGCCAGCGCTGCGGCGGCAGATTCACGGGAGGTCAGCGGGTCGACCACGATCCAGCCGGTCTGCCCGTCGATCAGCGTCATGTTGGCGATGTCGAAACCGCGCAACTGGTAAATCCCATCGCGGACCTTGAACAGACCGATCTGCGCATTGAGCATCGCGTGCCGCCACAGGCTCGGGTTGACGGTGGCCGGTGCCTGGCCTTCGACGAAACGGTACGCATCGAAATCGATCAGGACATTGCCGTCAGCGCCGAGGATCTTGCCGGTGGGCCGGGCGATGAAACCGCGCTGGGCATCTTCCATGTCGCGGTTGTCGCTGAGGTCCAGGCCCTTGATCGACGCCTGGATCACCGCTGCTGTGGCGGGCGTGGCGTCGCCGGCTGCGAGGCTGGGCTTTTTGTCGCAGCCGGCGAGGGACACCAGCGTCAGGGCGAGGATCGTGTAGAGGGTCGGTTTCATTCTTGTTGTTCTCCGAGGGTCGAGTGCGCTCCAGCCTAGGGGGAGGGCGGCGATGTATCCAATGCATTGTTTACATCCGGATAATGCGTCGCTAGCATCGGGCGAATGGACCTCAAACGACTGTCACACCTTCTCGCGCTGGCCGATGAACGCCATTTCGGTAGGGCCGCCGAACGCGTGCACCTCAGCCAGCCGGCCCTGAGCCGCAGCATTCAGGCGCTGGAGAGCGAAACCGGACAGCGCCTGTTTGATCGCGACACCGGCGACGTCCGCCCGACGCCAGCGGGGGAGTTTCTGATCGAGCGGGCGCGACGGCTGCTGTTCGATGCCCGTTCGCTGGAGCGGGACATGGCGCTCTACAGCGATCGCCAACTGGGCAGCCTGGCGTTTGGCGTCGGCCCGTTCCCGGCGGCCATGCTGATGCATCAAGTGGTGCCGCGACTGCGTTTGGATCACCCGGCAGTCACCCTGCGCGTGGAAGTGAACAACTGGCAGATTCTCGAAGCGCGGCTGCGCGCTGAGGCGATCGAATTCTTTGTTGCCGATATCCGCAATTTCACGGCGGAATCCGACCTGCTGATCCGTTCGCTGGGCCAGGTCTCGGCGGGTTTCTTCGTACGGCCGGAGCATCCGCTGGCCGGGCATAAAGTGACGATGGGCGAACTGGAAGGCTACGGCATCGCCACAACGCGCCTGCCGGAAGTGGTGAAGCTCGAGACCGCCCGAACCCTCGGCATCTCCACCCGCCAGGCGCTGCCCATCGTGCTGGAGTGCGATGACGTGGCGTTGCTCAAGACCGTCGCTGGCTCAACCGACACCATCCTCGGCGTCATTCATGGCGCTGTGGCTGAAGATATTCGGGCGGGGCGTTTGATCGAGCTTCATGTTGTCGACAGGCCGGGGTTTCATTCGGAAATTGGCGTGGTGAGTTTGCAGGGTAGAAGCCTGTCGCCGACGGCTCTGTGTGTGATCGAGGCGGTCGTTGCCGAGATGCAATCCGTTCACGTCGAACAATCCCCACGTCTTTAAAGACGCGTCCTACAGCCACGATTTTCCTGCTTCGTTAACGTCGTGCAGCCCCTTTCGAGGGGTTGTCGATGCATGAACGAAAGGACAATCAGTGGCTGGTCAAAAGGACATTCCCCGGGTTCCCAACCCACCGGCGGGAGACGGGCATCACGTCTCCTACCGCTATTCGACGGCTACCGAACTGGCCGATCAGCAAGACCGACAAGACAAGTACGACGCCATGCTGGCGCGGCAGGACGCCTTCGAGCGCAGTCGAGAGGTCGCGGCGAACAAGCCTGAGCCGGTGCGCGCGGGCTGCGTATTCGCCAAGTCGTGCAAGCTGCCGGACGCGATCATCGATTACTCGAATCCTTCGGGGATGGTGCCGATAGACAGCCTGAAGGATTACGGCGAGCTGATTTTGCTCGGTGGCCGTGAGGCCGATGACAGCGGTGGGGTTGAACTCAAGAAAATCAGCGGCACTGCCATTCCTGCGGGGCTGGGCACTTTTGCTCTTGCCGGTGAGGCGTTCAAGGCATTGCCCGCGATGGCCTCTGCTGCTGTCGCGACCCCGCTGCTCGGTTTGCTGGCGATGTTCATGCCCTCGAACCTGGGCGATAGCGCGCTCTATACCGAAGACCAGTTGCTCGCCCTCAAACAGGCCCGAACCCGCGTGCGCTTGCGCGTTGAACAGCAGGCCGACGGGAGCCTGAAGGGTTACGGCTTCTATACCGGCAAGAACCGCGATTGGGAGATGGTTGATGTTGTGCAGTTCACTGCACGCGATAGCCGGTTTGTTGCAGACCTCGGTGACGGTGTTGAGCTGATCTGGACGCCAGCTGTAGACGGGGCCGACATCCTCGGTATTCCTGCACTGGAGGCTGCTCCGCAGGCGCCGCATATCTGGGTGTATCCGCCGACGAAAGCGGCGGACGGGATTCTGGTGAATCCGGTTTATCCGCCGGAGTATCGGGATTTCATTTTGGTGTTTCCGGCGAATTCCGGGGTTCGGCCGCTGTACATCGTAGTCAACACCTCACGTAAAGGCTTACCGTCAGAGGGGCATAGCTATCATAAACCTCCAGAAGCAGAAGAAATTACTGCTTTTCCCGGTTTGAAAAAAGCACAGAAAATGAACCCTATACAGGGAGGCGGCGGACTTCGGGAACGGTGGAAGGATGCAAAAGGCAGGAGAATTTATGAGTGGGACTCAAGGCACGGAGAGTTGGAAGTTTATCGTGCAAGTGACGGAACTCACCTAGGAGCGTTTGACCCTTTTACAGGAGAACGACGCGGGGATCCGAAAGATGAAAGAAGCATCAGAAAAAAATACTTGTGAGGTTGATGATGGGACTAAAGCTGAGACTGGAGTGGTATGACAAGCACACTCAACTATGCGAGGGCGAAGAGTACTCCAAGGATTTAGGCGACGATGAAACCGTTTTGAATGCCTTGGGCATCCCAGTGGAAAACAACATAAATAATGGCGGCTTCAATGTAGTCGAAAATTGGACGCCTATTATCCAACCTTACTTTCAACACAATATTTTCCTTACGGCTTACAACTATCAAATCTCGTTTGACTACAGCGACGTCTGGTAACTGACCTTATGATCTACAGAATCGAAGCCTTCGATCAAAAAACGGAGCTTCTGGTGTTCGAGGCGCAGCTTCCCGGAGGATGCGACGACCAGATCGCCGCCGTTATGGGATGGACAACAGAACAGCAAGGTTGGGAAGGCTACGATCTGACGAGTGATCAGATCGCCGCCTTGGAGAAGCTATTGGGAAGGACGGTCTTCGATCCGACTTATCTCTTCCAACTGAGCTGCAACGTTAATTAAACGGCCCTTTGCCAATTGATCCTTAACAGGAACAATCAGCCCCGCTGACCCCGCCCCGGATAATTCAGCACAAACTGCACATGCGCCTTCACCCCGGTGGCCAGTGTCGCGTCATCGGCGGTGAAGTAGGGGCTGTGGTTGTTCGGCGCCTTGCTCATGTCCTGGCCTTCCGGCGTTGCGCCGAGGAACACGAACAGCCCCGGCACCTTGCGCGCGTAGTAGGAGAAGTCTTCGCTCGGCGACAGGGAGGCGGGCAGGCGCTCGACCTTGCCCGGTGCTGCCAGTTCGAGAGCCGGGATCATGGCTTCGGTCAGGGCCGGATCGTTGGTGGTTACCGGGGCATTGTTCACCAGCAGCAGATTGGCCTGGGTCTCGTAGGCGCTGGCGATGCTGTTCACCAGCGGCGGCATCTTTTTCAGGATCGTGTCGCGGATGTCGGCGTTGTTGGTGCGGATGGTCCCGGTCATTTCCACGGTCTCGGGAATGATGTTGGCCGCCGAACCGCCGTTGATCGTACCGACGCTGATCACGCCCATGCCCTGGGTCAGGTCGACGCGCCGACTGACCAGCGTCTGCAAACCGCTGATGATGCCTTGGCTGGCAACAATCGGATCGACCCCGCTCCAGGGCGCCGAGCCGTGAGTCTGCTGGCCCTTGACCGTGATGCGGAACGAGTCGCTGCTGTTGAGCACGGTTCCGGATTTGTAGAACAGATGCCCGGTCGGATAACCCGCCATCACATGCACCCCGAACACCGCTTCCACCTTGGGCGAATCGAGCGCGCCATCGCGGATCATCGCCTGTGCACCGATCAGGGTGTCGGTCTGGAATTCATCGACATCGGCCGCGCCTTCTTCAGCCGGCTGAAACAGAAACACCACCGTCCCGCGCACCTGATCGCGATGCTCGGCCAGCACCTTCGCGGCGCCCAGCAACATGGCGGTGTGGGTGTCGTGCCCGCAGGCGTGCATCACCGGCACGCTCTTGCCGAGCCGCGTGCTGGTGGCCTGACTGGCGAACGGCAGGTTCGTCATCTCCTTGACCGGCAAGGCGTCCATGTCGGCGCGCAACGCCACGACCGGCCCCGGCATTCCGCCTTTCAGAACACCCACAACACCCGTCTTGCCGACCCCGGTGCGCACTTCAATGTTCGATGCTTTGAGCCGTTCGGCCACCAGCGCGGCGGTCTTGAATTCAAGATTGCCCAGCTCTGGATGCTGATGAATCGTGTGGCGCAGATCGATGACTTCCTGATTGACCGCGCTCACGGCGCCATCGACCCAGGGCGCATCGGCGGCATGGCTGGCAGTGGCAACGAACGAGGACAGAATGGCGAGACAGAGTGTGGTTTTGCAGAAACGGATCAAGGCGGGACTCTCTCTTATGGTTTTTATTGGCGTCAGAGGGTATGCCGCGATGCAAGGCGGGACAAACGAGTCTGGCCGGTAATCGCACGGCTTTTGGTTTTTCGCGTTTTTGCCCGAGCGCGGCTTTGAGCGGATTGTTTTCCATCGCTTGATCCGCTTCACTGTGGCTCTTTTGCCTGAGCGGAAATCAATCATGGAACGATGCGAAGCACTGGTCATCGGCCTCGGCGCCATGGGCGCGGCCACGGTGTATCAACTGGCGAAGGCCGGGGTCAACGTGGTCGGCATCGACCGCCACCACCCGCCGCACACATTCGGCTCCAGCCATGGCGACACCCGCATCACCCGGCTGTCCGTGGGCGAGGGCGCGCAATACGTGCCCATCGTGCGCAACTCCCACCGCATCTGGCGCGAACTGGAAGCGCTGTCGGGCGAGTCCCTGTTCGAACAGACCGGCCTGCTGGTGCTGACCTCCAGCCCCGACTTCGATCCCGCCGACGAAACCGACTTCACCCTGCGCACCATCGCCCTGGCACAGACCTACGGCATCGAACACGAAGTCCTCGACGCTGCCCAGATCCGCCAGCGCTTCCCGCAGTTCGCCCAGGTGCGCGACGACGCCATTGGCTACTTCGAACCCGAGGGCGGTTTTGTACGGCCCGAACGCTGCATCGACGTGCAACTCAGGCTCGCCGAACAACACGGCGCCACGCTGTACAAGGGCGAGACCGTGACCCACATCAACTCGGACGAACAGGGCGTCACCGTCACCACCGACCAGCGCACCGTGCGGGCGGACAAACTGGTGGTCACCGCCGGCAACTGGGCGGGCGGCCTACTGGGCGCACCGTTCTACAGACTGCTCAGCGTCTATCGGCAAAAGCTGTTCTGGTTCGAAACCGAGCCCGACGCAGGACTGGTCGGCCACTCACCCACGTTCATCTTCACCCACGGCCCGGACCACGATTTCTACGGTTTTCCCGCATTGCCGGGGGAGGGCAGTTTGAAAGTGGCTACGGCGCAATATCACAGCGCATCCACGCCTGAAACTCTGGATCGCACAGTCTCGGCCGAGGAAGAACGCGAGATGTACGAACAGCAGGTGCAGGGGCGCATTGCCGGGCTGACGGATCGCGTGGTGAAGTCAGCGGTTTGCGCCTACACCGTCACGCCGGATCGGCATTTCATCATTGATGAGCATCCACGGTTGCAGCATACGTTGGTGGTGTCGGCATGCTCCGGGCATGGGTTCAAACACTCGGCGGCGCTGGGGGAGGCGTTTGCGCAGTGGTGTTTGCGGGGGGAGAGTGAGCTGGATCTTTCGTTGTTTTCGGTGGGGCGGTTTGAGACGTGAAGAAGAGAAAGGTAAAACTTTTAGCGTATCTGGCCAGCGCAATCGCTGGACCCCGTGGGGTGTTTGGCCCTGATCGCATGGTTCGGATACTCGATTGTCATTCGATCATTGAAGTGCTTCGCCTCATCTATGCTTAAGCTGCGAGGAGCGAAGGCGTTACGGTTGTTGATGGTTCGTTAGGAGATGAGAAGGGCGTGGTCAGGATTCCAAAAGGGCCCATCTGGGCCGCGTATATTATGAAAGTAAATCTCTCCTTAAATATGCTCTTTCCACCAACAAAAGATGGTCTTCGATCGCTTTTATTCCCCCCCATGGTTCTTGGTAAGGCGCGTCCCGCAGATGATCTGGTCTACAATGCGATCCTCACCGTGCCTTCGCTCATCGGAGTCTTATTACAAATGCTCAATCTTTTCGAGGCAAAGTTCAGCAAGGATCGTCTCCATCCGATATTTACGCTTATATCGAGGGACCGTCATGCGCCAGAGCGGGAGGTGATCAATAATTGGGCCGAGGGATTCACGGATCGTGATGGAAAGTTTGTAGACGAATTTCAACTCACATTCGAAGCAGCGATGTGGGAGTTGTATCTGCATGCTGTTTTGAAGGAGCTAGGCTTCATTATAGATATGAGTTTCGACGCACCAGATTTTGTCGTCACCGGCCCGACTCCTTTGACCATCGAAGCGACAATCGCCAAACCTGCCGTCAACGGGCAACCAGCTTTTGGATTTGATGCCCTGGAAGCAATACCGAAAGATTTCGGACAGCTAAACCACGAAGCAGCACTGAGGCTCTGCAACAGCATTTCGGCAAAGCACGAAAAATACAAGAGTCGCTACTCTAAATTACCCCAGTCTCAAGACTTGCCGTTCGTTATTGGCTTAGCCGCGTTTGACCGCCCATATGCCCACATGGCGGTAAACCGGCCGATCTTGGCCGCGCTCTACGGCCATTACATTGATGAGTCCGACATTTACGAGAAGGATGGGAGGCAACATTTGGGACAGTACCATGTCCAGGGCGCGATCAAGCCCAATGGTAGTACGGTTCCGATGGGCATTTTTCTAGACGATAGCTATGCAGATATAAGTGCAATCATTTTTTCGCCGGTCGCCACGTGGGGGAAGATCAGGGCTCTCGCAAAAAACACAGAGATCTCGGCAATTTTCACTACGTTGCATCCCGTCGAAGGAAGTATCCATCCTGAACGTCGACAGCAACCGTCGAATCAATACGAAGAACATCTTCTTGATGGCTTATATATATTTCATAATCCTTACGCAAAGAATCCTCTTGATGCGTCAGTTTTTCACCATGAAAGGGTGGCTCAGTTCTGGTTGAAAGAGAACGGCGAATACGAAATTATCTGTCCCGATGACTTTTTGATGTATCGACAGATCATGTCTAGTGCTACTTTTGAAGAGGGAGAATTACCACTGGGCCGCTGACGCGAATTTGTACCTCTTCGGATGCATTTCGGCTTGATGGAGAACTTTGTAAATGGCGATGGGGTTGTTTTGTTAAAATAGTGCAAAAAATAGGGCTGAATTATTTTATCTGAAATAAATCAGCCCACTTTTTCTGAATTCTTTGGCAAGATATATCGGCCGATTTATCTATTTTTTCACTTTGGAGATCAGGTTTGCAAGGTGTTCTAATCCATCAAATGTGGAAGGGATAGCCCCTTCATCGTTTACTATCCCACTAAAAACTATTTGATCAAATCGATCTAGTAACTGAGGGCTATCCTTGCTTACTTCTTTGGCGTATACGGCATAATCCTGCACAAATTGACAAAGGGTCATGCGAAGATCAATCTGAATTAACTGAGCTTTTACTGATTTGTAATTCTGTAGCGCTACTCTAAAAAAGTATGCCATTACGACTTCGAAACCTATAATCGCTAAGTAAAACTGAGTATCAAGTTCTGGTCGCGCACCAGGGGTGAAAGCGATGTAAAATTTGACAATAAACGGTAGCACCATTAGCAGTGCCAAAAAAATTAATACGGATAGCCCTATAATGCCTTCAGTACCTTTGGCAGCTCGAAGCTTGCTGAAGCCGTCATACAAACCAAAGAAATTAAAGGCGTTTTTATAAGTGTCTAGCTTATCCTTCAAAGCGTTAACTCTAATTTCCCGCTCGCCAATATCTTTCACTATCCTTTTTCGCTCAAGATCAACCTGCTCAAGCTGTGCGGGCAAAGCTTTTAATGCTGTCATGTTTGGATGGTGGATGTATCGCTTGGTGATGTCGATCAGCATTTGATGTTCGGCATATTTTAGCTGGGAGAATGTACTTCCATTATATTCGTAGTCATATATTCGGGCGATCAGGCCTAATAAGTCGCCTGACAATGCGTCGGTGCTTCCTAGTTGGTACTCGATTAGAAAACGATATGACGTTGAAAACATATACTCTACGTCCGACACGTCACTCAGTACTAGGTGGTTTGCGCCCTCCACATATCTATCTCCCATGTTTTTTATATTTTCAGGGCATCTTTCATCAAAGAGGTCGGGATAAGATTTTATATGATGGAAAGTGGCGCCAATAAAGTTTAATAGGTATCGATTTTTTTCGTCTTCATCTTCGCGAAGGCCATCGATAACTGTCTTGATCCGAGTGGATGCATGTTCGAAAATTGCTCTTCTTAAATTATCTGAAAAATATGGCTCAACCATAGGTTCCATAGTCCTACCCTCTAATTCATCCAAGTAAAAAATATAAGTTTAGAAATATCGAGCGATTTGTTTTCTCGAAAAATAAATTCGCCCCAGTTTTTTTGTTGTTTGTTTTTATATTTCGCGGCCCATGAAAAAATTGCGGTAATTAAGTCTGCCTAGGAAGCAGGTATTAGACCTAGTTTTTGTACGCCGAGTAGCAATGTATAAACGCAGGTGAAAATTCCTATATAGAACATGGCGGTAAAGACGCGGATTTTAAACCTGCTAACCACTTGCATAGGGTGCGTGTCAACATACTCAGCAACGGATTGGTCGCTTCGAACCGTCATGAGTATCGGTAGCTCTCCATTAACGGCCAAGATGTGGATACTTATGCTTTCCTTTGGAGAGAGGCTATCAAATACAATGGCATATCGGTTGTCAGGCATCACGTGTTCGATGTGATGCCTCAAAGGCAAAATATTACAGATCGGTTTCCAATTGAAGACGATTTCGACCTTTGTCGACGTTTCGCGACCAGCGTTGTGCACTATGAACGATTTTGTGTTTGCCGTTTGCACCTCACGAATTAGCTCCCCGTCAGGATTAAAAAGTGGCTGTTGCACTAAAAAATTATGGCTGTGTGACTGAGAATACTGAAGACGGGCCTTTCCTTTGAATCGATCAAGCAGCCAAGGAACCGCAGCTACGATCAGCGCAAAGATCTCTTTTCCATACGTTTCAAGAAGACTCATGCACACGTACCTGTTCAATAATGGCCATATGAAAGCGCTGAGTCAGATGGTGGGGTATCTCACCGATTTGACCAGCAGGGTTTGAAGTCTAGACGGTCAGAGAGCAGCGCAAAATCGACTGTCGCAAATCATGCCAATCTGCCTAGAGAAAAAAAGGCTGCCCTATAACACAGCTCACCCGTTGATCACGCACGCTCCCCAATACACCACCACTGAACTTCGACTTCATCATCCTCTTGGGTTACGTCATGCCCATGCTCAATGAATTGCTCGGGCACATCCAAGGCCAGCCTGTCGCTCAAGTGTATCGGAGCAAGCGAGTTCTGCTGCCCCAGAAAGCTCATGTAGTACTCACGGTCATAGAACACAGTCACCTCACTCTGGTGTAACCAAGGCCAAGTCAATAAACAGGCGACGCGGTAGTAGCCTTGACTGCGATCCGCTGCGCGGGAGAGGTGGGCTGCTGCTTCGAGCAACTGCTGAACACAGAAGGCCTGCACTTCGATACGCGCTTGTGGACCTTGAACGAGGGTATTGATTACCGGGATTTTCCAGTTTGAGTAGCGCTCGTGCTCATCGAAGCGAGGATGGAACTCGCCGCTGAAAGTCGAGGCCCAGTATTCCAGTGCACGGAGATGGCGGGGGATGTTTCGGAGTTTTTTGTTACTGAGGCGCAATCTTCGCAAGGGCATGTCCTTATGGGGTGTAATGAAGCTAACGGCTAGAGCAAAAAATGGGGACGAGAAAAAATGGCCACTGCTCACGCCTGCGTCAGCGCCATTCTCTCCCGGAACTTAAGTCAAGGCGAATTGACCGGGCGTTTACCGATAGGACTTCTCTTCAGGCACCACTATATTCGACTCGATCTTCTTCCCCATGCTGATGCGGGGGTCGGTCGAATAGCCCAGAGATTCATAAAAGGCTTTGACACTTTCATTTGAGCTGACGATTTGCAGATTGATTTTCATGCACCCTCGCGCCGTCAACGCCTCCTCTGCATGACGGACGAGGTTCATCCCTATGCCTTTTCTGCGATGCGACGGGTGCACCGCCACCGAATACAACCATCCACGATGGCCGTCGTATCCGGCGAGAACGGTGCCAACAACTTCATTTCCTGACAGGGCAACAAAGAAAAGGCCATCCGCTGCGGCCAGTTTTTTGTCGATAGCGAGGCTGGGAGTGTTGTGCGCGGTTTCGTAGCCGAAAACGGTTTCCCAGAGTTCCACGACGCAACGGCGATGGTGTTCATTTGAGTAGTCGGCAATAGCGTCCATGTTGTAGCTCTCACATTGAAGGGGCTGACGCTAGCGCCTTGGCGTGGGTAATGTCCACTGTCTCTTTTTGGCCAATAGCTGCCATTTACCATGGCAGCTACAGGCAACGCTCATTCCCTCTGTCGATGCGTACTATCGGACGCTATAGAGGGCAGGGGTTTAGCTCTTAACCTCAACATGATCCAACGCCTGATTCACCGCCAACTCACTCAACATCACCAACTGCGCAATCCCTATCGCAGTCTTGCGATGAGCCGGTTCTAGCGTGGCCGCAAAGTTATTGAGCATTTCACTGGCCGATCCCAATGATTCGCTGGCGTTGGCCAGGAGTGATTCGGTGTTGTACGCCGGGTTGGCCATGTACATGGGGTCGTGTTTGTGGTGGCTGCCCATGATGCGTTGTTGTGGGGTGAGGTAATGGTCGAGCGCGCGTTCGGCCGCTTCGTTCAGGGTCCGTGAATCCGGAAATTTGTAGGGAGAAACCGGATCGGTTTCCGGTGGGTTCGGTGTTGGTTTGAACATAGATGTAACTCCAGGGTGAGAAAGTGGAGCCATCAGCCTCGCTACCAAACGAGGGTGGTGGCCATACGGAGGTTGGTAGACCGGTCACCTGGATACCCGGCGCGTCCGAAGACGCCCTACGCATGGCCACCATAAAACAGCGGACGAAAGAGTCCCTGCAATCCGGCGTTGCGATGCGACAGGTAATCCGGGCTACCAAACCCGATCACTGTTTTTCAGTGACCCGGAAACGATAAAACCCGCACCCCAGACGCACAAGCCGGCGGATTCTGGCGTAGTCGTAGGCAATGACGCAAGACGCTGTAGCCGTGGGGAAGTAATGCCGGGCGTTTCTAAACACCCTTCGAAAAACGCTTAAACACGTCGACCTCGCCATGTCGAAATCAGACGCCCTACGCAGCTCCTGAATAAAAGCGGACTCCCGTCTGCGGGATAACGCGACCACATCGATTTCATTTTTCCTCCGTCCCCATTCTTTCTGGGCACCTACCAGCACTCGTCGCTTTTTAAGCTTGATGAAACGTTTCAGCAGGTTTATAAAAACGGCACAACTCCAAGAAAGGCTGCTCCCATGACCCCGCTCAAACTCGTTGTTGCCCTCAGCGCACTGTCCGCTGCCTCCCACGCCATGGCCTGGGATTACGTTCTGCTCGACACCGACAAAGCCGCGCAGAACTGGCAGATCACCAGCCAGCAACTCGGCGTGAAAACCGACAAACCTTTCAGCGTCAGCCTGCGCACCTTGCATGGCGGTCGGCAGGAAGGCGTCAGCATTGTCGACATCGATAACGGCACGATGAAACTCTCGGTGGTGCCGACGCGGGGAATGAACGTCTTGCAGGCCTCAGTCGGTAATGTGCGCATGGGCTGGGATTCGCCGGTCAAGGAGGTGGTCAATCCGTCCTTCATCGAACTCAATGGCCGCGGTGGTCTGGGCTGGCTGGAAGGCTTCAATGAACTGGTGACCCGCTGCGGATACGAATGGGTCGGCCACCCCGGCGTCGACAACGGCGAACTGCTGACCCTGCACGGCCGGGCCGCCAACATTCCTGCGAACAAAGTCACCCTGCACATCGATGAAACGCCACCGTACGCCATCACCCTGCGCGGTGAACTGAAAGAGCAGGCGTTCAAGAAAGTCGACTTCTCCGTCGCCACCGAACTGGTCACCGAACCCGGCAGCGTAGTGTTCGCCCTTAACGACACCCTGACCAACAACGGTGACTATCCGAAGGAATATCAGGCGCTGTACCACAGCAACTTCAGCACCCCGTTCCTGGAGCAGGGCGCTCGTTTCGCCGCGCCGGTGAAACAGGTGTCGCCGTTCAACGACAAAGCGAAGGGCGATTTGGCTGAATGGCAAACCTACCGCGCACCGACCAAGGACTACGACGAAACGGTTTACAACGTCGTGCCGTATGCCGATGCCAAGGGCGATACGTTAACCGTGTTGCATAACAAGGCTGGCAGCCTGGGCGTTTCGGTTGGCTTCAATACGCAGACATTGCCGGTGTTTTCCCTGTGGAAGAACACCGATACCCAAGGTCAGGGTTATGTCACCGGGCTGGAGCCGGGGACGAGTTTTTCCTACAACCGCCGTTATCAGCGGCCACTGAACCTGGTGCCCACCATCGGGCCGAAGGAACACAAACAGTTCCGCATCAGCTACAGCTTGTTGGCAGATAAGGCAGCGGTGGAGAAGGCCTTGAAGCAGGTGAGCGACATTCAGGGCGGGCGGGAGACCGAGGTGCGGCAAACGCCGTTGGTTGATCTGACCAAGGGCTGACACCGGCCAAAAATGGGGGACTGATTTATTTTTCCTGAATAAATCAATCCCCTTTTGTATTTGATCAAGAGAGCGGGTTCAGCTTTCTTGCGAGTCAAAGTGCTTGATTCGCCACTCAGCCGGCTTCCAGCACCACTGCCGGTTGCAAAGGTGTCGCTTGATAGACCAGCAGTTGCCACTGCTCGTCGGTTTTCTGCCAGGCGGTGAGCGTGCGATTGTGAAGATATTTTCGTACGCCACCGGAGGTGACAGTGGTGGTCATTTCACCTAGCGCGATGGCCAACTCGCCAACCCTTGTCACTTTGTCGATCTGATGGTCAAGGGCGTGATAAATGAACTCACGGGAGCGACATTTATCCAGATAGGTTTTCAGGTTGTCGACGACGCCGCTGGAATGAATGTAGGTCAGATCCGGATGGAACAAATAGCTGAAGATATCCAGGTGCCCACCGAGCATCGCGGCGCTGCGTTGTGCTTCGCAGGTTCGGATGACCAGATCGATTTGATCGTTAGGCATCATCTGTTGCTCCTCGCGCTGCCGTGACGATTATTTCAATCAGCAGTCTGCCGCCAAGATCAACACCGTAGCAGGCGCGCTGGGGCCAATGCTGCGGATTGTCACCGATCCATTTTGCCCAGATTTCATCCACTTCGGGTTTGTCGGCCATGTCCGCCAGCAGTACCTGGGCGCTGAGCATGCGCGAGGTATGCGAGCCAAGACCTTCAAGGCTGGCGCTCAGCGTGGCGAGGGCCTGATGAGTCTGTCCGACGATATCCAGCGACGTGTCTGCGCTGGTGGCGACTGTGTAAACGATATCGGCGTAGGCGCAGGAACGGCTACGTCCTGCGTGGCCGCTTGGGACGCGTTCAATTGTCTGCATAGTGGGTCTTCATCCAGATTGAAGTGAGGCAGAAGCTGGTATCGACCAGCTTCTATCGTCCATGTTTAAACCGGCTGTGTTGCTTCTTCTGCGGCAATGGCCGCCTGTACGCTTGGACGTGCTTCGATACGCTCCATGAACGAGGCCAGTTCTGGCCAGGTATTGATATCGATGTTGAAGAACGGCAACCATTTAAGAACAGTGAACAGATAAGCATCGGCGAGACTGAAAGTGCCCAGCAGATAGTCATGCTGCACCAGGCCTCTGTTCAGGTAATCGAGGCGTTTGAACAGTTTCTGACGGAAAATTTCCTTTACCGGCTCGGGGATGTCCGAGTTGAACAACGGAGCGCTGCCACCATGGATTTCCGAGGTGATGAAGTTCAGCAATTCCTGCAGGCGTGTGCGCTCCCAGGTGCCATTGGCCGGTGCCAGTGAGTTGCCGGGAACCAGGTCGGCGAGATACTGGACGATGGCGGGGCCTTCGGTCAGCACCTGGCCGTTATCCAGCACCAGTGCAGCGACGTAGCCCTTGGGATTGATGTCGCGGAAGTCACGGCCATCTGCCGTGGCTTTGGTCTTGTTGTTGACGCGGATCAGCTCGAAAGGCAGGCCCAACTCCCGCAACACGATGTGCGGTGACAGTGAGCAGGTCATGGGAGCGAAGTACAGTTTCATGAGTATCTCCTTGATAAGAGGGCAACGCGTACCCGAACGTGTTGCCGTATCACGCCAGAAACGGCTGTGAACCTTGTTCCAGACATATTGGTGTCATATCGCCGATCCGTAAAATTACGATCTTATGTGCCCATCATTAGGTCGTCTTATGTCCATTCAGGCGACTTTCGCTTCAATACTGCGAACCGTCATCGGGATGTCACTGCCCAATGTCGACTTGCGGATTTCATTGAGAAATGCCTGCGCGGAGGGCGTGCGTTCACCGGCCGCGGAACACACCAGTCCGAATTCCCGGTAGATCGGTTTGCTCAGTTCAAAGACTCGGATGCCGCGGCGATCCACGGGCAATGTCGAGGCCGGCACGATGGAAATGCCCATGCCTTCGCTGATCAGCGCAAACGCCGTGGTCCAGTCACGCACGGTGATCTTGATGTCTTTAAGGGTGAGGTTTTCTCGCTCGACCAGCGTCTGACCGTTGAGGTGGCAGCCACCGGTCGCCAGGATGAAGGGTTCTTCCACCAGGTCGCTGAGCGCGACCGTGCTGGCTGAGGACTTGCGTGCCAGGTCATGGGTCGCAGGCACCACCGCCACCCACGAGTCGCGTCCCAGCAACAGCGCACCTCGGGACGGGCAGGGGTTCATCACAACGCCGAGGTCGATGCTGCTGTTGGCCAGCCACTGTTCGACTTCTTCGTCAGTGCCTTCGAGTGAAACGATTTCGATGCCCGGGTGCAGCCGACTGAAACTTTGCAAAAGCGGCGGCAGGAGATTGGCGAATACCGAAGGGAAACTTGCGAGTTTGATCCGTCCCAAATGACAGCCGCGTGATGCATCCACCAGGTTCTGGATCGATTCGAATTCGCTGAGCATGCGGCGGGCGCGATCAATGATCTGCTGGCCGATGGCGGTCGCGGTCGTCTGCCGTCGATCGCGCACGAATACTTTGACTCCCAGCGCTTCCTCCATTTGCGTCAGGGCCTGGCTGGCGCCTGACTGGGTGATGCCATAGCGCTCGGCGGCGCGGGAAACGTTTTCGGCGTCAGCCACGGCGACCAGCAGTCGCCAATGCATCAGGTTCATCATCTCAGTAGTTCCTCTTATGTTCGGGTAATAGAGAATTAATTTTACGAAGTGTGCGCGCCACCTCAGGATCACCTCCTTAACGCAAAGGGAGGTGTTGGAAAGTGGGCAAAACCCTGTCGATGGATCTGGTGGGCGGACCTGCCTCAACGGCGCCCGTTTTACTGGGCGTGGCGTTGAGCTCGTTCATGGTCGCGCTGGATGTCACAGCGCTGAATGTTGCGCTGCCAGGCATTGGTCAGGACCTGGCAACGGGGATGGACCGGCTGCAATGGATTGCCGGCGCCTACACGCTGGTATTTGCCAGCCTGCTCCTGTCCGCCGGTGCGCTGAGCGATCGTCTGGGGGCCAGAAAAGTGTTCCTGTGTGCCTTGATGATATTCACGGGGGCATCGATAGCCTGCGGATCGGCTGATGGTGTGGTGGCGTTGATTGCCGCGCGCGCCGTGCAAGGTATTGGCGCGGCGTTGATGTTGCCCAGTTCCATGGCCTTGCTGGTCGAGGCCTACCCCGATCCCGAAGCGCGGGCCAGGGCAGTCGCCTTGTGGGGCGGTATCTCGGCACTCGCGCTGGTGAGTGGCCCGTTGTTGGGCGGCATGCTGATACAGCTGGTCGACTGGCGCTCGATCTTTTATCTGAACGTACCGTTCTGCCTGATTGCCCTGGCTTGTTTTGCACTGCGCAGAAGTGTCATTACCGTTCAGCCCCGTTCCATTGACTGGACCGGACAGTTGCTTTCGGCGCTGGCTCTGGTGTCGTTGATCTTTGCGTTGATTGAAGGCCCGGTTTGGGGCTGGAGGCACCCTTGGGTCATCGCGACTTTGCTGGTGGCAGTGATCGCGGGGCTGGCATTTATCTATTCCCAGCGGGTGCAGCGCGAGCCGATGCTGCCGCTGAGTCTGTTTCGATCCAGAACATTTTCTGCGGCGATCGGCGCCGGATTTCTGCAAACGCTGGCGTACTACGGCAGTCTGTTCGCGCTGCCGTTCGCGTTGCAGGGCCAGGGCCGCACGCCTGTCGAGATTGGCGTAGCGATGATTCCGATGACCATTGCGACGGGGGTCATGGCCAGTGTTTCAGGGCGATTGTCCAACGTGTTCGGTGCTCGCACCGTGGGTGCAGCAGGCATGTTGTGCGGTGCGCTTGGCGCAGCATTGCTCGCGTTGTTCGGCCTTGATCCTGTGTGCCTGGTGTCTGGCGGTCTGTTGATCGGTCTTGGTGGTGCGACCTTGCCGGTGATCGTCGGTGCCTGTCTGGCGAGCGTGCCCAATGGCAAGGTCGGCGTCGGTTCCGGCGTGCTCAACGCAGCGCGCCAATCCGGCGGGGTGACGGGGATTGCCTTGCTCGGCGCGGCCCTGGAAGGATCGGGACACGCCACCGGCGCGCTGTCGATCATTGCGCTGTCGTTCGTGGCTGCGGCTGTGCTGACCGTGATGCGGCTCTACACCGATGAAGTCGATGTAGTCAGTGAATGCTGACCGGCGCGCCGAAGCTTGCCGGTGAGGTTTTGAAGAAGTGATGCGGCATTCGCCTGCCAGCGCCCATTGGCGCGGGCAGGTAAATGCCACGGTCATGTAGCGGTTCGGGTTGTGAAAGAGCGATTCGTCAAGACGTTGATGTGCGCTTGCCGAAGATGCAGCCAACAATGGAGTTCAAGCCCAGCGACGTACCGTCCCGCAATCCAGCCCCAACAGGTCGAGCATGCGGCCGACCGTGTGATCGACCATGTCCTGGATCGATTGCGGTTGAGCCTAAAACACCGGTACCGGCGGCATCACGATGCCGCCCATTTCACAGACCTGCGTCATGCTGCGCAGATGGCCCACGTGCAACGGTGTTTCCCGAACCATCAGAACCAGTGGCCGGCGCTCTTTGAGGGTTACATCGGCGGCGCGACTGAGCAGGCTGCCGCTGATGCCGACGACGATGCGTCGTTCAGGGCTGCTCATGGGTATCCACCGTATTGTCGAATGCGCTGACCGATGGAGCTTCACCGGGCAGACCCAGATCGGACCAGCGTTCACGCACTCGCGCATAGACCGAGGGGCGCAACAGGGTACGCATCGGGAAGTTGCGAATATTGCGGTAATCCTTGCAAGCGTTGATCAGCGCCTTGGAGCCAAAGAAGCGTTTCTCTGGTGGATTTTGTGCCGGATCCAGCGGTGAGCCGCGGGTGTTGCGCAGGATATCGATGTCATCACTGGGGGTTGCGCGCGTGGCCATCGCCCATAGCACCTGGTTCATGTCGGTGGGATCGACATCCTCATCCACGGCGACTATCCACTTGGTTATGTAGGCGCCGCCGGGTACCTGGCCGGCAAGTGCCAATGCTTGCGCAGCGTGCCCGGCGTATTTCTGTTCAAGACTGATGACGATCATGCCGAATGCTCCGGCGGCAGCGGGCGGACAATACACCCCCTGTATGCCCTGGATGCCGAGCTTGTCGAGGTCGCTCCAGATCTTGGCCGAGCGAATGGTGGAGAAAAACGCACTTTGCTCGTTCGACGGAAAATCGGCCATCAATGCATTGGTCAGAATCGGTCGGTTGCGGTAGTGCAGGGCAGTGACTTCGATCAGTGGGCAATCGATGTCTTTGTAGCCGTAGTAACCGGTGAACTCACCGAAAGGCCCTTCCTCACGCGTCGAGCCGGGACGGATCAGGCCTTCAATGACGATCTCCGCGGCGGCGGGAATCAATAAATCGGAATGTTTTGCCCGTACCACTTCGATGGGCTTTCCTTTGATGCCGCCGGCAAAGTCATATTCGCTGACGCCTGGCGGCAAGGATTGCGACCCCACCACCATCATCAAGGGATCGACCCCCCACGCCGCTGCAACGGGCAACGCCTCGCCCTTGGCCCAAGCCTGATGAATGTGACGCAGAGCATCCTTGCCCGGTGCCAGCGACAGACCGACTTCCCGTGGCCCCTGAATCATCATGCGATAAGTGCCGACATTCAGGTAACCCGATGCCTGATCCCGGGTGAATACCGCGTCCGCGGTCCCGGCGTACGCACCGCCATCTCGAGGCCAGTGCCTGGGGATCGGAAGGCGGGTGAGGTCAATGTCATTGCCAGTGAGTGTGTTCTGGTAGATCGGCGCGCTTTCGGCGTTGATTTCCAGTGGGGCCAGGCTGTGTTTGAGCTTGTCCTTTGTACGACGGATCAGCTCCATCGTCGGTGTATCCGGCGCCTCTTCGAGAGTAATCGCGGTGCGGGCCACGCTCGGGCCGAAGATATTCCACAGGTGGCGCAGGCCCAGTGGTGAATCTTCCTGGTCGAACAGCACAGCGGGGGAGTGACTCTGGCGGGCCACCAGATAAGTGATGGCGCTCATTTCTTCGATTGGATCGACAACGGAGGAGACGGTCTGCAATTCGCCGATTTTCCCGGCTCGTGCCAGCCAGTCGCGCAAGTCGGCAACCGGTTCAATCAATTCGTTCATTTTCATTATCCGCAGGGACTGAAATGGAAAAACGACGGGCGCATGGATGCGCCCGTCGTCAGGAGATCAACGTTTGTCGATCGAGTACTTTCCAGGCCCCAGAAGGCAGAGGAAAAGGAAGCCGCCGGCGATGCTCACATTCTTGAAGAAGTGCACGAACAACGTGTGATGATCGACCGGATTGGTGCTGTTCCAGAACGCATGGCCGATGATTCCGGTCCCGATGGTGTACACCACGAAGATCGCCGCGATCGGCCGAGTCCAGAAACCGAACAACAGCGCCAGACCACCGAAGAACTCGATGATGGTGGCGACGATGGCAGTGAACTCGGGTATCGGGGCGTCCACTGATTTCAGGTAGCTGACAAAGCTTCCATGATCGGTGACGTAGGTGAAGCCGAAGTATCCGTACAGGATCAGAATCATGATCCGTGCGATGAGGATCATCGCGTCGCGCTGGTCGTCGAATAGCTGATAGCGTAGGTACATTCCATTGCTCACAAGTCAGATTGGATAAGGGATCGTGCTGGCCGACTCTGGATCGGGCAGGTGAAACGCACGATCGAACACTTGAGGGTTCACTGCGTTTTCGGGGTTTGGTTGTGCGTCGAACACGTCGAGAACGTTGCCCGCCGCCAATTTCGCCATACGGCTGACCGCCTCGCGGGAGACCCCCGCCAGGTGCGGCGAGCAGATGACGTTGTCGAGACTCGGCAAACCGCTGCCATGCACCGGCGGTTCTGGCAGGAACACATCCAGCGCGGCACCGGCCAGACGTTTTTCCAGCAATGCCTGATAGAGCGCCTGCTCGTCGACAATGCCGCCACGGGCGGTGTTGATCACGTATGCCTGAGGTTTCATCAGGGCCAGCCGTTCGGCGGACAGCAAACCGATCGTTTCATCGGTCTTCGGACAATGCAGGCTGACGTAGTCGGCCTCCGCCAACGCATGTTCCAGAACGGCAACCGGTTGCGCACCGGGAGGCAACTGTTGCGGTGCAAGGTACGGGTCATACACCTTGACCCGCATGCCCAGTGCCAGAAGAAGCGTGGCGACACGAGCACCAATTCGACCACATCCGATCAACAGCGCTTCGCGACCTTCCAGTTCACTCGGCAGGTACTCGTAGCGCCGATGCCAGTTGCCGCTGCGCACCAGGTGGGTGAGTGCCTCGGTACGTTTGGCCAGCGACAGCATGAACCCAAGCGTATGCTCGGCCACTGCCCGGTGGTTGGCGTTGGCACAGACCATCACCGCAATGGCTGCCTCGGTCATCACCGGGATATCGACCGCATCGAAACCTACGCCGATTCGCGACACGACTTGCAAGCCTGGTGCCCGCTGCAACTCGGCGGCGCCGAACCGGGTCAGGCCGAGGATCACTCCATGGACAGCGTCGAAACTCTCGAGCAAGGCGTGGAACTGGCTCTGCGGGATCGTATTCTCGAACTCCACCACTTCGATATCGTCACGCTTGCGCAACATCTGCTTGCCTTCGTCACCCAGAATGTGAGCGATCAAAACGCGTTTGCGGCTCATGCGACCTGCTCCTGTAACGCTTTCCCGGCAAAGAACTCACCGTCGTTGACACCAATGCGAAACATCACCCGCCGAGCTTCTCGCGGCAGTTCGGTCGCGCAATGCAAGACGGAGCGGTTATCCCATATCAGCAAGTCGTGTGGCTCCCACTGATAGTTGAAGATCCGCTCTGGGGTCAGCGCGAACTCGAACAGCTCGTCGAGCAATGCCTTGCTCTGTTCTTGCGAATAGCCGTTGATATTCACGGTATAACCCGGGTTGACGTAAAGACTTTCCCGCTGAGTGCGCGGGTGTACAGCCACCGTCGGGTGAGTGCTGGCGGGGAATGTCTGCTCGAGGCGTGCGAAAATTTCCTGTATCGACTCCCCGACATCGTCTTCCTTGACTTTGTAAGTCCAGCGCACATCGTGTACTGCCTGACGATTCCTGACACGCTCGTACAGGTCCTTCGGCAAATCGTCATACACCGATTGCATATCCACGAACAACGTATCGCCACCCGTTTCGGGCAGTTGTTGTGCGTGCAGCATGGTCAGTGGCAGTGGTTTGGCCAAATAGCTGGAGTCGCTGTGCCACATGTTGCCGAGCTTGCGTGCACCTACCGCACCTTCGCCATTACGGTTATTGATCACCAGAATGTTCGGGTAGTCAGGGTCGTGGTAACTCTTGAGCTTGAACTGCTCAAGTTCCCCGAAGCACGCGGCGAACTGTTGATAACCGTCCCGGGTCAACCTCTGATTTTTCAACGCCACCACTTTGCGTTCGTAGACAAGTTCCTGAATGGCACGAATCTCATTCAGGGACGCTGTATTGATATCGAAATTCGTCACCGCGGTGACAAAGGTGTCCGCCAGATCCGTTCGTTTCACGTTGAAAGTCTCCTGCACGACGTCGGTCAAACAGCCAGCGCGGGCTGGACCTGGCCAACACCAGGGCTGACTTGCGATGAATCGCTGCTTTTGAGCATCAGGCTCAGGTCGAGAATATCGGCCGGGTTGTGAGCGCAGGTGACCGACATGCGCAACGCTGCCTGACCGCGCGGTACGGTCGGGAAGAACACGACAGACGTGTAGTGGCCCTGTTGCAGCAGGTATTCGCCTTTGGCGATGGCTTCTTCTTCGTTACCGATGCGCACGATACGGATCGGCAGTTCACTGCCGCTGGTTTCCGTAGGGATCAGGTTGTCGAACAGCTGCATGTTGTTGCGCAGCGCGCGTTGCAGTTTATGCAGTTCAGGTGTGGCATGAATTTCCGCCGAAGCCAGTGCCGCGCCCACGGCCGCCATGTTGGGTGCGCAGGAGAATCCGTAGGTCGGCGCATAGCGACGAATCGAATTCTCGATATGTCGGGTGCCCAACATCAACAGACCGCCCGCTGCGCCGTAGCCCTTGCCCAGCGATGCGGCGACGATGGTGTTCTCGTCCAGACCGTCGAGTTGCGAGCGGACAAAACCTTCACCGTGCTGACCCACCACCGAAATGCCGTGGGCGTCGTCCAGATAGACGAACAGACCGTATTTGTCCTGCAGCGCGCGCAATTCGCGGACCGGCGCAGCGCCGCCCATCGAGTAAGCGCCGTCGCCGACGTAGGCAACCTTGCGCCCGCTTTTGCACAAACGCTCCAGGTGGTCGAGGTCGTTGTGCTCGATGACGATGACTTCAGTCTCTTCGCGCAGGACCGGAATGTGATATTGCAGAGTCACGTGGGCAAAGCGGTCGAACGCGATCAGCGGCTTTTCACCGCCCGTGAACAGCCCGGCGGCCAGCAGGGGCAGGGCGCCCATGTTGGCGGCAGCCACAGTCGGGAAAACCACCACGCCGTTTACATCGAACAATTTGGCGAGGGTTTCTTCCAGACGCATCAGTGGCTCTGCGGTGAGACGAGTGCGGGCCACCGAAAAGTGCGTCGACGGGGTTTCATCCATCGAGGCCCTGGCAGCTGCGAGGACTTTCGGGTGAGCGTCCAGGTTGAGGTACCCACAGCGGGTGTAATCGATGACTTCCCTGCCGCTGGTGGCGATTTCGATACGGCGGTTGTCCAGTACGCGGCAGGAAACCCCCATCAAGCCTTTTTCATACGCAGCATCGAAATGCGGGCGGCTGATTTCAGCCATTCTCGAGGCATTGCGCGCTTTGAGTTGTGGTGTTTTTTCGTCGGCGCTGTTGTTGATTTCAACTGTCTTATTCACGGCGATCTCATCCTTTGAGTGGTTGTTTCAAGCCGTTGTGGCTTGAAAACAGCACTAGAATCCCCGACCGCTGAAACATTTTGCAAAGGACTTCTTGGGTGATACCTTATGACAAAATCTCATGAGCATAACGAAGTCTTATGGTCGCCAGAATTCCCTCTCTCAATGGATTGAAAGCGTTTGAATCTGCTGCGCGCCACATGAGTTTCACCAAGGCCGCCGAAGAGTTGAATGTCACGCAGACGGCCATCAGCCATCAGATCCGCCGACTTGAAGATGAGCTCGGCGTTCGCCTGTTTCTGCGGCTCAAGGATGGTCTGGCGCTGACTACCGAAGGTCATGCGTATCTGCCCGGAATCCGCTCGGCTTTTCATGAGTTGCGTTACTCCACGGAAATGCTGCTGGAATCGACCAACAACAGCGCATTGACCATCAGTACTCTGGTTTCTCTTGCCTCCAAATGGTTGTTGCCGCGTCTGGCGTCTTTTCAGGAGGCGTTTCCCAATATTGACGTGCGTGTGACCGCTTCGACCGATCTCGTCGACTTCCGCAAGGGCGGCATAGACGCCGCCATCCGCTACGGCTTCGGCGACTGGAAAGGGTTGCGGGCGGACTGGCTGATGTCAGACGAAATCTTTCCGGTGTGCAGCCCCAAGCTGCTGACCGGCCCCATGGCCCTGAAGAACCCCGTTGACCTGGCCAATCACAAGTTATTGCAGGTCAGCGGGATGACCAGCAATGACTGGAACATGTGGTTGAGTGCTGCGGGTCAGCCGAAGAAGCTGGCTGAGGGCACTCGGCTGACGTTCGATCTGGCGATGATGGCGGTACAGGCTGCCATCGACGGATTAGGGGTCTGTATTGGTCGATCGACCTATGTCGATGACGATTTGAAGGCCGGGAAATTAGTGGCGCCATTCAACCTGAAACTGAAATCCGATCTGGGCTTTTATCTGGTGACACCGCTGGAAATCGCCAACTCGAAGAAAGTCGTGGCGTTCCGGACCTGGCTGATTGATCTTGTACAAGGCGCTGGATCTGCAGCGATCGAATCAGTTCACGCATAAAGGCGTGTGCAAATTGATTGGCCGTTGCGCTGTTGCATCTCTTCCACGCGATGTTCAACGCAGCACTTCGACTGTCCCGCAACAATCGGCGACTGGCGCGCCTCGAGCATTGGGTGAGTCTGGCTGAATGTGCCGGGATTCACCCTCGGGATTCACCATGTCGAAATCAGACGCCCCCATGCCGCTCCCAGGCTATTTGCGATCAACGCCAGGCACGTAAGGTGACGCATCATTTCATCGCCCTGCGTCGTTGTCTGACCGAGTTGTAACGCTGCAGCGCTTGAGGTGCGCCGCTCTGGAGCAGGGCAACAGGAAGAAATGATGATCGCCTGACACGTCGTCAGTACGCCCAAACGTCGATCACCAGAGAACAACAAAAACAATGAATAGCTTGAACTCGAAGGACTCGAACGGTCAGTTGGCGCAGGGCTTCAAGCCGCGTCATGTCACCATGCTTTCCATTGCCGGCATCATCGGTGCGGGGCTGTTTGTCGGCTCCGGCCACGCCATTGCCGCCGCCGGCCCGGCCGTCTTGCTCGCTTATCTCTTCTCCGGTCTGCTGGTCGTGCTGGTCATGCGCATGCTCGGTGAAATGGCCGTGGCCCATCCGGACACGGGATCGTTTTCTACCTACGCCGATCAGGCCATGGGGCGCTGGGCGGGGTTCACCATCGGTTGGTTGTATTGGTGGTTCTGGGTGCTGGTCATTCCGATTGAAGCGCTGGCCGCCGGGCATGTCTTGAACCAATGGTTTCCTCAGGTCGATGCGTGGCTGTTCGCATTGTTGTCGATCATTTTGCTGGTGGTGACCAACCTGTTCAGCGTGTCCAAATACGGCGAGTTCGAGTTCTGGTTTGCGATGGCCAAAGTGGTGGCGATCATTGGGTTCATCGGCCTGGGTTTTGCGGTGTTGATGGGCTGGATTCCGGAGCGTGAGGCCAGCGGTTTGAGCCGGTTGATGGAAGAGCACGGCGGTTTTGCGCCCAATGGTTTGTCGGCGGTGGTCGGGGCCTTTATCACCATCATGTTCAGTTTTATCGGGACCGAAGCGGTGACCATCGCGGCCGCCGAATCGAGCAACCCGGCGCAGAACATCGCCAAGGCGACGCGTTCGGTGATCTGGCGCATCGGCGTGTTTTATCTGCTGTCGATTTTCGTGGTGATTTCCGTGGTGCCCTGGAACGATCCGCTGCTGGCGTCCGTCGGCTCTTACCAGCGCGCGCTGGAGCTGATGAACATTCCCCACGCCAAGTTTCTGGTCGATGTGGTCGTGCTGATCGCGGTGGCCAGTTGCATGAATTCCTCGATCTACATTTCCTCGCGGATGCTGTTCTCGCTGGGCCGACGCGGCGATGCCCCGCAACCGCTGAAAGTGACCTCCGCTGCGGGCGTGCCGAGGGCGGCGGTGATTGCCAGCACCGTGATCGGTGCCGGGGTGACGCTGTTCAGCTATTTCATGCCGGCCGGGTTGTTCCAGTTTCTACTCGCCAGCTCCGGCGCGATTGCGTTGCTGGTGTATCTGGTGATCGCGATCTCGCAATTGCGCATGCGCCGGATGTTGCGTCGGCAGAACGTCGAACTGACGTTTCGCATGTGGCTGTTTCCGTGGCTGACGTGGCTGGTGATTGCGTTCATCTGCGCCGCGCTCGCGGTGATGATGGTGACGCCCGAGCATCGTCTGGAAGTGACATCCACTATCGGCCTGGCGCTGGCGATTTCCTTTATCGGGCTGGTGACCACGCGCCAGCATGGGCAGGCGAGGGCGGCGGTCGCGGCGGGCAAGGCCTAGGTTTTTCTGATGCTTGAACGGTGGGGCTGGCCCCGGCTTGGGCGCGGGGGATGTCCGATCACCGGGCTTCGGCTCGCAGCCAACGTCTGACTTCGCCCTGTATCGCATAGGCCGGTGCCTCGACCGCATTGAAATCCTGTGTATACCGCTGAGCGAACCCATCGACGCCCCATTCCTGAAACTGCTGCACATGCTTCAGTTCGTGGGCCCAGAGCGCGACGTTGTGTTCTGCGGTTTCAGCGTCGCGGAACAGGATGATGTCGATCAGCGTCACTGCACCGACATCCGGGTTTTGAAGAATGGCCGTGGCGGCGTTGTATTGGCCGTCGTCGGTGATTTTGTAGTGCACGGCATCGAGGACGCCAGGGTCATACCAGCGCAGCAGTTGCTCCCGAATGTGCGGCGGAATCGGTTTGATGTCGGTGCTGGCGGCTTCAGCGCGGGCCTGGGTCAAGGCCATCGCCAGAGCGGGTGTTGCGAGCCGCAAGAGGTCTTCAGACAGGCGCACCGGGTCCGGCAGGCAAATGCAGCTGTCGAGACACACTTGTTTTTCGCCGGCAGGGCATGGGGCGGCCTGGGCCGGTGCTACAAGGGCAAGCCAGGTGACGAGGCTGATGAGCGTGGAGGGCATGGGCGCTTTTCGATCGTAAGGCCGCACCAGAGAAAGGGATCAGGCACAACGCGACAAACAACGCGTTGCGCACCGACCCCATTGGACCTCAACCGCGTTTCGGCAGCTTCCAGTTCGGGCGAATGAAGTGGCAGGTGTAGCCATTCGGAATGCGCTCGAGGTAATCCTGATGCTCCGGTTCCGCCTCCCAGAACGGCCCCGCCGGTTCGATTTCGGTGACCACACGACCTGGCCACAGGCCCGATGCGTCGACATCGGCCGCAGTGTCTTCGGCGATATCACGTTGCTGCTCGTTCAGGTAATAGATCGCCGAACGATAGCTCGGACCGAGGTCGTTGCCCTGGCGGTTGGGCGTGCTGGGGTCGTGGATCTGGAAGAAGAACTCGAGGATCTGCCGATAGCTGATCACGGTGGGGTCAAAGACGATTTCGATGGCCTCGGCGTGGTTGCCATGATTGCGGTAGGTGGCGTTCGGCACATCGCCGCCGGTGTAACCGACCCGCGTCTGCAGCACGCCGGGGTAGCGGCGCAACAGATCCTGCATGCCCCAGAAGCAGCCGCCGGCGAGGATTGCAGTTTCGGTTTGAGTGGTCATGGCATGTCCTTCCTCTCGAATGGGTCGCAGATGTTCCTTGATATGAGGGAGTGTGGGCTGATTCCAAGGTTGATTCGGTAAATAAATCGTGAAGCGTGGAGTTGGCTGGTGGTCATTGCACTCAGCGATCCATGCGCGGCATCGCCGCAATCGGCTGGATTTGCCGGGAAGCCTGCGCCGAACACCAGCGATTCCTGCCTTGCTGTTTCGCCTGATAGAGACAAGTGTCCGCCGACTTGAGCAAACTGGCCGGGGTCACCGTCTCGTCTACCGGATAGCGGGTGGTGATCCCGGCACTCGCGGTGACATACCCCAGCGGGTGCGCGGCATGTTCAATCTCCAGCGAACGAATGGTCTGCAGAATGTCTTCAGCCACCTGAATCGCCCCGGCGCTGTCGGTGTTGGGCAGCAGCACGGTGAATTCCTCGCCGCCGTAGCGCACGGCCAGATCCGAGGGCCGCTTGACCGCTTTGCGGATACCGTCGCCGACCGCGATCAGGCAGTCGTCGCCAGCGGCATGGCCGTACTGGTCGTTGTAGCGCTTGAAGTAGTCGACATCGAGCATGATCAACGACAGCGGCGAACCCTGACGGCGTGCCAGACGAATCTCGTCCGTCAGCGCCGCGTCCAGGCGCCGGCGGTTGCCCAGGCCGGTGAGGCTGTCGGTCAGCGCCATGTCGCGCATCGTTTTGTGCGCGGAACGGATCTCCCGCTCCATTGCCATCCGCTGACGCAACTGGCTCAGCACGATGAGCCCGAAACAGGCCAGCACCAGAATCAGGAACACCAGCACGAAACCGTTTTTCAGCAGATCCTGGCGCCACGGCGCAATGATGGAGTCACGGGACAAACCGGCCTCGACCACCAGCGGGTAGGTAGTCAGGGCGCGATAGCCGTAAAGGCGTTCGGTGTCGTCGACCACCGCCCTGATCTGGACAATGCCCTGGTTGGCGTTGGGCAGGTAGGTCTTGAAGATCTCGCTGTTCGCCAGACTTTTTCCGACCACCGAGGCAATGAACGGCCGGCGCACAAGGATCGTGCCGTCGCGCATTGCCAGCACCAGCGCGCCTTTGTCATCGATGCGGAAGTCACCGTAATAGTCGACGAAATAACTGACCTTGACCGTCCCCAGCAACACGCCGGCGAACGAGCCGTCGGGGTTGTTCAAACGCCGCGAGATCGGAATGATCAGGTCATGGGTGGAACGGCTTTCCACCACCTGGCCGATGCGCACACCTCGGTCTTCATGGGTGCGGTGGTACTGAAAATAATCGCGGTCGGCGTTGTTGGCCGTCTCGGGCGTGACCTCCTTGTCGGTCACGATCCAATGGCCGTCCGGACCGTAAATGAACAGGCCGTGCAGCTGCGGCATGATTTTCGATTGCTGAATGAGCAGTTTGTGAATCCGCGCCACATCGAGGTTCTGCAGCCCATCGCCCTCGACACGCTCGGCCAGCCCGGCGGTCAGCACATCGACCTGGCGGATGGTGTCCTCGGCGTGTTGCGCCGTGGCGCGGGCGAGGTTGGTCACCGAATCACGCGCGGAAGCAAAGACCGAGCGATAGTCGCGCCACGTCCGCCAGCTCTCGACCGCCAGAAAGGCCACAACCACCATCAGCATGAAACTGACGGTCAGCCGAAAGGTCGAGCCGGCGTTCACGCCTTGGCGGGGTGCGCGCGGTGCTTGATCTGGAGTGGGCGCTTGCGTATTGCGTCCGGGCATCAACATTTCCCTGGAGGTCGTTCTGAGCGGGCGAACATTATGACAAGGATAGGCGCGAAGGTCGGGCCGGCTGTGTGAACTGCCTGGCAGTTTGAGTTGATTGTCCGCTTTGGGTTGACGGTTAAACGCTTTTCAGACGATTTATCGCTTTAAGACGAGTCAGTAATCTGTGCCCATCTTGAACGCAAACGCACTTCCACAACTAAAAAGGGATTCACACATGAGCACTCCAACCTACAACCGCCTGAACAAAGACGACGCCGTAGTTCTGCTGGTCGACCACCAGACCGGCCTGATTTCTCTGGTTCAGGACTTCTCGCCAAACGAGTTCAAGAACAACGTACTGGCGCTGGCCGATCTGGCCAAGTTCTTCGAATTGCCGACCATCCTCACCACCAGTTTCGAACAAGGCCCGAACGGCCCCCTGGTGCCGGAACTCAAGGAAATGTTCCCGGACGCGCCGTACATCACCCGCCCAGGCCAGATCAACGCCTGGGACAACGAAGACTTCGTCAAGGCGATCAAGGCCACTGGCCGCAAGCAGATCATCATTGCCGGTGTCGTGACCGACGTGTGCGTAGCGTTCCCGACCCTGTCGGCGCTGGCGGAAGGATTTGACGTGTTCGTGGTGACCGACGCCTCCGGCACCTTCAACACCACCGTGCAGCAAGCCGCGTGGAATCGCATGACCCAGGCCGGCGCACAGATGATGAACTGGTTCTCGGTGGCCTGCGAACTGCACCGCGACTGGCGCAACGACATCGAAGGCCTCGGCAACCTGCTGTCCCAGCGCATCTCGAACTACCGCAACTTGATGAACGGCTATGCCGCGCTGACGGCGCATCAGAAATAACCGGATGCCGGATGGACGAAAGCCTGCTTTGAAAAAAGCAGGCTTTCTTTTTTATTGCGTTATTCCGGGCGCGTTCGTCATTCGATTGGCTGAGCTCTATAGGTTTTATAGAGCTGCTGAACCTCTGGGTCGTCAAGGCTCCCATACGTAATGCCTTCCTTGTCCAGACCATCCAATCCTTTTATGCCGCCGATCATTTCCGGCCATTCGTCACGGCTGGAGATGTCGATGACGAAAGGTAACAGGTAGGTGTCGAGATGCCCTTTGAATGGATCTTGAATTTCATTGCTGAGTGCGCGGAGATATTCGTCCTTGTTGGTTTCTGACCAATCGATGGCAAACCTCGTCCGATAGCACAGTTCCATGTACACAAGCAGTATTGTGCGGCCATTGCCATCCAGAAACGGGTGAGCAGAGGCGAGCTGCCCCATCACTTCCCCTGGACGATCTCTGAAGCGTTTCTTGTTTGCTGCAAGTTCAAGAGCGTACTCGACGGACCTTTTAATGAGGTCGGGACGTTCAAAGACGGTGTGGTGAGGATCTTCTTTCGAGCCCTTGAAAACAGCGAGGTGGGGCACCAGTTCGTTCCTGTCTTTTCCCGCCCAGGGATAAAAACCTGAAAACAGGATTTCATGAGTCTTAAGAACGGATTTGAAATCGATGGTTTTTTTCTTTGCCAGATAGGCCAGAGCGTCTTCGATACTCGCTTCAAAGGCGAGATGCTCGGACTCTTTTACTTCAGTGGGGTCTTTGAGCTTGAGCGAGTTTTGAAGATAGCCCGCTGTTTCGAAATCGCCGAAAGGGTCAAATATCATGCACTAAGCTTCTTTTTCGAACGCCTTTTTTCCTCAAGGTAGCGTCCTTGAAACGACATGATTTCGGATTTGTTCAGCACACCTTTCTTTTTGAGATTGACGAGCAACTGCTCAACGCCGTCCAGCTCAACTAGATCTCCTGCCAGACGAGTGATGGTAACCGCCATGCAGCTCATGCTGTCACGGTCTGCGGTAACATGATGCGCCTTGGCAAGCCGACGAACCTCGGTTGCGACACTGTCAGTGGCTGGTTTAGTCATTTTTAAAGCCCTTGTTCACTTGCTCTGAGCATAGCATGACGCTGGTTCCGCAGGTTTTCCAGCCGGCGCATTCCGAACTGCCACAGTCTGATGAACGGCTACGCAGCTCGCAGCCAACCAAAAACTAATGCTTACTAATAGACGAAAGCCTGCCTTGAAAAAAGCAGGCTTTCGTCTTTCGTCGTTTCTACCGCAAACAGCAGAGCAGGCGACTCGTCACCTCAAACCGTGACGACAATCTTCCCGACCTGCTGATTGGCTTCAAGAAAGCGATGCGCTTGCTGAATATCATCCAGGGCAAATGTCCTGGCAATGATCGGTTGCAGCGCGCCCGATGCCAGCCCGTCGCCGATGAAAGTCTTGGCGCGCGCCAGGATGGCCGGGTCGGAGACGATCTCCGTGTAGAGGTAACCCTTGAGGGTCAGGCATTTGCCGAGCACGGTGAACAGCGGGAATGGCGTCGGCTCCGGGCTCAGGGCGCCGTACTCCAGCAGGATGCCGCCCCGGGCCATGCTTTGGGTCAGCGGTTCGAACGACGGGCCGCCCACCGGATCGAACACCACTCGCGCGCCTTTGCCGTCGGTCAGCGCCATGACCGCTGCAACCATGTCTTCTTCGTCGCTGACGATCACGTGCGCCGCGCCGGCGTCGAGCAAGGCCTGTTTCTTGGCACGGGTGCGGGTGACGGCAATCGAGGTGGCGCCGACCATTTTGGCGATCTGGAAAGCTGCCAGGCCGACGCTGCTGGAGGCGGCGGTGACGATCACGAAATCGTCCTTGTGCAATTTGGCCTGTTCGACCAGCGCACCCCACGCGGTGACGTATTGCATCCAGGATGCTGCCGCTTGTTCAAACGACAGGTTCTGCGGGTGCTTGACGGTGAGGTGGGCGGGTATGTTGGCCAGTTCGCCGTAAGTGCCCCAGCGCGCGATGTCCAGCGGCGGAATCATACTGACGGCATCACCGATCTTGAACTCGCTGGCGTTGGCGCCAACCGCGACCACCACGCCTGCAGCTTCGTAGCCGAGACGACTGGGAAACTCCGCTTCCTGTAGATAGGCATGGTTGCGGAACATCACTTCGGCGCGATTCAGGCCAAAGGCTTTGACCTCGATCTGCACTTCGTCTGCTGCGGGCGCCGGGACGTCGACGTTTTCCAGTTTGAGGACGCTCGCGTCACCGTATTCATGAATCCTGACAATGCGTGCCATCTGTACTTCCTCGGTTATCGATGAAATTGCACTGGCGTAGGCCGGTGCCATGGACGCCAATTTAGGCTTTGGCCCGCTCCGGATAAAGTCCTGGGATGGCAGCAGCCTGTCACCGCCGCCCAGTCCGCGTACTCACATCCACCCAAACCGCCAACACCAGAATGCTGCCCTTGACGATCATCTGCCAGTAGCTGTCGACGTCGAGCATGGACATGCCGTTGTCCAGGCTGGTGATGACCAGGGCGCCGAGGAGGGCGCCGTAGACTGTGCCGGAACCGCCGCGCATCGAGGTGCCGCCGATGAAGCAGGCGGCGATGGCGTCGAGTTCGCCCATGCTGCCGGCCGAGGGTGAGCCGGCGGCCAGGCGCGCGGTGTTGACCACGCCGGCGAGGGCGCACATCACGCCCATGATTCCGAAAATCCACAGCTTCACGGCCTGCACATTGATACCGGACAGGCGCGTCGCTTCCATGTTGCTGCCCACGGAATAGACGCGTCGGCCGAACACGGTCTGGCTGGTCACGTAGCTGAAGCCGCCCAGCAGGATCAGCAGAAGCAGGACCGGCACGGGAATGCCGTCATAGCTGTTGAGGGTCTGGACAAAACCGGCCAGTACCGCGCCGATCAACAACACCCGTGCCACGTCTCGCACCATTGAGTGTGCCGCGAGGCCGTGAAGGGCGCGATTGCGCCGTTGTTTCCAGGTCAGGAACAACGTCAGTGCGAACAGCAGGACGCCCAGACCGGCACCGATCGCATGTGGCAGATAACCCTGGCCAATGTAGACGAGTTCCGGCGACACCGGCGCAATGGTCGTGCCGCCGGTGATCCCCAGCAAAATCCCCCGAAAAGCCAGCATCCCCCCAAGCCCCACGATGAATGACGGAATGCGCAGGTACGCCGCCATGTAGCCATTGGCGAGGCCGATCAGCAGTCCGCACACCACCACAAGGCTCAGGTTCGCCAGCAGCGGTATGTGATAGACAACGTCGAGAATGGCTGCTACGCCACCGAGCAGGCCCAGCAAGGAGCCGACGGACAGATCGATCTCGCCGCTGATGATCACCAGCACCATGCCGCAGGCGAGGATCCCGGTGATGGACATCTGGCGCAGCAGGTTGGAGAGGTTGCGTGGTGTCAGGAATCCGCCCTCGGTCTGCCAGCTGAAGAACAGCCAGATCAGCGCCACGGCAAACACCAGTGCGAGCATCTTGTAGCGGGTGAAGAGTTGTTTGACCTGATTCATTTACGCGGATTTCCGAGCTTTATTGTTATGGCTGTCAGGCTGGCTGAGTGCGGCGGCGAGCACCTGTTCCTGAGTGAGTTCGCGGTTGATGAAATCGCCCTGCAACCGGCCTTCGCCGATCACCAGGACGCGGTCGGAAACGCCGAGCACCTCGGCCAGTTCCGAAGACACCATGATGATCGACACGCCTTCGGCGGCCAGCATCCCCATCAACTTGTAGATCTCGTACTTGGCGCCGACGTCCACCCCTCGGGTCGGCTCGTCGAGAATCAGCACCCGGGGCCGGGTCAGCAGCATCTTCGCCAACACGGCTTTTTGTTGATTGCCCCCGGACAGGCTGGTGATCGGCAGGAACGGGCTCGCTGTCTTGAGGTGCAGGCGCGAAATTTCCCGATCAATGCTGCCCAGTTCGGCTTCGGCGTCGATGCGGGTCAGTTTCGAGAAACTGTCCAGCACCGCCAGGGTGATGTTCTGGCCGACACCCAGGTCGGGAATGATCCCCTGACGCTTGCGGTCTTCGGGTACCAGGCACACGCCGGCGCGGATTGATTTGAGCGGCGTGCAGGTGTCGATGAGTTGGCCGTCCAGCCAGACTTCGCCTTCGTGGCGACCGGGGTAGGCGCCGAACAGCGCGGTCACAAGCTCCGTGCGGCCTGCACCGACCAGCCCGGCGATGCCGAGGATTTCCCCGCGTCTGAGGCTGAACGAAACGTCGTCGACCCGTTTGCGTCTGGGGTTGTCGACGTCGTAGCAGGTGATGTGGCGCGCCTCGAAAATCACCTCGCCGATATCGTGGGGTTCGGTGGGGTAGAGGCTGCTCATTTCCCGACCGACCATCTGGGTGATGATCTGTGGAATATCCATATCCGCCATGGCGGTCGTGGCGATGTGTTGACCGTCGCGGATCACCGAAATGGTGTCACACACGGCGGCCACTTCATCGAGCTTGTGGGAGATGTAGACGCAGGCGACACCCTTGGCCTTGAGGTCGCGGATGATGTCCAGCAACACCTCGATTTCCGAACGGGTCAGGGCTGATGACGGCTCGTCGAGGATCAGCAGGCGTGCCTGCTTGTTCAGGGCCTTGGCAATTTCCACCAGTTGCTGATACCCGCCGCCGTACTGCGAAACCGGCAGCGACACGTTCATGTCCGGCACTTTCAGTTCGCGCATCAGGGCTTCGGCGCGGTGGATCATCGCCGGGTAATTCATCCGCCCACCCGGCAGCGTCAGCTCATGACCCATGAAAATGTTTTCGGCCACCGAGAGGTCGGGAACCAGCGTCAGTTCCTGGTGAATGATGACGATGCCGGCGGCCTCCGTTTCGCTGATCGATTGCGCCTTGAGCGGTTGACCGTCCCAGAGGATTTCACCGTCCCAGGTGCCATGGGGGTAGACCGCCGACAGGATTTTCATCAGCGTGGACTTGCCGGCGCCGTTCTCGCCGCACAGCCCGACGCACTCACCCGGCCGGACCTTGAGGTCGATGCCGTTGAGCGCTTTGACACCGCCGAAGGTTTTGACGATGCCGTTCATTTGCAGCAGGTAGTCGGACATGGCAGAGACTCATAAGCGGCAGATACGGGAATGAACCCGCAGGAGCGGAACGCCTGCGGGGGCATCACTCAGTGAGTGTCACTGTCCGGCGATCTGCGCCTTGGTATAGAAGCCGTCCTGTTCCAGCAGCTCGATGTTGTCCTTGGTCAGCGGGGTCGGGGTGAGCAGGATGGTGTCGACTTTTTTGCTGCCGTTGTCGTATTGCGAGCTGTAGGCGGGTTTCTCGTTGCGCGCCAGTTGCACCGAGAGTTTGGCGGCTTCGGAGGCAATCAGTTTCAGCGGCTTGTACACCGTCATGGTCTGAGTGCCGGAGATCACCCGCTTGACCGCTGCGAGGTCCGCGTCCTGCCCGGAGATCGGCACCTTGCCGGCCAATTGCTGAGCGGCCAGGGCCTGAATGGCGCCGCCGGCCGTGGCGTCGTTGGAGGCGACGATGCCATCGATTTTGTTGTTGTTGCGGGTCAGGGCGTTTTCAACAATGCTCAGCGCCTCGGTCGGGTTCCATTCCTTCACCCATTGCTGGCCGACGATCTTGATATCGCCCTTGTCGATGGCCGGTTGCAGCACCTTCATCTGACCTTCGCGCAACACTTTCGCGTTGTTGTCGGTGGGCGCGCCACCCAGCAGGAAGTAATTGCCCTTGGGCGCTGCGTGCAGCACGCCGCTGGCCTGCATTTCACCGACCTTTTCGTTATCGAAGGAAATGTAGGCGTCGATATCGGCGTTGAGTATCAGACGGTCATAGGACACGACCTTGATCCCGGCTTTCTTCGCTTCGGCCACCGCATTGGTCAGCACGGTAGCGTTGAAGGGCACGATGACGATGACATCGACGCCACGGGAAATCAGGTTTTCGATTTGCGAAATCTGCTTCTGTTCGTTGGCATCGGCCGACTGCACGAAGACCTTGGCGTCCATTTTTTCCGCTGCGGCAACGAAGTAATCCCGGTCCCGTGACCAGCGTTCCAGCCGCAGGTCATCAATGGAGAAACCGATTTTCGGGTGGGCAGCATCGGCCATAACCGGCAGCGAAAGCAACGCCAGGGCGCCGGCAAACAGCGTGCGTTTTACATTCTTCATGGTGGTGCGTCCTTTTATTTTTGTTTGAAAGACACGGCCTGACGATGAATATCGGGCTGGTGGAACTGTAGAGAATCAGTCGGCGAAACGGACTACAGATTTGTCGCGCAAATGTCACAGCGCCCACAGTCCCCTTTGGCGATCAGCGATAGATAAACCGGTTGACGACGTTTTCGAGCATTTCCTGCCGACCGCTGACGGCCTGCGGGTTCAGTTCGTTGGCGAAGGCGTGCTCGGCCAGGGACTGGAGATTGAACTCACCCGCCAGCACCGACTGGCCGAAGGGCTGCTGCCAGCCGGCATAGCGTTGGTCCTTGAGCCGTTGCAGCTGGTCGTTCTGGACCATGGCGGCGGCCCGCTCGAGCGACAGGGCGAGGACGTCCATGGCACCGACGTGACCGTGGAACAGATCGGTCTCATCGAGGCTCTGGCGGCGCACCTTGGAATCGAAGTTGAACCCGCCATTGCCGAAACCGCCGGCCTTGAGGATTTCATAGGTGACCAGGGTCATCTCCTCGACGCTGTTGGGGAATTGATCGGTGTCCCAACCGTTTTGCGGGTCGCCCCGGTTGGCATCGATGCTGCCGAAAATGCCCAGCGAGACGGCCGTCGCCACCTCGTGATGAAAACTGTGACCGGCCAGAGTGGCGTGGTTGGCCTCGATGTTGACCTTGATTTCCTTTTCCAGACCGAACTGCTGGAGAAAACCGAACACGGTGGCGCTGTCGTAATCGTACTGATGCTTGGTCGGTTCCTGCGGTTTGGGCTCGATCAGCAGGTCACCTTTGAAACCGATCTTGTACTTGTGCTCGACCACCATGCGCATGAAGCGGCCCAGTTGTTCGCGCTCGCGTTTCAAGTCGGTGTTGAGCAGGGTTTCGTAACCCTCGCGACCGCCCCACAACACATAGTTGGCGCCCTTGAGGCGTTGAGTCGCGTTCATGGCGCTGAAGACCTGGGCCGCGGCGCAGGCGAACACTTCAGGATCCGGGTTGCTGGCGGCGCCAGCGGCAAAGCGCGGATTGCTGAAGCAGTTGGCGGTGCCCCACAGCAGCTTGATCCCGCTTTCTTCCTGATGCCGTTCCAGGTGATCGACCATTTGGGCGAAGTGGTTGCGGTACTCCTTCAGCGAATTGCCTTCGGGGACGACATCCGTGTCATGAAAGCAGTAGTAATCGATACCCAGCTTGGAGAAGAACTCGAACGCGGCCTGCGCTTTGCCGATGGCCAGTTCCATCGGGTCACCGGCGTGTTGCCACGGGCGCTTGAACGTCCCGGCGCCGAACACGTCAGAGCCCGGCCAGACAAAGGTGTGCCAATAACAGGCGGCCATGCGCAGGTGTTCGCGCATGGGCTTGCCGAGGATGATTTTGTCGGCGTCGTAGTGGCGGAAGGCAAGGGGAGAATCGCTGGCAGGACCTTCGTAGCGGATCCGCTCGATATCGGGGAAGTACGGCATTGGCAATGTCCTTGTTGTTCTTGGGGCGTGTCCCGATACTAGCAACGGCCCTGTGCCTGCCGATTGCGAAAATCACCAACACGCAGTGCGATTTTGCGTATTGAGATTCGCCCTCTGCGCGCCTAGTCTGTGCAGATCGCCTCTACGGCAAGGGGCCCGGAACAAGCCTGAAAACAATGAAAACCGTACCGCCTGTTCACCGCATCGCCCTGTTGTTCAACGGCAGCAAGATCTATGACCGCGGCATCATCAGCGGCATCGGCAACTACCTGAGCAGCACGCGCGCGTCTTGGGACCTGTTTCTGGAAGAGGATTTTCTCTGCCGCTTGAAAGGTATCGAGCGTTGGCAAGGTGACGGGATCATCGCCGACTTCGACGATCCGCTGATTGGCGAGGCGCTGGCCGATATCAAGTTGCCCGTGGTAGCGGTGGGTGGTTCTTATCAGGATGAACGGGCCTATCCCAAGGGGATCCCGTACGTCGCGACTGACAATAACTTGCTGATCACCATGGCTTACGA
The DNA here is from genome assembly GCF_052045815.1 of Pseudomonas sp. 22085. NCBI lineage: Bacteria > Pseudomonadati > Pseudomonadota > Gammaproteobacteria > Pseudomonadales > Pseudomonadaceae > Pseudomonas > Pseudomonas sp. 22085. The sequence continues at coordinate 116,420 of NZ_JBQEQA010000012.1, forward strand.
GCACTTGATCGAGGCCGGGCTGCAACGGTTTGCCTGTTTCAGCCTGCCTGAGGCGCAGGCCAACCGCTGGGCCCAGGAACGCGAAAAGGCTTTTCTGCGATTGATGCAACGGGACGGCTTGCACGGCGAGGTCTATCGCGGCATGGGCACCAGCGCGCCGCTGTGGGACAGCGCCGTCGAACAGTTGATCGCCTGGCTGCAAAGCCTGCCCAAGCCCATTGGCATCATCGCGGTCAGTGACGCCCGCGCCCGGCAGTTGCTGCAAGCCTGCCTGACCGCCGGCATCGCCGTTCCGGAACAGGTGGCGTTGATCGGCATCGACAACGACCCGCTGACTCGCAGCCTGACCCGGGTCCCGCTAAGTTCGGTGATCCAGGGCACTGAAACCATGGGCCGCACCGCCGCGCAACTGCTGCACCAGATGCTGCACGGCAAACCGTCAACGGGCGCGCATGTCCTGATCCCGCCCGAAGCGATCAACGTCCAGGTGTCGAGCTTGCATCAACCGTTGGGCAACCCCTACGTGATGCAGGCGCTGCTGTTCATCCGCCAATATGCCTGTCAGGGCATCAAGACCGCGCAAGTGGCGGCCTATGTCGGCGTGTCGCGCTCATCGCTGGAGTCGCACTTTCGCACGGTGCGTGGTTGCAGCGTGCATGACGAAATTCTGCGTTTCAAACTGGCGGCGGCCACTCGCGGGCTGGAAAAAACCGACACGCCGATTGCGGACGTTGCCCGCAGTTGCGGTTTCAAATCCGCGCAGTACCTGCACACGGTGTTCCGTCGAGAGTTCGGGTGTACGCCCCGTGAATATCAGCAGGGCGCCCGATAGACGGCCACTCAAAAGCGATCCAGCCGATAGGGCTCGCTCGACGGAAGAATACGCGCCGTGTCCTGCGCCGATGGCAACACCATCCCCCCAACCATCTCCGCCGTCACCGCCGCCTGCGTCAGCCCCAGATGCTGATGCCCGAACGCAAGCAGCACTTTCCCGTCACACACCCGATCAATCACCGGCAACGAATCCGGCAGCGACGGTCGAAATCCCATCCACGGTGTGGCTGCCTCGACACTCAACTCATCACGAAACAACCCCTTGCTCAACCGATGCAACTGCCAGGCGCGGGCCATGGTCGGAGGGGCGTCGAGGCCGGCGAATTCGACGGTGCCGGCCAGGCGCAGCCCTTCGGACATTGGGGTCATGATGAATTTGCGTTCCAGCGAGGTGACGGGGAAGGGCAGTCGGTTGTGTTCGTAAGGCAGCATCAGGTGATAGCCGCGCTCGGTGTCCAGCGGGACTTTTTTGCCGGTCAGTGCAGCGGTGAGTTTTGCCGAGTGAGCGCCGCAGGCGATCAATACCTGGCGAGCGGACAGGGTGCCGGTTCCGGTCATCAGATTGACGCCATGCTCGTGCAGTTGCCCGCCCTGAACCGCCTGTTTCACAAACTGCACGCCGCTGGCTTTCGCCGCCTCGACCAATTCACGCACGACCCGGTAGGGATCTATGAAGTGCCCGGTGTTCGGGAAAAACAGTCCGCTCTGAATCCGTTCGCTGAGTTGCGGCGCGGCCTCGCGTACCGCACCGGCCTGCCACCAATCGACCGGCACTTGTTGCTGTTGCATGCGTCGCTGCAATGCTTCGAGTGCCGGGCGTGAGTCGGGTCGTTCGAACACCAGCAGCGAACCTTCCATCTTCAACAGCTCGGGGCGCTCGATGTCCTTGAGCAAGTGGTGCCAGGCGTCGAGCGAGCTTTCATTCAGCGCGCGCAACCCGGCAACGGTGCGCTGGAACGGCGCCGAGCGCAGGTTCAGCAACAGCCGCGCGAACCAGGGCAGGGCGCGGGGCAGGTATTTCCAGTCCAGGCGCAGCGGGCCCATCGGGTCCATGAGCATGACCGGCAGGCGTTTGAGGATCGAGCTGTCGGCAATCGGGAACACCTGCTCGGTCGCCAGATGCCCGGCGTTGCCGAACGAGGCGCCGTGGCCCGGTTCCTGCGGATCGATCACCACCACCCGCAAACCCTGACGGGCCAGGCGCAGGGCGCTCGCGACGCCGATGATGCCGGCGCCGACCACGGCGATGTCGTGCGGGTTATTCGGCATTTTTCGCGGTTTCCCTTTGGCCATCGAGCAAGCGACGCAGCGACAGTGGATTGGCGTGTTTGAGCGCGGTCGGCAGCAGGCTGTCGGGGAAATCCTGATAGCAGACCGGGCGCAGGAAACGCAGGATCGCCGCCGTGCCCACTGAGGTGGTGCGCGAATCGGAGGTCGCCGGGAACGGCCCGCCATGCACCATCGCATCGCAGACTTCGACCCCGGTCGGCCAGCCGTTGACCAGCAGGCGTCCGGCCTTGCGCTCCAGGGTCGGCAGCAAGGCGCGGGCCTGCTCCAGATCCTCGTCATCCAGATGCAGCGTGGCGGTCAGTTGGCCTTCCAGCTGTTCGAGCACCTGACGGATCTCAGCGTCGCTGGCGCATTGCACGATCAAGGAGGTGGCGCCGAAGGCTTCGGCCTGCAAGGTGTGGTCGGCGAGAAAGTCAGCGGCGTCGGTGACGAACACATGAGCCTGGCCCTGATTCGGTTCCGTCGCGCGCTGGCCGACGGCGGCAATACGCGCCCGGGTATTTTCCGCGAGAGCATTCACGCTGGACTCATAGGCGTTGAAGATCCCCGGCGTCAGCATGGTCTGCGCGGGGCTGCGCTGGATCAGTTCGGTGGTGGCGCCAATAAAGGCGTCCAACGCCGGCCCCTTGCGGGCGATGACCAGACCGGGATTGGTGCAGAACTGACCGGCGCCCAATGTCAGCGAAGCCACAAAACCCAGGGCCAATGCCTCGGCGCGATTTTGCAGGGCTGCCGGAAACAGCAACACCGGATTGATCGAACTCATTTCAGCGTATACCGGAATCGGCTCGGGCCGGGCTTGTGCCGCTTTGATCAGCGCGAGCCCGCCACTGCGCGAACCGGTGAAGCCGACTGCCTTGATCCGTGGATCGCTGACCAGCGCAATCCCCACTTCACGACCGAAGCCGTACAACAACGAGAACACACCATCCGGCAAACCACAGGCCTTCACCGCCCGCGCCACTGCACGTCCGACCAACTCGCTGGTGCCGGGATGGGCGCCGTGGGCCTTGATGATCACCGGGCAACCGGCGGCCAGCGCAGAAGCGGTATCGCCGCCCGCCACCGAGAACGCCAGTGGAAAGTTGCTCGCACCAAACACGGCCACCGGGCCCAGTGGAATCTGCCGCTGACGCAGATCCGAACGCGGCATCGGCTGGCGTTGCGGTTGCGCGCTGTCGACTCGCACATCCAGCCATTCACCGGCTCGCACGGTGCGGGCAAACAAGCGCAGTTGCTGGCAGGTGCGGCCCCGCTCGCCCAGCAGGCGCGGGCGCGGCAGGCCGGTTTCGGCCAGGGCGCGGTCGATCAGTTCGTCGCCCAGCGCTTCGATTTCGCCCGCGATGGTTTCAATGAATTCCGCCCGTGCCTCGAGCGATGTCTCGCGATAACGGTCGAGCGCCGCCCAGGCCAGTGCGCAGGCCTGCTCGACATGCTCGGCAGAGCCGCCGGCGTAGGCCGGTTGCAAAGGCGAGTTGGTGGCGGGATTGATCCCGTGGATGACGTCGCGGTCGCCGGTGAGGGTTTGCTGACCGATCAGCAGTTGGCCCGTCAGAGTCATGGCGCATTCCTTATCAATAAAACAGGTCACGAAAAGGCCCGCCGCCGTGGGGGCGGCGGGCTTGAGCGCAGCGGCAGGTCAGGCGAAGTTCTGTTCCGCCGACCAGTTTTCGTACCAGTGACGGAACAACGTGTACTGGGCTTCTGCGTAACGACGCTGTGAGTCGCTAAGGGCATCGGTTTCGTTGAAATGCAGGGTGTATTCCTTGTCGCCGTTGAGCACCATCAGGTGTTTGTAATACAGCACCAGATCCGTGCCTTCGTCGAAGGACGACAGCACCGCCAGCGCCGATTCCAGCTCACGGGCCTGACGCCGCGCCTTGGCGTCACCCTTGGCAGCCTGCTTGCTCAGGGCCACCAGTTGCAGCACTTCGCGGGGCAGGGCGTTGCCGATGCCGGTGATGGCGCCGGTGGCGTTACAGTTGACGAAACCGTGCACGACCTGGGTGTCGACACCGACCATCAAGGTCACGTCATCATCCTTGGAGGTGATGTTTTCAGCGGCGTAGCGCAGGTCGGCGCCACCGCCGAATTCCTTGAAACCGATCAGGTTCGGGTATTCACGGCGCAGTTCGAAGAACAGGTCGACGCGGGTGGCGAAGCCGTAGTAAGGGCTGTTGTAGATCACCGCCGGCAGGTTCGGCGCGGCTTGCAGAATCGCCGCGAAGTGGGCTTTTTGCGCCGCCGCCGAAGCACCACGGGACAGCACCCGAGGAATCACCATCAAACCCTGCGCGCCGACTTTCGCCGCATGGGCCGCGTGGGACACCGCTTCACGGGTGTTGACCGCGCCGGTGCCGACGATAGTCGGAATGCCGGCGGCCACCAGCCGCGCCACACCTTCCTGACGCTCCGCTTCGGTGAGCAGCGGCCAGTCGCCCATGGAGCCGCAGTACACGACCGCGCTCATGCCGATGTCGATCAGCTCGCGACCCTTGGCCACCAGCGCATCGAAGTCCGGTTTGCGCGCGGCGGTGCACGGGGTCATCAGGGCGGGCATGCAGCCGGTGAAGATGTTGTCGCTCATTATTGTTCTCCTTGGAACGGTCATTCAGAGGGGTTTGAAAATGCAGCGCGGCGGCTCAGATGCCCCACGCAAATGGATCGGTTTCGTCGATCAGCAACGTGCTGTCGGCGGTCATGTGGGCGCGGCCGGTGATGTAGGGGCGGATGCGTTCGCCTGCCCATTCGAAGCGGCCTTCGAACTGGCTGCCGGTGATGCTCGCTTGCACCCAGCGCTCGCCAGGCGCGAGTTTTTCGTCGGCGGCCAGGCATGCCAGTTTGGCGCTGGTGCCGGTACCGCAAGGGGAGCGGTCGTAAGCCTTGCCGGGGCACATCACGAAGTTGCGGCTGTCGGCCTCGGCGTCATTGGCGAACAGTTCGATGTGGTCGATGACCGCGCCGTCCTCGCCATGGATGCCTTGGTCTTCGAGGGCCTTGAGCATTTTCCAGGTGAGGTCGGTCAGGGTTTCGACGTTGTCCAGCGTCAGCGTCTGGCCGTGTTCGGAGATCAGGAAAAACCAGTTGCCGCCGTAGGCCACGTCGCCGAGGAAACGACCGTATCCCGGCACTTCCACCGCCACCTGTTTGCGTGAGCGATAGGCGGGCACGTTGCCCAAGGTCACGGCGCCGTCTTCATGCAGCGTTGCGCTGACCGGGCCGACCGGCGTGTCGATCTTGTGCACGCCCGGTGCGATCAGCCCCAGATGTTGCAGCGATGCGACGAGGCCGATGGTGCCGTGGCCGCACATGCCGAGGTAACCGGCGTTGTTGAAGAAAATCACGCCGCAGGTGGCGTCCGGCGACACCGGCTCGCAATACAGCGCGCCCACCAGCACATCGTTGCCGCGCGGTTCCAGCAGGCAGGCGCGGCGCCATTGGTCGTGCTGGTTGCGCAGGGCGTCGCGTTTCTCGGCCATGGTGCGGCCGGGCAGATCAGGAAAACCCTTCATCACCAGACGCGTGGGTTCGCCGCCGGTGTGGGAATCAATGACGTGTACTCGTTTCATGGACAGGTCCCGTTGAGTGATTTCAGTAAGCGCCGGCAGCGCGAGGATTGGTGTTGGAGGCAGGAGATGGAGACGCGACTTCGCTTTCATCCTCTTCCGATTCCAGACGCAGCAGGTGTGCCGGTACGCCGGTGGCCGCGCCCCAGTAATAAATACCCATCGCACAGGCTGCGACGACCAAGGTGTCGAACGGATGGGTGAGGATGCCCAGACCGCCGAAGGTGCCGAGTTTCGACAGGACGATGGTCACCGCGTAGAAGGCGATCAGCCACGCCGACGAGCGTACTTGCCGGGACAGACTGAGGTGGGCGGTCGGCACGAAGCGGCCGCAGAGCAGGTAGACGACGAACATCAGGATTTGCAGGCCGAGCAGCCAGGACACGGTGTTCCAGCCCGACCAGTAAACGATCAGCGCGGCGATGATGAACGACACCGGCCCCAGCACGCCCATGCACTTGACCCGGAACGGGCGCGGCATGTCGGGCGCATTGCGACGCAGCGCGGCGACGGTCACCGGAGCCACGGCGTAGCTCAGCACCAGCGCGGCGGATACCACATTGATCAGCGCTTCCCACGATGGGAACGGCAGGGTCCAGAACACCGAAAGGGCGAAGGTCAGCCACAACGCCGGACGCGGGATCCCGGACTTCGCGTCGATGTGGGTGAAGACCTTGAAGAACGTGCCGGTCTGCGCCCAGCCGTAGATCACCCGGGGCGTGGCGTTCATGTAAATGTTGCCGCAGCCGCTGGGGGAGATCACCGCGTCGGCGACCACCAGATACGCCAGCCAGCCCACGCCCAGCGCCAGGGCGATGTCGCGGTACGGCAGGGCGAATTCCTTGGATACCCCGGCCCAGCCATTGGCGAGCAGTTCGGTCGGGATGCCGCCGAGGAAGGCGGTTTGCAGCAATACGTAAATCGCGGTGGAAAGCAGCACCGACAGGATCAGCGCAATCGGAATGGTGCGTTGCGGGTTCTTCACTTCGCTGGCCACCGAGATGATCGGGGTCAGGCCCAGATAGGCGAAGATCACACCGCCGGCGGAGACGGCCATCTCGATACCCGAGAGACCGAATGGGGCGAAGCCTTGGATCTGAAAGTTTTCCGGTTTGAAGAAGGTGAACAGCACGCCGATCACCAGCAGAGGCACGATGAACTTGAACACGCTGACCAGGTTGTTGGCCTTGGCGAAGGTCTTCACGCTGCGGTAGTTGAGCAGAAAGAACACGCAGAGCAGACCGAACTGCACCAGCCAGCCGAGCAAGGTCGGATCACCGCTGCCAGCCTTGGTCAGGCTCGGAAACCAGGCCGCCGCGTATTGGCGAGAGGCAACCACCTCGATCGCCACCAGACTGGAAAACGCGATCAGTGTAATGAATCCCATCAGGTAACCGAGCAGCGGCCCGTGGCTGTAAACCGGGTAGCGCACCACACCGCCAGCGCGGGGCAATGCTGCACCCAGTTCGCAGTAGACGATGCCCAGCAGCAACACGGCGAACCCGCCCAGCAACCAGGAAAAAATCCCGGCCGGCCCGGCAATCGCCGACACGTGACTGGCCGCGAACAACCAGCCGGAACCGAAGATCGCCCCCAACCCGATAAAGGTGAGGTCGATCAATGAAAGTTGTTTTTTGAACTTGCCTTGGCCTGACATGGCATCGCCTTCTTGTGAGTTATTGGATAGGCAGGTGTGAGTCACTGGAACGGCTAAACAGTGAACTCATCAGGCGTCGGGCGATTGATGTTTTGCGCAGCTCTGAATGACGAAATCGGCACAGTTGCGAAGAAAGCCAGCGACGCTCGACACGCTTCGAACGTTGCTGCAATCTGCACGCGAACGCCTAAGCCCGATCCACTCACCGGGGAAAACCGTCACCATGCAGAACGCATTTGCGATCCTGAGCCAGGGCGATGAGCACAATCGTCCCCACACCCTCGACGCGCTGCTGGCCGGCGTGACACCGCTGTTGCCGATGCTGGACGTGATTCCGAACGCGGCGATCTTCATCAAGGATGTGCAGGCGCGGTACGTCCTGGCCAATCGCACGCTGGTGCAACGCTGTGGCCTGAAAGACCTGAAACCGCTGCTCGGCAAAACCAGTGCGCAGGTGTTTCCGGCGCAACTGGGGCCCGGTTATACCGAGCAGGATCGGCGGGTGCTGGAAGAAGGTTTCGTGCTGGAAGATCAGCTGGAACTGCACCTGTACGGCAGTCGCGAACCGGGCTGGTGCCTGACGCACAAACGCCCGCTGTACAACCGCGACGGCGAGATCATCGGCCTCGCGGGGATTTCGGTGGACCTGCAATCGGCCAGCGAAACCCACCCGGCGTTTCAGCGCCTGGCGGCGGTCGACGAACACATCCGCGCCCATTTCAATCGTCGGGTGACCCTGGGCGAATTGACGCGGATCGCCGGTATCTCGGTGGCGCAACTGGAACGTTACTGCAAACGGGTGTTCCACCTGACGCCGAGGCAGATGATTCAGAAAGTGCGACTGGAACATGCCCATCGCCTGTTGCATACCGAACTGCCGATCACCGAGGTGGCACTGCAATGCGGCTACACCGATCACAGTGCTTTCACCCGCCAGTTCAAGGCGTCGACCGGTTTTACCCCGCGTCAGTATCGGCAGGCGACAGAGCAATGAGCGGGTTTCGGTGGGCGATCAGCCCGCTCGTTTCAGCGTGTGTGCGACGTACAGTTTTGTGATCAGCCCGGCCATTGCCTTCGCTCCGAAACAACGGAAGTAAACGTAACCGTTGTCGGTCTCCAGACTGACGATCCGGGTAATGAATCCCCCCTCCAGAGTGACTTTGCGAATCGTGGCTATCGGGACTTCAACGTCCAGAACTCCGCCGGGCACCGCGCGGTTCATGGCATTGGCACTCATACGAATCCCGGACGGCGTGATCACCACTTTCCCACCCACCCAGAGTCCGCCGGGCACGAGAAAATTGGCCAGCCTGGACTTCAGCACTTCTTCAGCCACCTCAGACGCTCCCTTGTTTGATTGCTGTTGGAAAACCACAGGCCTGTTTACCTGACAAAAAACCAAATCGCCATGTGTTTCCTTCGTTCATTCATGCGTCGCAGTTGTCACTGTCCGTTCCCGCCTGTCTGGAGTTCACCCGATGCCTTCGCTGAAAACCCTGCCCGCTGCCTTGCTGGGGCTGGCCCTTGTCTGTCCGCTCAAGGCGCAATCCCAGGGGCTGGAACTGGGGCAAGTGCTGATCGGGGCCGAGGATCAGAGCGGTGAAGATGCGTCGGTGGAAGAGGCGAAGGCGCGTCTGGCCGAGGTGCCGGGTGGCAGCAACGTGGTGGATATGCGCCAGCCATTGCAGGGCCGGGTCGCGGGCAATCAGGACGTATTGGCGTATCAGCCGGGTGTCTATGCCCAGTCGGCGGGCAACGAAGGGACGAAGATTTCGATCCGTGGCTCGGGCATCAACCGTGCTCCCGGCGCCCACGCGTCCGGGCTGTACACGATGCTCGATGGTCTGCCGCTGACCGGCCCCGGCGGCACGCCTTACGAATTACTGGAGCCGTTGTGGCTCGACCATGTAGAAGTCCTGCGCGGTGCCAACGGATTTGATCGCGGTGCGCTGGCCCTCGGTGGCGCCGTCGATTACGTCAGCCACACCGGCTATAACGCGCCACTGCTGAATGTGCGCTATGTCATGGGCAGCCACGGTTATGCCCAGCGACAAGTCAGCTCCGGTCAGGTGCTGGGCGATTTCGATTACTACCTGTCGATGACCGATGCGCATTCCGACGGTTATCAGGATCACACCGCCAGCAAGAGTCAGGGCGTGATCGCCAACTTCGGTTATCGCTTCAATCCGAATCTGGAAACCCGCTTCTACATTCGTCACCGCGAGACCGACAACGACCTCGCCGGCCGGGTGACCAAACATTCCATCGAACACGATCCGCGCGCGGCCAACCCGGCCTACGTGACGCGCAACGACAGCCGCGACCAGCCTGGCAGCACCTTCATCGGTAACAAGACCACGTACTACATCGATGACGATTCGAGCATCCAGACCGGTCTGGTTTATCACGATTACCCGATGGACCTGCGCGAAGGCCCCAATCGCCTGAAGGTGGCGTACACCGATGTCAGCGGCACGTTCGACTACAAGCGCCGCGACACTCTCTGGGGGATGGAGAGCAACAGCACCGTGGGCCTGCGAGTGACCAAACACCTGCCCAACGACGGGGCCAGCGAATTGGTGCGTATTCCCGGCGGCAACACCGCTGGTTATGCTCCGGGCACGCATATGCGCAACTTCACTTATCAGGGTTCGGATTCTGTCCTGCACGTGGGCAACGACCTGGAAATCGCCGACGACCTGTGGCTGACCACCGGCCTCGCCGCGATCTACACCCGTCGCGAAAGCGCCGTGACCTACCCGGAAGGTGGCGGCAAGACCAGCCTCGGTGACTGGGACTATGCGCCACGTCTGGGTCTGCGCTATCAGGTGACGCCGGACCTGCAACTGTTCGGCAACCTGAGCCGTTCGGTCGAAGCGCCGCATCCGTGGTCGCTGGTCTACAGCTCCAACGTACGGTTCCCGGCCGGCAGCGGCGCCGCCACCGGCACCCAGCGCGACCCGGTCAAGCTGCAGAACCAGACCGCGACCACCCTGGAACTCGGCGGCCGTGGCGACAGCGCGTTGGGCGAGTGGAGCCTGGCCTGGTACTACGCTCAAGTGCGCCACGAATTGCTCTCGGTATTGCCGGACGCCAACGCCACAACGCCTTACGAACTCAATGCCAGCCCGACCGTGCACCAAGGTATTGAAGCCAGCCTGCTCAGCAACCTGTGGTCAGCAAACGATGGCGGCAAGTTGAGCCTGCGCCAGGCCTATACCTTCAGCGACTTCCACTACCGCGACGACGACCGCTTCGGCGACAACCGCTTGCCGGGCCTGCCGATGCATTACTACCAGGGCGAACTGCGCTACGACTTCCCGCAGGGGTTCTTCGCGGCGGTCAACACGCAACTGGTCTCGAAAACCGCAGTGGATTACGCCAACAGCTATTACGCCGATCCTTACGCCACCTTCGGCGCGACCCTCGGTTACAACGCACCGAAAGGCGACTGGCAGACCTGGCTGGACATGCGCAACCTGACCGACAAACACTACGCCGCTACAGTTACGCCGGGCTATGACGATAAAGGACTGGACGCCGCACGCTCCACACTGGGTGAGGGCATGGCGATGTATGTCGGGGTGTCGTGGAGTCTGCTTTGATCCGACGAAAGCGCGGTGATTGAAACCGTTCGATCACCGGACAGCCAAACCTTCGTCCAATTGCCCGATCCGCCACGCCGGCGTACTGTGACCGGTGATGGCGCAAACCGCGACCATCACCATAACGACAAGATCGAGTGCCTTGCCCATGGACAGCCGCCTGCTGAGCGACCGCAGCAGCGTGTTTCGCCACGCTGACCCGTATGCCGTCTCCGACTATGTGAACCAGCACGTCGGCCAGCATTTCATCGGCCTGTCCAGAACCACCCACCCGCAAGCCAGCCTCAACCACCGCAAACTCGCCGATCTCGATCTGTGCCGCATCAGCTATGGCGGCAGCGTTCGCGTGACGTCGCTGGCGCTGGAAACCGTGTATCACCTGCAAGTCCTGCTGCAAGGCAACTGCCTGTGGCGCGGGCACAAGCGCGAGCATCATCTGGTGCCGGGCGAATTGCTGCTGATCAACCCGGACGATCCGGTGGACCTGACTTATTCCGACGATTGCGAGAAATTCATCCTCAAGGTGCCGGTCAGCGTGCTGGAATCGGTGTGCGACGAGCAGCGCTGGCTGCATCCTGCCGGCGGCATCCGGTTTCTGCGCAATCATTACCGGCTCGACGAGCTGGAAGGGTTTACCAGCCTGCTGGGCATGATCTGCCAGGAAGCCGAAGCCAGCGATCCGTTGCTGCGGGTACAGGAGCATTACGCGCAGATCGTCGGCAGCAAACTGATTTCGCTGATGAACACCAACGTCAGCCGTGAATGCCTGAGTTCGCCGAGCGTCAGTTTCGAGCGGATCCTCGACTACATAGAGCGCAACCTGAAGCGGGATCTGCCCGCCGAACACCTCGCGGTCCAGGCGAACATGAGCCCGCGCTCACTGTACGCCCTGTTTGAACGCCAGCTCGGCGTGACCCCGATGCAGTACATCCGCCAGCGCAAGCTGGAACGCATTCATGCCTGCCTCAGCGACCCGAGCTGCCCGGTGCGCAACCTCACCGAACTGGCGCTGGACTACGGCTTCCTGCACCTCGGGCGTTTCTCCGAAAGCTATCGCCAGCAGTTCGGCGAATTGCCGTCCGTGACCTTCAAACGCCGCCACTGAATTCCCGCCCCGAAACAATCTGAAGCACCTGCTGCGCCGTCCTGCACAAAACGGATAGCGCTCTGCAGGATTCGGATATTGCCGCCCGCGTTGCCTCCCTAATCTGACCTGGCCTGAACAATAACAATGGAGGCCCCGGCCATGTCCCTGGGAATCGACTACCTCAATGCCATGCTTGAAGAGGACCCCGAGAAGGGGGCCTACCGCTGCAAGCGGGAGATGTTCACCGATCCACGGCTGTTCGAACTGGAGATGGCGCACATCTTCGAAGGCAACTGGATCTACCTCGCCCACGAAAGCCAGATCCCTAACGCCAACGATTTTCTGACCACCACCATGGGTCGCCAACCCGTGTTCATCGCCCGTAACAAGGCTGGTGAACTCAATGCTTTTCTCAATGCGTGCAGCCATCGCGGCGCGATGCTTTGCCGGCACAAGTCCGGCAACCGTTCCAGCTACACCTGCCCGTTTCACGGCTGGACGTTCAACAACAGCGGCAAACTGCTCAAGGTCAAGGATCCGAGCGAAGCTGGCTATCCCGAAGGTTTCAACTGCGAAGGCTCCCACGACCTGACCAAGGTCGCGCGTTTCGAGTCCTATCGCGGCTTTCTGTTCGGCAGCCTGAACGCCGATGTGAAATCCCTCGCCGAGCACCTGGGCGAGTCGGCCAAGATCATCGACATGATCGTCGATCAGTCGCCCGAAGGTCTGGAAGTGCTGCGCGGTTCCAGCTCCTACATCTATGAAGGCAACTGGAAACTCACCGCCGAAAATGGCGCCGACGGTTATCACGTCAGCTCCGTGCACTGGAACTACGCCGCTACCCAGAACCAGCGTCAGCAGCGCGACGCCGGCGAAGAAATCAAGACCATGAGCGCCGGCAGCTGGGCGAAGAAGGGCGGCGGTTTCTACTCGTTCGACCACGGCCATCTGCTGCTCTGGACCCGCTGGGCCAACCCCGAGGATCGTCCGGCCTACGAGCGCCGCGACGAACTGGCCCGGGATTTCGGCCAGGCCCGCGCCGACTGGATGATCGAGAACTCGCGCAACCTGTGCCTGTACCCCAACGTGTACCTGATGGATCAGTTCAGCTCGCAGATCCGTATCGCCCGGCCGATCTCCGTCGACAAGACCGAGATCACCATCTACTGCATCGCCCCCAAAGGCGAAAGCGCGGAGGCCCGGGCCAAACGCATTCGCCAATACGAAGACTTCTTCAACGTCAGCGGCATGGCCACTCCGGATGACCTCGAAGAATTCCGCTCGTGCCAGACCGGCTACGGCGCCGGGCGCGGCTGGAACGACATGTCCCGTGGCGCGACCCATTGGGTCGAAGGCGCGGACGCGGCGGCCGAGGAAATCGACCTCAAGCCCTTGCTGTCCGGCATGCGCACCGAGGACGAAGGCCTGTTCGTGCTGCAACACAAGTACTGGCAGGAAACCATGCTCAAGGCCGCCGCCAGCGATAAAAACCTGATCCCCGTGGAGGCTGTGTGATGAGCAACCTCTACGACACCGTGCGCGACTTCCTCTACCGCGAAGCACGCTACCTCGACGACGGCCAATGGGATCAGTGGCTGGAACTCTACGCCGCCGACGCCAGTTTCTGGATGCCGGCCTGGGACGACCACGACACCCTGACCGAAGACCCGCAAAGCGAAATCTCGCTGATCTGGTACGGCAACCGTGGCGGCCTCGAAGACCGGGTGTTCCGGATCAAGACCGAGCGCTCCAGCGCGACCATCCCCGACACTCGCACCTCGCACAACCTCAGCAACATCGAGATCGTCGAGCAGGGCGAAGGGCAATGTCAGGTGCGCTTCAACTGGCACACCCTGAGCTTTCGCTATCAGGTCACCGACAGTTATTTCGGCACCAGCTTCTACACCCTCGACCTGCGCGGCGAACAGCCGCTGATCAAGGCCAAGAAAGTCGTGCTGAAGAACGATTACGTCCGTCAGGTCATCGACATCTATCACATCTGATCGAGACGGCGGCGAGCCGGGCTCGACGCTGTGAGCGAGGTGCACCATGAGTTTCCAGATCGCACTGAATTTCGAAGACGGGGTCACCCGTTTCATCGAGGCCTCGGGCCACGAAACCGTTGCCGACGCGGCCTACCGCCAGGGCATCAACATCCCGCTGGACTGCCGCGACGGCGCCTGCGGCACCTGCAAATGTTTCGCCGAGGCAGGGCGTTACGCCATGGGCGACAACTTCATCGAAGACGCCCTGAGTGAAGACGAACTGGCCCAGGGTTACGTTCTGACCTGTCAGATGCGCGCCGAAAGCGACTGCGTGGTGCGGGTGCCGGTCGGCTCGCAGGTGTGCAAGACCGAACAGGCAAGCTACCAGGCGTCGATCAGCGATGTCCGGCAGCTCTCCGAAAGCACCATCGCGCTGTCGCTCAAGGGTGAATCCCTGAGCAAACTGGCGTTCCTGCCAGGGCAATACGTCAACCTGCAAGTGCCGGGCAGCGAGCAATCCCGCGCCTATTCCTTCAGCTCGTTGCAGAAGAACGGAGAGGTCAGTTTCCTGATCCGCAATGTCCCCGGCGGCCTGATGAGCAGCTTCCTCACCGGGCTGGCCAAGGCCGGCGACAGCCTGAATCTCGCCGGGCCATTGGGGAGTTTTTACCTGCGCGAGATCAAGCGGCCGCTGCTGTTGTTGGCCGGCGGCACCGGGCTGGCGCCATTCACGGCGATGCTGGAGAAGATCGCCGAGCAGGGCAGCGAACATCCGGTTCACCTGATCTACGGTGTGACCAACGATTTCGATCTGGTGGAACTCGACCGCCTCGAAGCCTTCGCCGCGCGCATTCCGAATTTCAGCTTCGGCGCCTGCGTGGCCAATCCGCAGAGCCAGCATCCGCTCAAGGGCTACGTCACCCAGCACATCGAACCGCGCCACCTCAACGAAGGCGATGTCGACGTGTACCTGTGCGGTCCGCCGCCGATGGTCGAGGCCGTCAGCCAGTACATCCGCGAGCAGGGCATCACGCCGGCGAACTTCTACTACGAGAAATTCGCGGCGGCCTGAGTCTTCTTTCTGAATTGCGAGGTTGTCATGAACAACAGATTCGCCAACAAGGTCGCGCTGGTCACCGGCGCGGCGCAGGGCATCGGTCGCCGGGTGTGCGAGCGCTTGCTGGAGGAGGGCGCGCAGGTGATCGCCGTCGACCGCTCCGAGCTGGTTCACGAACTGCAGGGCGAGAGCGTGCTGCCGCTGATCGCCGATCTTGAGCAATACGCCGATTGTGCGCGGGTGATGAGCGCCGCCGTCGATGCGTTCGGGCGCCTGGATGTGCTGGTCAACAACGTCGGCGGCACCATTTGGGCCAAGCCGTTCGAACACTACGATGTCGAGCAGATCGAGGCCGAAGTGCGCCGCTCGCTGTTCCCGACGCTGTGGTGCTGCCACGCCGCATTGCCGTACATGCTCAAGCAGGGGCGCGGCGTGATCGTCAATGTTTCGTCGATTGCGACCCGCAGCCTGAACCGCGTCCCTTACGGCGCGGCCAAGGGCGGAATCAATGCGCTGACTGCCTGTCTGGCATTCGAAAACGCCGAGCGCGGGATCCGGGTCAACGCCACCGCGCCCGGAGGCACCGAAGCGCCGCCCCGGCGCATCCCGCGCAACGCCGCCGAACAATCTGCGCAGGAGCAGGCCTGGTATCAGGAAATCGTCGCGCAAACCCTCGATAGCAGCCTGATGAAACGCTACGGAACCATTGATGAACAGGTCGGCGCGATCCTGTTTCTCGCCTCGGACGACGCCTCCTACATCACCGGTGTAACCCTGCCGGTCGGTGGCGGTGACCTCGGTTGATCACGCTTGAATGGACACTGAAATGAACCGGATCCTGATTGAAAACCTGTCGGCGATCATCGTCGACCTGCCGACCATCCGCCCGCACAAACTGGCGATGCACACGATGCAGAACCAGACGCTGGTGATCCTGCGCCTGCGTTGCAGCGACGGTATCGAAGGCATCGGCGAAGCCACCACCATCGGCGGCCTGGCCTACGGCTACGAAAGCCCGGAAAGCATCAAGGCCAACATCGACGCGCACCTGGCGCCGGCGCTGATCGGCATGGACGCGGACAACCTCAACGTCGCCATGCAGAAACTCGACAAGATCGCCAAGGGCAACACCTTCGCCAAGTCCGCCATCGAGAGCGCGTTGCTCGACGCTAAGGGCAAACGCTTCGGCCTGCCGGTGAGCGAACTGCTCGGCGGTCGGGTCCGCGACAGCCTCGAAGTCGCCTGGACCCTGGCCAGCGGCGACACCGCCCGCGACATCGCCGAGGCCGAACAAATGCTGGAAGCGCGGCGTCACCGGATCTTCAAACTGAAGATCGGCGCCAACCCGCTGGAGCAGGATCTGAAGCACGTGGTGGCGATCAAGAAAGCCCTGGGCGAGCGTGCCAGTGTGCGGGTCGACGTTAATCAGTACTGGGACGAATCCCAGGCAATTCGCGGCTGCCAGGTGCTCGGCGACAACGGTATCGACCTGATCGAGCAGCCGATCTCGCGAGTCAATCGTTCCGGTCAGATTCGTCTGAACCAGCGCAGCCCGGCGCCGATCATGGCCGATGAATCCATTGAAAGCGTGGAAGACGCGTTCAGCCTTGCCGCCGACGGCGCCGCCAGCGTCTTCGCCCTGAAGATCGCCAAGAACGGCGGCCCGCGCGCTGTGTTGCGCACTGCGCAAATCGCCGAAGCCGCCGGCATCGCCCTGTACGGCGGCACCATGCTCGAAGGATCCGTCGGCACGCTGGCCTCGGCCCATGCGTTCCTCACGCTCAGGCAATTGACCTGGGACACCGAGCTATTTGGTCCGCTGTTGCTCACCGAAGACATCGTCACCGAGCGCCCGCAGTACCGCGACTTTCACCTGCACATTCCACGCACCCCGGGCCTGGGCCTGACGCTGGATGAAGAGCGTCTGGCGCGCTTTCGCCGGCACTGACCCCTAAGGAGAACGCCATGCTGTTCCACGTAAAAATGACCGTGAAATTGCCCGCCGACATGGACCCGGCCGTTGCCACAAAACTCAAGGCCGACGAAAAGGAACTCGCCCAGCGCCTGCAACGCGAAGGCCAGTGGCGCCACCTCTGGCGCATCGCCGGGCACTACGCCAATTACAGCGTGTTCGACGTGCCCAGCGTCGAAGCGCTGCACGACACCCTCATGCTGCTGCCGCTGTTTCCCTACATGGACATCGAGATCGACGGCCTCTGCCGCCATCCCTCGTCGATCCACACCGACGACCGCTGAGCCCGCCCCCACAACAACAAGATGAGGTGAACACCATGACCGTGAAGATTGCCCACACTGCCGAACTGCAAAAATTCTTCGAAGAAGCTGCCGGTTTTGCCAACGATGGCGGCAGCTCGCGCCTGAAAAACATCGTCCTGCGAGTGTTGCAGGACACCGCCCGGATCATCGAAGACCTTGAGATCAGCGAAGACGAATTCTGGAAAGCCGTCGACTACCTCAACCGTCTGGGCGGCCGCTTGGAAGCCGGGCTGCTGGTGGCCGGCCTCGGCCTCGAGCATTTCCTCGACCTGCTGCAGGACGCCAAGGACGCGCAGATCGGCTTGACCGGCGGCACGCCGCGCACCATCGAAGGCCCGTTATACGTGGCCGGCGCGCCGCTGTACGAAGGGGAATGCCGGATGGACGACGGCAGCGAGGAGGGCGTCGCCACGCTGATGTTGCTCGAAGGTCAGGTGTTTGATCCGCAGGGCCAGCCGCTGGCCGGCGCCACGGTCGACCTGTGGCACGCCAACACCAAAGGTACTTACTCGTTCTTCGACCAGAGCCAGTCCGAATACAACCTGCGCCGGCGGATCATCACCGACGCCGAAGGCCGCTATCGCGCCCGCAGCATCGTGCCCTCCGGTTATGGCTGCGACCCCCAAGGCCCGACCCAGGAATGTCTCGACCTGCTCGGCCGCCACGGCCAGCGCCCGGCTCATATTCACTTCTTCATTTCCGCACCGGGGCATCGGCATCTGACGACGCAGATCAATCTGTCCGGGGACAAATATCTGTGGGATGACTTCGCGTATGCGACCCGTGAAGGGTTGGTCGGAGAGGTCGAGTTTCTGGAGGATGCAGCGGGACGTCGTGCTGAATTGAAGTTCGACTTCCAGTTGCAGCAGGCGCCGGATGCGGCGGCGCAGCAGCGCAGTCAGCGGCCACGGGCGTTGCAGGAAGCCTGATGTCGGAGTTCTGATTGGATTGGCTGAACTGCGCAAAAAGTTGCGCAGTTGTCCGTAATAAAAGCTCGGTGAAAACCACGGCAAGCTCTCTATATCGAGGCTTACAGCCAAGTGCGCAAGAAGTTGCACAGCACTGCGCAACTTCTTGCGCACTTTTTCGCTGTTTCCTACAGCCAAAAACGAACTTATCCCACGCAAGCATCGTAAGTCTTTGA
The DNA here is from genome assembly GCF_052045815.1 of Pseudomonas sp. 22085. Taxonomy (NCBI): domain Bacteria; kingdom Pseudomonadati; phylum Pseudomonadota; class Gammaproteobacteria; order Pseudomonadales; family Pseudomonadaceae; genus Pseudomonas; species Pseudomonas sp. 22085. The sequence continues at coordinate 134,922 of NZ_JBQEQA010000012.1, forward strand.
TGGGTAAAAGCCCTGATGTGGCTGGCACGACTTTTGATATCTCCTTGGCCATCTGGGCAGGCAATCACGCCGTCCGGTCCTGTCTTTTGAGCAAGGAGCACACCCCATGGCAACACCAGCGTACATGTCGGTTACCGGCGAAAAACAAGGCCTGATCACTGCCGGCGCGTTCACCGCCGACTCCGTTGGCAACACCTACCAGGAAGGTCATGAAGACCAGGTCATGGTTCAGGCGTTCACCCACGACGTGATCATCCCGCGTGACCCGCAATCCGGTCAGCCAACCGGTCAGCGCGTGCACAAGCCAGTTGTGATCACCAAGGTCTACGACAAGGCTTCGCCACTGCTGCAAGCAGCACTGACTTCCGGCGAGCGCATGAGCGAAATCGTTATCCAGTGGTACCGCACTTCGGCGCAAGGCACTCAAGAGCACTACTACACCACCAAACTGGAAGACGCGATCATCGTCGCCATCAACAACAAGATGCACAACTGCCAGGACCCGGCAAACGCCCACTTCACTCATCTGGAAGAGGTGCATTTCACCTACCGCAAAATCACCTGGACCCACGAAGTCTCCGGTACTTCGGGCTCCGATGACTGGCGTGCTCCGGTCGTTTAATCACGGCTGATGGTTGTACCGTTCCGGCCAGTGTTACTGGCCGGAACCTTTGAGTTCTTAAAGGATTACTGCCGCCAGAGGTTTATCAATCTGGCGTGGGTTGCAGCACAGCACGAGGGACAAGGGAATGTTCTCACCGGCCAACCAGCCCCATTTCAATCTGACCATCGATGGCGCGGACAGCGATTTCCAGGTGCTGTCGTTCACCGGTCGGGAAGCCCTCAACACGCCCTTCGAATTCGAGCTGGAACTGGTCAGCGAAAAGGCTTCGATCAACCTCGAAAGCCTGCTGCACAAACTGGCGTTTCTTCAACTGTCGCCGAGCGGTACCGGGATTCACGGGCTGATTTACAGCATTGCCCAAGGCGAGGCGGGCAAGCGCCTGACCCGCTACAAGATCTCCCTGCGACCGCAGCTTTCGTACCTGGCGCACCGCTTCAACCAGCGCATCTTTCAGCAGATGACCGTGCAGCAGATCATCAGCCAGGTGCTGGAAGAACACGGCATTCTGGCCAGCGATTACCACTTCCAGTTGAGTGCGGTGTATCCCGAGCGGATCTACTGCACGCAGTACGACGAATCGGACCTGCATTTCGTCCAGCGCCTGTGCGAAGAAGAGGGTATTCACTACCACTTCCAGCACACCCCAAGCGGCCACAAACTGACCTTCGGCGATGACCAGACGGTGTTCCCGAAACTGGCGCCAGTGGCGTATCAGCAGGACTCCGGGCTGGTGGCGGACCAGCCGGTGGTCAAGCGTTTCGGCCTGCGCCTGGCCACCCGCACCAGCCGTACAACGCGCCGCGATTACGACTTCGTCAAACCGAAGATCGAGCTGGAAAGCGACGCCAAGAGCAGCGCCCAGCCGGACCTGGAAGACTACGATTACCCGGGCCGTTTCGTGGATCGCGAGCGTGGCAAGCACCTGGCCAACCGCAACCTCGAACGCCATCGCAGCGACTATCGCCTGGCCGAGGGCAACAGCGACCAGCCGATCCTGGTCACCGGGCATTTTCTGGCCCTGACCGACCACGCCAACCCGACGTGGAACGACCTGTGGCTGCTCACCGAAATCTTCCACGAAGGCAAGCAGCCGCAAGTGCTGGAAGAGTCGGTGACCAGCGACACCACCGACAACAAAGACGATTTCCACCAGGGCTATCGCAACCGCTTCAACGCGATTCCGTGGGACGTGCCGTACCGTCCGCCGCTGGATCACCCGAAACCCAAGGTCCTCGGTTCGCAAAGCGCCGTGGTCACCGGCCCCGAAGGCGAAGAAATCTTCTGCGACCAGTACGGCCGGGTGAAGGTGCAGTTCTTCTGGGACCGCGAAGGCCAGCACGACGACAAGACCTCCTGCTGGATGCGCGTGGCCTCCAGCTGGGCCGCCGAGACCTTTGGCTCGATCAACATTCCGCGGGTCGGCATGGAAGTGCTGATCACCTTCCTCGAAGGCGATCCCGACCAGCCGCTGATCACCGGTTGCCTGTACCACGGCGCCAACCTGCCGCCTTACAAGCTGCCGGACTTCAAGACCCTGGCCACGGTCAAGAGCAAGGAATACAAGGGCAGCCGCGCCAACGAACTGCGCATCGACGACACCACCAGCGAGATCAGCATCGCGCTGCGCAGCGATCACGGCGCGAGCGCGATCAACCTTGGTTACCTGACCCACCCGCGCCCAAGCGGCGGTCAGCCTCGGGGTGAAGGTTTTGAGTTAAGAACCGACCGCCACGGCGCCGTGCGTGCCGGCGCCGGTCTGCTGATTACCACCGAACCGCGCCCGAATGAATCCAAGCACCACAAGGACCTGCCGGAAACCGCCGAGCGCCTGGCCACCGCCAGCGATCAACAGGACGGTTTCGCCACGCAAGCCAAAGAGCTTCAGGCTCAAGAGGCCGGCGATCAGGACGATGTGGCCAAGGCGTTGCACGCACAGCATCAGGGTGTGCTGGGCAGCGGCCCGGCAAACCTCACCGCCAACGAATTCCCCGAATTCACCGAGCCGCATCTGGTACTCGCCAGTCCCGCCGGCATCGCCCTGACCACGCCGCGTTCCAGCCACATCGCCACCGGCGAACACCTGGCGCTGAGCAGCACCGGGCACACCAGTTTTTCCATCGGCAAACGCCTGCTGGCCAGTGCCAGTCGCGGCATGCGCCTGTTTGTGCAGAGCATGGGTTGGCGTCTGGTCGCAGCGTCCGGCGACATCGACGTCAAGGCGCTGAAGGACAGCATCAACCTGCTGGCCAAACTCAACATCACCGCCAATGCCGACCGCATCACCATCACCGCCAAGACCGAACTGGTGATCCAGGGCGGCGGCAGCGCCACGACCTACAACGCCGGCGGCATCACCCACGCCACCAGCGGCCCGTACACCGCCCACGCGGCGAACTTTGCTTACACCGGTGCCAAGAGTCTCGCGGGCGTGTTCCCGGAGCCGCCGAAACCGGGCAAGGGCAACCTCGAACTGTTCAACCAGTACGCCGGGCGTCAGGGCATCAAGGACGGCGATTACGAAGTCATCGATGCGCTGGGCAAAAGCATCAAGGGCAAGCTCGATGCGAAGGGGTTCGCCAGCGTTGCCGGCGCCGCACCAGGCCCGGCGCGGGTGCTGTTCGGCAAGGATCCGGCGGACACCTGGAGTGAAGGCAGTTACATCGGCAAACCGGAATGGCCGTTGAATCCGCCGGGTGCTGATGAGGTGCCAAGTCAGGTGCAGGCGATGGTCGCCAAAGTGTTGCCGAGCAAGAACTGGGACATGTTGGAGAAGGGCAAGGACATGGCGAAAACAGGGATGGGCGCCGTGCAGACCGCGCAAGGTGCGATGCAAACGGCGCAGCAGGTGAAGGGCGTGGTGCAGGGCGGGGTAGCCGGGCTGCCGAAACTGGCGAGTGCGGCGATGCCGAGTGCGTCGGGAATCCTCGGGGCGGCGAGCAAGGCGGGCAAGTTGCCGAGTCTGCCGGCGCCGACGCTTCCAAAACCTTCTTTGAAAACTCCGGAATTGCTGGCGGGTGAGGTGCTGTCATGACAACTGGGGGCGGTGGTGCGAAACAGCGTGAGCCGCAAGTCGCGGTGGTACCCCTCAACACGATCGATATTCAGGATGTCGGACGCGGCGCTGCCAAATTCGATGCCTGGTTGCAGTCCATCAGCGGCGGTGTCGTCACACTTGATCGGGTCAAGAACGTCGCGGGTGCTCTTCCTGTCGTGGGCAACATCATGGCGTTGGTTGATGCCCTCGGAGACATCGTCACCCTGGCCAAAAGCAAACAGCGTCAGGTGCTGGATTGGGTCAGCCTGGGTATCAACCTGATTGGTGTATTGCCTGCGCCGCCGACCATGGCTTCTGCGCGCATGACACTACGCCCGACCCTGGGGCTGGTGCGTCAGGAACTGCGTAACAGCGCCAAGATGCTGCTGGGGGACTCGCTGATTGAAGTGTTGATCGGGCATCTGAACGCGACCATCGTCGGCACCATCGATGACTTCGTCAAACAGGCACAACCCAAACTGGCGGGCATTCTCGACGACGCTGGAAAGCTGGGTCAAAGCGCGGTGAACGAGATTGCCAAGGGCCTGGAAACGGTGGTCAACGGCAAGCTTGACGCCAAAGGCGACCTTAACGCGGCAGGTTCAAAGCTCACCGCGGCACGGGGCCAGTTACTGCATGATCCCAAGGCGGCCATCAGCAATATCTTTGGCGCTGCATTTAGCGCCTACAAGGCTGCAGGAAAAGGGGTGGCCAATAGTGCAGCGAAAAATCTGCTGCCGGAAAAAGCCAAGGCCTTGGTACTGGGTAATACATCCATGCTGCGTAATCTGGGTGTAGAACTGCGAACCCAGCTGAAAAAACTTGCCGATCCAGGTGTGCAGCACTCTATCGGCTGGTTGTTGCAGATGCTGGCGGGGGCGGTAGTGACCTGGCGCAAACGCAGGTCTCATGGCCAGAGCGCAACGGTCAAACCCGGCGGAACGAGTAAAGCCCAACGCAGGGCCGGGGACGGGCAACTGGAGATGCAGTCAAAGCAGGCAGGCGCGAAAGCCGACGCCAACTGCCGCAAGAACGGTGTGTGTCCCATCACCGCCCATAGCATCAGCTTTGCCATGGGATCGGAGACTTTCAATCACACGGACTTCAGCCTGCCCGGCCCGTTTCCGGTCACCTGGACTCGCACCTATTACTCACGTCTGGATGCCTACGACAAGGGCGTCTGCGGTGCTCGCTGGATTACCGAGTTCACCACCCGATTTGATCGCGTCGATGACGGGGTGGTGTACCACGCAGCTGATGGTCGCAGCCACAACTACCCTCTGCCCAAAGTGGGTGAAGCTCACTACGACCCGATCGAGAGCCTCACGCTGGTACGCGTCGACGAGAACCAATTGGTGCTGTGCAGCGGTGTCGAGCGCAAGGAAACCTACGTTCGTCGAGGTCAGCGCTATCTGCTGAGTGGAATCGTACTGCGCAGCGGTGCGGGAATCATGCTGCACTACGAACATCGCCATAACGATGAAGTCGTGTTGTCGGATCTGATCACCTACCAAGGGGACGTTTCCAGGGTTCATTTGCAACTCGGTACATTGATCGACGATCAGGGGCGTTTGATCGGCCTCTGGGAAATTCGCGACGGTGCCCCCTGGCGTCAGCTGTGTGCCTATGTTTATGACGACGCCGGGGACTTGATACAGGCTCAGGACGAAAATGCGGCGGTCTGGAGTTACCAGTACCAGCATCACCTCATCACCCGATACACCGATCGCACCGGACGCGGTATGAATCTGCAATGGCAGGGACAGGGCGCCGATGCGCGGGCGATACGCGAATGGGCCGATGACGGCAGCTACGATACCCGGCTGGAGTGGGATGAAAATATTCGCCTGACTTACGTCACCGATGCCCATGGCAATGAGACTTGGCACTACTACGACATCCTTGGCTACACCTATCGTATCCGTCATCCCGACGAACGCTCGGAATGGCTGTTTCGCGATGACGCAAAAAACATCGTGCGCCATGTTCATACCGACGGCAGCATCGATCGATTCAGCTATGACGATCGCGGGAACGTACTCGAACATATCCGGGCCGACGATACGGTCCTGCACTTTGCCTACGACGACCAGGATCAACTGATCAAGATCAGCGACGCGGAGGGTGGCCTGTGGCTTCGCGATTACGATCCACAGGGCAATCTGGTAGAAGCCGTCGACCCATTGGGTAACAAGACCGAATACACCTACACCCCGGCCGGTCTGCTCACGGCCATCAAGGATGCCAACGGCGCCGAGAAGAAACTTGAGTACAACGACGCTGGCCAGTTGACCAAGTACACCGATTGCTCCGGAAAAAGCAGCACCTGGGAATATGACAGTCGAGGGCAGACGATCTGTTTCACCGATGCAGCCGGGCAAAGTACCGAGTACGAATATCAGGCGGGTCAACTGGTACTGATCAAACATCCGGACAAATCCGAAGAGCGATTCACGCGCGATGCCGAAGGTCGATTACTGATCCACATCGATGGCCTTGGTCGCTGCACCTCCTGGAGTTACACCGCTGCCGGTCTGGTGGCGGAGCGGGTGGACGCTGCCGAGCAGACATTGCGCTATCGCTGGGATCGGCTCGGGCGCTTGTCGGCCCTGGAAAACGAAAATGAACAGCGAGCGCAGTTCGAGTACGACCCGGTAGGGCGGCTGCTCCACGAAACCGGCTTCGACGGTCGGAGCAAGCACTACCAATACGATCCTGATACCGGGCGTCTAGCCTCGACGAGGGATGGGGAGCGCGTTACTGAATTGCGCTTCGATCCGATGAACCGCCTGATCTCTCGTCTTGCAAGACTTGGCGGTGAGTCGCAGGAAGAAACCTTTGCCTACGATGGAAACGGCAACCTGGTGCTCGCCAGCAATGATAAGAGTCGCTTGCAGTGGTTTCATGACCCGGCAGGTAACCTGTTGCGCGAGCATCAGCATTATTCGGTACTGGAAAAGCCGACGGTTGCGGTCTGGCAGCACGAATATGATGCGCTGAATCAGCGAGTGGCCACTGTGCGTCCGGATGGACACCGGATCAGTTGGCTGACCTACGGCAGTGGCCACTTGTTGGGAATGCGGCTGGATGAGCACGACCTGATCGGTTACGAGCGTGATGATCTGCATCGTGAAGTCGCCCGACATCAGGGCAATCGCCTTTTCCAGACTCAAAAATGGGACCCTGCCGGTCGCTTGCAACAACAATTGCTGGGACACAGTGATGACAAGCGCATCCTGCTCAAGCGCGAGTATCAATATGACGCGGCGGGCCAATTGAATGGTATCCATGACACTCGCCGTGGGCCGATCGGCTATCAATACGACCCGGTAGGTCGTCTGCTCAACGCCACCAGTCGTCTGGGTGTGGAAACCTTCGCGTTCGATCCCGCCGGCAATTTGATGGATGCCAAGGCTGAACAGGTTCGGCGACCGTTGGACCAGTATCCGACCCGGAGCAAGCTTCTCGACAACTTGTTGCGTGAGTACGCTGGCAGCCATTACGACTATGACGACCGTGGCAACCTGATTCAGCGCTGGCACAACGCGAGTATCAGCCGGATGCGCTGGGACCTGTTCGATCGCCTGGTGCATTTCGATGATGCCCGTCTGGAAATCGACTTCGCCTACGATGCGCTGGGTCGGCGGCTGTACAAGCATTCACGTGCGCACTTCAAGCAACACCCCGAAGCCGGGTCGCAGTGGAACCAGAACGAACTGTCACGTCGGCAAAGAGAACTGGGTTGTGGTTTCACGCTGTATGGCTGGGACGGCGATAACCTGGCCTGGGAAAGCAGTCTTTCACAGGCCGACGGGGATCCGGGGCGGACGGTGCACTACATCTATGAGCCCGGCACGTTTGTTCCCGTGGCCCAGGCTTTACGGCACCAATCGATCAACTTGTTTGCCGAGCCTCATTACAGCGATGACTATCGTCTGGCCGATGATCCGTTATGGAGCATTGTGCCCAAAGCACCACCGATCGATGTCTTGAGCTGGTATCAGTGTGACCACTTGGGCACACCACAGGAGCTGACCAACCAGAACGGGGAGATCGTCTGGAGTGCACAGTACAAGGCATGGGGTACTGCCATTGAAAAACGTTCGGAGTGGGCACTGCAGCAAGGGCTGGCAAACCCGATTCGTTTCCAGGGGCAATACCACGATCATGAGACAGGGCTGCATTACAACCGGTACCGATATTACGATCCTGACGTTGGCCGTTTCATCAGCAAGGATCCGATCAGTTATGCAGGCGGCCTGAATCTATATGCCTATGCGCCTAACCCGACAGGCTGGGTTGACCCACTGGGTCTTGAGGGCTGTGATCCAAGGCAACAACTGGCCGACCGAAGAAAGGCATTGGGCCTTCCGGTTGCAGGTTCTGCCGAAGACACATCGACACTGGCGATTTTGAAGGTCAACGACCAGAGTTTCGAGGGTATAAACTCAAGCGCTCAAAATCCCAAAACGCCTATTACACTTGAGCGGGTAAACGCGCAGACCAAAACCCACGCAGAAGCCGAAGCGGTGCAGCATGCGGTCAATGCGGGAATGGCTGGCAAGGCCGAAAGTGCGGAAATGTGGGTGGATCGAGACCCGTGCAAGGCTTGCGGACTTCCGGGAGCCGGGGGCATTCGATCACTGGCTCGAAACCTGGGATGCAATATCACCGTACACTCGCCAAGTGGCAGTCGAACTTACACACCAACGAAGTAGTGATTATGAAGCTGGATAAAATCCTGGAAGATGAAACCCAAGGCAATCGTTCGGTCACTCATGAAGTGCACCAACCCGATGAAAAAGCGTTGCTCTCTGCGCTGAATCGTCTCGATGGAAAAACATTCAGTTCAACGATGTTCTTTCTCGATGATGAAAACTTCATGAGCATTGGCGGCGGTGCGCAAAATCGTTATGTGGTGTTTATCGCGCTGGATGTGGATCAAAAGCTTTTCACACTGATTGCCCCCGACGCATCCGGCGATGAAAGTCTTGATGTCGTTGTGGGAGGGCAGTCCGGCAGCTATCCACAGAATCAGTGCGTCGATAAAGAAATCGCACAACAGGCGCTGATGTATTTTTCTGCGCACGGGACAGCCGATCCAGGTTTGACGTGGGATGTCGAAGGTTAATGAGACTGCATTCGGACCGGCGGGCAGGGTCTCTGTCTGTCCACCGGGTGAAGTTCATCATCGATCCTCAAGGGGACGAAGATGTCTGGATGGATGAGTAAGCCGGTCAATGGAGTGACAACATGAAAGACGCAATCCGCCTCGGCGACTCCACCACCCACGGTGGCAAAGTCCTTGAAGCCTTCTCCCGAACCGACCTTAATGGCAAGCCGATTGCCGGGCTCGGTCACAAGGTCAGTTGCCCGTTGTGCAAAGGGATTTTTCCGATTGCCGAGGGCAGCAGCACCTACACCGTCGATGGCGTGCCCATCGCGCTGGACGGCATGAAAACTGCGTGTGGGGCGGCGCTTATTGCCAGCGGTCCGAAGGGCGCGGTGGTCAGCTGAGTCCTGTAGTCAGACAGACCTAAGCTAATGCAAAAAAGATATTTGTTCGGTGTTTTTAATATCGTTTAGTTTTGTTTCATAGACGAATCAAAAGCATCAAACCGATAGACCTCCCGATTGCCATGACGGCACACGCTGAATCGATCACGGACTCTTCAGGTTTGATTCACACGGGAGTGAATCATGCCGCACACCTCAAAGATCACCGCATTACCCATCCTCGATCTGTCCCTGCTCGACGGCACGCCGTCGCAACGCCAGGCCTTTCTTGATGACCTGCGCCATGCTGCCCGCGATGTGGGTTTTTTCTACCTGACCGGCCATGGCATCGACGCCGGCCTGCTCGAGCAAGTGCAGGACTACGCACGCCAGTTCTTCGCCTTGCCCGACAGCGAGAAAAACGCCGTCGGCATGATCAATTCGCCGCACTTTCGCGGCTACAACCGCGCCGCTTCCGAGATCACCCGTGGCCAGCCCGATCAGCGTGAGCAATTCGATCTGGGCGCCGAGCGCGACGTCTTGCCGTTGAACGCTGACAGTCCGTTATGGGCGCGGCTGCAAGGGCCGAATCAATGGCCCGGAGCGTTGCCGCAACTCAAGCCGCTGTTGCTCGACTGGCAGCAGGCGATGACCCAAATGTCGCTGCGCCTGCTGCGCGCATTCGCTCAGGCGCTGTCCTTGCCGGAAGACGCTTTCGACCGGTTGTACGGCGACAAACCCAACGAACACATCAAGCTGATGCGCTATCCGGGGCAAGCCTCGACGGCGAGCAATCAGGGCGTTGGCGCGCACAAGGATTCGGGTTTCCTCAGCTTTCTGCTGCAAGACCAGCAGGCCGGGCTGCAAGTGGAGATTGAAGAGGGGCGCTGGATCGATGCGCTGCCTCGGGACAACACCTTGGTGGTGAACATCGGCGAGTTGCTGGAGCTGGCCACCAACGGTTACCTGCGTGCCACGGTGCATCGGGTGGTCTCGCCACCGGTGGGCAGCGAGCGCTTGTCCATCGCGTTTTTCCTCGGCGCGCAACTGGATGCAGTGGTGCCGCTTTATCCCTTGCCGACGGCGTTGCTGCGTGAGGCGCGTGGCCCGGCCAGTGATCCGCTCAATCCGTTGTTTCGCGATGTCGGCTGGAATTACCTCAAGGGCCGACTGCGCTCCCATCCCGATGTCGCGCAGCGCTTCTACGCCGATGCGTCGAATACCCAGACACCGCTTCGCAAGACCGCCAACGCCTGATCCATCACTCGCAGAAGGACTCTTTCCATGTTGAAAAAAGCAGTGTTGAAAAAAGCAGTGTTGAAAAAAGCAGGCCTGACCCTGGCCGTCCTCGGCGCGCTGGTGACTTCGTTCAGTGCTCAAGCGCTCGAACCATTGCGCGTTGCCGCCGACCCGGTGCCACACGCGCAGATCCTGACGTACATCCAGAAACTCGATCCACAGCTCAATCTCAAGGTGATCGAAATCCCGCAGGGCGTGAACTCCAACGAACTTTTGGTGCACGGCGATGTGGACGCCAACTACTTCCAGCATCTGCCGTACCTGCAATCCCAGGAAAAGGCTCTCGGCGAAAAACTCGCGGTGGCCGCCACGGTGCACATCGAGCCGTTGGGCATCTATTCCCATCGCCACAAAACCTTCGCCCAGGTGCCAGACAAAGGTACGGTCGCCGTGCCGAACAACGTCACCAACCTGAGCCGTGCGCTGTACCTGTTGCAGGACAACGGCCTGATCAAACTCAAGCCTGGCTTCAATGACCCGGCGGCGGATCAGGCGACGCCCAAGGACATCGCCGAAAACCCGAAACAGCTGAAGATCCTCGAAATCGAATCGCCGCAACTGCCCCGTGCGCTGGATGACGTGGACCTGGCGGTGATCAACGGCAACTACGCGCTGGAAGCCGGGCTGGTGCCGGCCAGGGATGCGCTGGGGCTGGAGAAGGCCGAGCACAACCCGTACGCCAACATTCTGGTGACCACGCCGAAACTGGAAAACGATCCGCGCATTCAGCAACTGGCCAGGGACCTGACCTCGCCACAAGTCGCCAAGTACATCGCCGAGAACTTCAAGGGCTCGGTGATCCCGGTGGCGGATGCCAAGCCATGATCGTCGTCGAGCAGTTGAGCAAGACCTATCCGTCAGCGTCGACCCCGGCGCTGGATCAGGTGTCGCTGAGCATTCCCGATGGCGCGATCTACGGGATTCTCGGGCGCAGCGGCGCGGGTAAATCAACGTTGCTGCGTTGCCTCAATCTGCTCGAACGCCCGGATGCCGGGCGGATTCTGCTGGACGGCGAAGACCTCACCGCGCTGTCCGATAGCGAACTGCGCCGCCAGCGTCAGCGCATCGGCATGATCTTCCAGGGCTTCAATCTGCTGCATTCGCGCAACGTGTTCGACAACGTCGCGGTGCCGCTGGAAATCGCCAAGGTTGCCAAGCCACAGCGTTATGAACGGGTTCGGGAACTGCTGGATCTGGTGGGGCTGGGCGACAAGGCCGAAGCCTTTCCATCGCAACTGTCCGGTGGGCAGAAGCAGCGAGTGGGCATCGCTCGGGCCCTGGCGGCGCGGCCGGCGTATCTGCTGTCGGACGAAGCCACCAGCGCCCTCGACCCGGAAACCACCGCGTCGATTCTGGAGCTGTTGCGCGACATCAACCGCCAGCTCGGTTTGACCATCGTGCTGATCACCCACGAACTGGACGTGGTCAAGTCGATCTGCGATCACGCCGCGTCCATGGCCAACGGGAAACTGGTGGAGGCGGGGCCGGTGGCTCGATTGCTGGCCGATCCGCAGTCCGCCCTCGGCGCCTCACTGCGCCCCAGTTGCGGCTTGCCGCTGGGGCATGACGCGCCCGGTTTGAGTTTTCTGCGGCAATACGGCGTACGGGCGGCCCACTCATGAACCGTGTGATCGACTGGAATGAAATTCTGCAACTGGTGCTCAACGCCACCGGCGAAACCCTGTACATGGTGCTGCTCGCCGGGCTGTTCACCTTGCTGATCGGTTTGCCGCTGGGGGTGTTGCTGTTCATCAGTCGGCGTCAGGGCCTGTACCCGTTGCCGAGGCTCAATCAAGCCTTGGGCGCGATCATCAATCTGGGGCGTTCGCTGCCGTTCGTGGTGATGCTGATTGCCCTGATCCCGCTGACCCGGCTGGTGGTCGGCACCACCCTGGGCAGCACCGCCGCCGTGGTGCCGATCACCATCGGCGCCTTTCCGTTTTTTGCGCGGATCGTCGAGAACGCCCTCGACGAAGTGGAGAAGGGGCGGATCGAAGCGATCCTGGCCATGGGCGGTGACATCCGCCACGTGATTTTCAAAGTGCTGTTGCCCGAAGCGCTGCCGGCCTTGCTGGCGGGCATCACCCTGACGCTGGTGATGCTGATCGGTTTTTCTTCCATGGCCGGGGTCATCGGTGGCGGCGGGCTGGGCGATCTGGCAATCCGTTACGGCTATCAACGGTTCAACAATGAAGTGATGGTCGCCACCGTCGTGGTGTTGGTCATCCTCGTCCAGGGCGTGCAAAGCCTGGGCGATCGACTGGTGCGTTCGCTGGCTCATCGACGTTAAGGAATTTTATGGGTGCGCCTGTCGCCGTGGTCTCCGAGCCACTGATTCGTGTACGTGAACTGAGCAAGACCTTTGGCTCGAACCGGGCGCTGGACCGGGTCAGCCTGGATATTTTTCCCGCCGAAGTGGTGGCGCTGCTCGGCGCCAACGGTGCGGGCAAATCGACGCTGGTGAAGATCCTCGCCGGCAGCCAGACCCCCGATGGCGGCGAGATCCGGATCGATGGCCAGCCCCGGCATTTCAGTTCGCCGCTGTCGGCGCGCCGTTTCGGTATTGTCGCGGTTCATCAGCAGATTAACGAAGGCATCGCGCCCGGATTGAGCGTGGCGGAAAACCTGCTGCTCGATGAACTGTGCCGCCCCGACGCCGACTTCTGGCTCAATCGCAGACGCCTGCTGGAACGCGCCGCGAGCATCGCTGCCGGGCTCGGTCTGGTGCTGCCGCTGGAGCAACCGATCGAACACCTCGGCCAGGCCGAGCGGCAACTGGTGGTGTTGGCTCGCGCCTTCGCCCTGCAACCGCGCCTGCTGATTCTCGACGAGCCCACGGCAGCGCTGTCGGATGCGGAAGCGCAGCGCCTGTTCGGGCTGATCGACACCTTGCGCAGCCGTGGTGTGGCGATTCTGTACATCTCCCATCGCCTGTCCGATCTGCAACGAGTGGCCGACCGCGCCGTGGTGTTGCGCGACGGGCAACTGGCCGGTGAGTTCAGTGCCCGGCAATTGCCCGAGGCACTGGAGGCGATGCTTGGTCAGGCGCTGGAAGCCCACGTCTACACACCGCGAGCGGCGGGGCGCGAAGTACTGAAATTGCGCGACGTGAAAATCCTGCCGCGCACTCAGGCTTTTGATCTGTCCCTGCACGAAAACGAAGTGGTGGTGCTGACCGGGTTGCTCGGCGCCGGCAAAAGCGAGATCGCCGAAGTGCTGTTCGGGCTGCGCAAACCGTTGTCCGGCTCTCTGCAACTGGACGGCATCGAGTGGCAACCGGGCTCGCCCCGACAAGCCATCCAGAGCGGCGTGTTCTTCGCCGCCGAGGATCGCGCCAGCCAATCGCTGGTGGCGGATTTTTCATTGCGTCGAACCCTGACCTTGCCGTTCCTCGAACGCTTCACCCGTGGCGGTTTCATCCGCAACCGCGCCGAAGCGACGGCGGTGGAGGCGCAAGTCGCAGCGCTGGGAATCAAGACCGCCGGCATCGATGTGCCGATGAGTGCGTTGTCCGGCGGCAATCAGCAGAAAGTCGTGCTCGGTCGCTGGCTGCTTGGCGAGGGCCGGGTGCTGATCCTCGACGAGCCATTTCAGGGCGTCGATGTGCGTGCCCGGCGCGAGATCGGCCAGTTGCTGCGCGACAGCGCCGCTGGCCGCGCCACGCTGGTGATCTGCTCGGACGTCGATGAAGCGCTGGAGATCGCCGACCGGATTCTGCTGATGCGCGATCACGCGGTGGTGGCCGAGTACCCGCGTGCCGGGCTGGATCGCGCCACCCTGGTCGCCGCGCTGGCCGGCAGCGACCCGCAAAATTCTAATGTTCACGCCGCGCCAAGGAGTAGAGCGAGTGCCTGATTCGAGTTCCCTGTTGTCATCCGCCCCGGCGCCGTCCGAGCGCTTCGTACAAGCGCTGATCCGCTACGGCCTGCTGTGGGTGCTGGCGTTGATCGTGGTGTTTTTCAGTGTCGCGGAACCGGCGTTCCTGCGCGTTGGCAACCTGTTCAGCATTCTGCAGTCGGTGTCGATTGTCGCGCTGTTGGCGTTGGGCGTGACGCTGACCATGGCTGTCGGCGGACTGGATTTGTCGATCGGCGCGGTGGCGGCCATGAGCCTGATGATTGCCAGTTACGTGATGGTGGTGCTCGGCTGGGGCGCGGTGCCGGCGGTGCTGATCAGCCTGGCCGGTGGCGCGCTGGTGGGGCTGCTCAACGGCTGGCTGATCGTGAAGATGCGCGTGCCGGACATTCTCGCCACGCTCGGCAGCATGTTTCTGGTGATCGGCGTGCAACTGATCCCCACGGGCGGCCGCTCGATTGCGGTGGGCATGACCTTGCCCAACGGCGATGAAGCCGAGGGTTCGTTCAGTACGCTGTTTCTGGCGCTGGGCCGTGGACGACTGTGGGACATCGTGCCGGTTCCGGTGTTGATCACGGCGGTGGTCGCGGTGGCGGTGTGGCTGTTTCTCGAACGCACGCGCATCGGCCGGTTGTTCTATGCGATTGGCGGCAACGAGCAGGCGGCGCGTCTGGCCGGTGCGCCGGTGCAGCGCTTCAAGTTGCTGGCTTATGTGCTGTCGGCGCTGCTGGCCTCGCTGGGCGGTTTGTTGCTGGCGGCGCGATTGGGGCGCGGGGATGTCAGTTCCGGCAACGGCCTGGTGCTCGATGCGTTGGGCGCTGCGCTGATCGGTTTTGCCGTGCTCGGGGCGAAGAAGCCCAACGCGTTCGGCACGCTGGTCGGCGCGCTGCTGGTGGCCTCGTTGCTCAACGGCCTGACCATGCTCAACGCGCCGTATTACGCGCAGGATTTCGTCAAGGGACTGGTGCTGGTGCTGGCCCTGATGTTCACCTTCGGCCTCGCGCATCGGGCGCGCTGAGCCGTTTTATTGATGCTTCAAGGAAAGATCCATGCACGGTTCAATCAAACAGTTCGCACGTCATTGCCTCGCCGGGGCGCTGCTCTCGGCGCTGGCCCTCAACGCGCAGGCCAAGGCCCTGCCCGGCGCACCGGCGCCGTTCGATAAAGGTCAGGTACAGATTGCGCTGGTCGGCTATCTGTTTTCCGGGGATTTCCCTGAAGCCTACCTGCGCGGTGTGGAGAAACAGACCGAAGCGCTGGGCGCCAACCTGCGGGTGTTCGACGCGCGGCAACAGGCGGCGAGCCAGGGCGAGATGATCGATCAGGCTGCCGACCTCGGTGTCGACGGGATCATCGTGCAATTGGGGCTGGCGGAAACACTCAAAGGTCCGATCGACCGGGCACTCGCCAAAGGCATTAAGGTCGTTGCGTTCGACGTTGACCTGAACACGCCGCAAGTGACCCAGGTCGAACAGGATCACCACGCGCTGGCGCGGCTGGCACTCGATCAAGCGGTCAAGGACAACGGCACCCGTTTTGATGCCGGTTACGTCTACATCAGCGGTTTCACGCCGATGGAGCGCCGCGACGAGATCTGGAGCCAGGTCAAGGCGAGCAATCCGGGGATCATCGAGAAGGCGCGCTTCGGCACGCTCAATCCGCCGATTGCCAACTCGGTGGCGGATCAGGCCAGCGCCGTGTTGCGGGCCAATCCGGGGATCAGTGTGATCTTCGCGCCGTTCGACGAATTCGCCAAAGGCGCGAAAATCGCGGTGGACGAGGCCGGTCTGAGCCGCAAGGTGAAGATCTACAGCGCCGACATTTCCACCGCCGACATCCAGATCATGAAAGAGCCGGACAGCGCCTGGGCCGCCACCGCGGCGGTCAATCCGCAAGTGGCCGGGGCGATCAGCGTGCGCAGTCTGGCGATGCTGATTGCCGGGGAAAATCCGGGGCACAAGGTGCTGGTGCCGCCGACTCTCATTACCCGCCAGCAACTGCTGGATCTGGACGTAAAAAACGTGCGCGACCTTGGGCAAAAACTGCCGGCCTTCGGTGACACCGCCAATGTCGCGCGGGCACCGTGGATTCCCGTGGCGAACTGAGGAGCCGACATGCACGACAAGGCTGCGCGCCTGCGCAAGAGCCGTTCGCCGACAGCCGATGTGGCGCTGGGCGAACGGCTGCCGCCGGGGCAGGTGCTGACGGAGCGTTTCCCCATCCTGCACGAAGGCGAGGTGCCGGCCTATGACCTGGCGACGTGGTCGCTGCGCCTGTTCGGCACCTTGGCCAACCCGGTCGAGCTGACCTACGCCGATCTGCAAGCGCTGCCACAGCGCCAATTGCAATGCGACATTCATTGCGTGACACGCTGGTCGAAGTTCGACACCCGCTGGAGCGGCGTGCACCTGCAAGACCTGCTGCAGGCCCTGGACATCCGGCTGACGTCGTCCTTCGTCATGGCCCACGCCGATCACGATTACCAGACCAACCTGCATCTCGATGACCTGCTGCACCCGGACAGCCTGCTGGCCACCCATTACGACGGTCAGCCGCTGACCGCGCAACATGGCTGGCCGCTGCGTCTGGTGGTGGCGGGGCGGTACTTCTGGAAGAGCGCGAAATGGTTGCGCGGGCTCGAGTTCACCGATCAGGAACAACCGGGATTCTGGGAGCGCAACGGCTTTCATTTGCACGCCGATCCGTTCATTGAGCAGCGCTTCAGCGGCGACGCGCTGGACATTGCCGAAGATGCCTGGCGGGAAAAGGACTTCGACTGACGGCATCTAACTTCGCACCGAAAAAAACACAGATTAATAACGCTCTCTACAACAACGTGGAGTGCGTTTTTGTGCGTGATTAGTTGTTGGTTAGTTGGGTGTTCACGTTGTTGCGCAAACACAACTGTTGCTCAGGCAACACTCCATTCGTCAGGCATAACCTAAGCGTTATTGGTTCTTTTGCGGCAGGCGACCGCTCGTCTAGCATCGGTAAACAGGGGGTTTTACTAACTTTGGGGTTCTTGCGCTCTAACAGCCGATAGTTGCTCAACACACTTGGCTGCCTTTCTGAATATCAAAACTACAGCAGAAATTGCCGTGCACCGATTGCCGACACTTCATGATTCGGCAGCGGCCGGTTATTAACTGCGATTCAAGGAGCTGTCGCATGATTCACCGTTCGCGTTCATTACTCGCCATCGCTGTTGTCAGTGCAATCTGGCAACTTCCTGCGCAAGCCGAAGAGACTTCCGCGCGCGTCGACGATGACACACGGCTGGGCACCGTGCTGGTCACCGGCACCCGGGGCACCGCACGCACGGTGCTGGATTCGCCGGTGCCGGTGGATGTGCTGACCGCCGAGGACCTGAAGACCGCCGGCGCCAGTGGCGGCGAGCTGGGCCAGGCGTTGCAGACGCTGTTGCCGTCGTTCAGTTTTCCGCGCCAGTCCAACTCCGGTGGCGCCGACCACGTGCGCGCCGCGCAGCTGCGCGGCATGAGCCCGGATCAGGTGCTGGTGCTGGTCAACGGCAAGCGCCGCCACACCTCGGCGGTGGTCAACGACTCGTCGAAAATCGGTCGCGGCACGGCGCCGGTGGACTTCAACTCGATCCCGATCAGCGCGATCAAACGCATCGAAGTGCTGCGCGACGGCGCGGGCGCGCAGTACGGCTCAGACGCGATTGCCGGGGTGATCAACATCATCCTCGACGATGCCCCCGAAGGCGGCGAAGTGTCCACCAGCTACGGCGCCTACCACACCCACCAGGACGCCATCGGCAAAACCACCACCGACGGCCAGAACAGCGTGACCACCGCCAAGATCGGCACGCGGCTGGGCGAGGAGGGCGGCTTCATTCGCGGCGGCACCGAGTACAAGGATCGCAACCCGACCAACCGCGCCGGCTACGACGGTTTCGCCGACACTCCGGGCCAGCGCAACTACGTGATGGGCGACGGCGTGGCGCGGGACGTCAACGCCTGGTTCAACGGCGAATTGCCGCTGGCCGGCGGCAAGGCCTACAGCTTCGGCACCTACAACGAACGCCACACCACCGGCGCCGAGTTCTATCGTTACCCGTCCGAGCAGCCGCAGTTCTACCCCAACGGCTACTTGCCGCAATCGCTGGGCGACAACACCGACATCTCCGCCACCGCCGGCTACAAAGGCTTGATCGGCGATGAGTGGGATTTCGACAGCAGTGTCACCCACGGTCGCAACCGCTTCGAATCGGCAACCCGTCGCACCCTCAACGTCAGCCTCGGCGCGGACTCGCCGACCCGCTTCGACACTGGCGACTATGAGTTGCGCCAGACCACCACCAACCTGGATTTCAGCCGCGAATTGCGCCTCGGTGGCCGCTCGTTCGTGCTGGCGGTGGGCGGTGAATATCGCTACGAAAACTACCTGACCTTTGCCGGAGACGAAGCCTCTTACATCGGTTCCGGGGCCGATGGCGCCAACGGCCTGCGCCCGAGTGAAGAGTCGGATCTGGATCGCAACGTGTTCGGCACCTACGCCGAATTGTCCGGTGATCTCACCGACCGTTTCTTCGTCGATGCCGCCACGCGCTGGGAACATTACGACGATGCGGGCAGCAAACTCACCGGCAAGCTCAGCGGTCGCTACAAGCTGACCGATCAATGGGCGTTGCGCGGTGCGGTGTCGAACAACTTCCGCGCGCCGTCGCTGGCCCAGAGCGGCTTCCAGAACACCACCAGCAACTTCGGCGACGGCGGCACGCTCACCGACATCCGCGTGCTGTCGGTCAACGATCCGATTGCCCGTGCCCTGGGCGCGGAAAAACTCGATCCGGAAACCTCGAAGAACTTCAGCCTCGGCCTGACGTTCCAGTTGAACGAACGCTTCGATGCGTCGCTGGACGTGTTCCGCATTGACGTCAAGGACCGGATCACCCTGTCGCAGCGAATCGGCAGCGACGCGCTGGAAAGCTACATCAACGACAACTTCGGCGTGCCGGGCGTGCACGACGTCAACTTCTTCACCAACGCCGCTGACACCAGCACTGACGGCGCCGAACTGGTGCTCAACTACCATCAGCCGTTCTACGACGGGCAACTGGGCCTGACCACCGCGTACACCTACAACCACACCAAGGTCACCAGCACCAAAGGCACGCCGTCGCAGCTGACCGCCTTAGGGATCGGCAATGACGCGCTGGTCGGCGTCGAGGAACGCAACACCCTGACCGACGCCGCTCCCAAGGATCGCTTCGTGTTTTCCGCCAACTGGACCAGCGAACACTGGGGCCTGCTCGGGCGTCTGACCCGTCAGGGTGAGACCACTCGGGTGTTCGATTTCGGCGACTCGCAGCCTGAGCAAACCTACGGCGCGGTATGGCAACTGGACGCCGAGGTGACCTACAAATTCACCCCGAAATTCAGCATCGCCCTGGGTGGCAACAACCTGACCGACAACTACCCGGAACGCTCCGGCTCGGCCATCAACTACGGCGGCAACCTGCCGTACGACGTGCTCTCGCCGATCGGCACCAACGGCGCGTATTACTACGCCACCGCGACTTACGGCTTCTGAGTCTTTTCCGCCATGGATGGCGGATCATCAGCGGGAACCTTCATGACTCAAACCAATGGCCCCAAGCGGCACCTGCCGGTGTTCCAGGCATTGCTGATCACGCTGGGCATGGTCATCACCACCGACATTCTCAAAACCGCGCCGACCGTTGCCTTGAACGTCGGGCCTGAACATTTCTATTGGGTCTGGGTCCTCGGCGCACTGGCGTCGATGGCCGGGGCCTTGTGCTTTGCCGAGATGGCCACCGCCTTCCCGCATCCGGGCGGTGACTATCATTTTTTGCGCACCGCTTATGGCGAGCGCATGGGTTTCCTGTTTGCCTGGTCGCGATTCTCGGTGATGCACACCGGGTGGATCGCGTTGTCGGCGTTCATGTTTGCCGACTACTTCAATGCGGTCGTGCCGTTGGGGCATTACGGATCGGGGCTGTTTGCCGGTGCGATCATTGCAGCGTTGGTGCTGCTGAATCTGACGGGCAAGCACATTGGTTTTATTACTCAGACGGTGCTGGTCGGGCTGCTTGCTCTCGGGTTCCTGAGCATTGCCAGCGCCGGAGTCTGGCTGGCGTGGCAAGGGATCGAACCGACGCTGCCCAGCGATCCGGTGGTGCCCGAACACACGGGCGCGGCGGGATTTTCAGCGGCGATGATCTTCGTGTTTCTGGCCTTCGGCGGCTGGAGCGATGCGGCGACGTTATCGGCTGAAGTGCGCGACGGTCGACGTGGAATTTTCATCGCCATGCTCGGTGCGCTGACGGTGCTGATGGCGATCTATCTGGCGCTGAACTGGGCGTTCGTCCAAGGGCTGGGATTCGAAGGCCTGGCGGCGAGCAACGCGCCGGCGGTGGAATTGTTGAACCGCGCCTTCGGTGCCCCGGGCGTATTGCTGATCCTGCTGATGGTTGGCATCGCGGCCATCGCCACCATCAACTCGACCTTGCTGGTCGGCGCCCGCACCACCTACGCCGCCGCACGCGATGTGGCGCAATTGCGCCGCTTCGGTGAGTGGGATGAGCGCGATGGCGTCCCGCGCAAGGCGTTGTTGGCGGAGGGGGCGGTAGCGTTGTTGCTGGTGTTGTTTGGCAGTTTTACCCAGAGCGGTTTCAACACCATGGTTGAGTACCTGACGCCGGTGTACTGGTTGTTTCTGAGTTTGAGCAGCGTGGCGTTGATCATTCTGCGCAGGCGCTTTCCCGAAGTGCCCCGGCCGGTGAGGGTGCCGCTTTATCCGGTTTTGCCGCTGTTGTTTTTCGGGTTGTGCGTGTACATGCTGTATTCCAGTGTGACAGTGGTGGGGTTGGGGGCGTTTCTGGGGATTGGGGTTTTGCTGGTGGGGGCGTTGTTGCTGGCCGGGTTGAGCCGCCTGGTGTCGACACCTCGGCAGGCTCTGCAAAAGACCTCGGATCAGAAGGACACCGCCGCCGGCTGAGACAACCGCAGCACCGACAAATCCCCCGTAATCCGCTTGTACGCCAAACGAATCGCCTCGATGTCACTCTCACGTTTCGCGCTGCTTTCGTGCAGGATCACAATCACCTTCGTCGCCAGCCGCTCGGGCACCTTCGCGTCGTGGTCCTTCCACTGCCCGTACGCATCGAACACACTGAACCCGTCCGGGAACCGCGTCGTCACTTCCTGATCGAGAAACTCGCGCCAGCGCGCCGGGCTCACCACACCTTCCTTGCCTTCCAGCGGCCCCACCGAAAAATACAACTCGGTGCGCACCCACTGCGCCTGCGCTGGCCGCGTGGCATCGCCTTGCAGGGTCGAACTGACGGGATCCTTGGTATGCACGGACACCGGAGGAGGGCTGGCACACCCGGCGACCGCCAGGAACAGTGCTGCCAGTAGTAAACGTTGCGGCATGGAACTTCCTTATTGTTAAGAACTGTCCCGAATTATAGAGGGGGCGGTTAATAGCAATAAAAGATTAAAAAGTGGATCGTCGCTGAACTAATGGAATAAGCAAACACAGTGAAAATAATGCCCGCTGGATAGAACGATTATTTCTTTAAGTTATTTGCTTGGTGTTTGATCGCATATCCATGGCATTTAAAAACCTGTTACCGCATTTGCCGGATCTGTCATGGCGTCTACTCTGCTGCTGCAACGGTTCAAGTCGCACGGAACGCTGCACTTGAAGCGCTTGAACAGCAGTTTTTGCTGCTCGATGGACAGCTTGTTGCGGATTTTCCAATCCTTAGAATCCGCTCCATCAACTTCTCATCCAGTTCTTAATCCTCAGGGAGCTACACCATGATGAACGCCATGCAGATGCAAATGCCGATGAACGCCAACATGCCGATGATGCCGATGACGGGCATGCCGATGATGATGGCGACCATGAGCTGCGACATGATGGACGACGGCATGATGTGCAAGATGATGCCGGCCGCTGGCATGGACATGGCCATGTTCAAGAACAGCGCGCAAATGATGCAGATGATGATGGACTGCGGCATGCCGATGATGATGCATTGCGGCAACATGAGCATGATGTGCATGTCCCCGGCGGCGATGGCCATGCCGATGATGAACATGATGATGCCAATGCCGATGATTGGCATGCCGATGCCATCGATGAAGTGCGTGATGGAATGCACCATGATGGCCGACTGCATGATGTGCAAAATCATGCCGATGCCGGGCATGAACATGGACATGATGAAAAACTGCTGCGCCCTGATGATGAAGATGATGAACGACTGCAGCATGCCGATGATGATGAGCTGCAACGGCATGCCGATGATGTGCTGCACCTGCTGATTTTCGCCAGCGCATGAAAAAGCCCGACCGGGAAATTCCCGGTCGGGCTTTTTGTTGTCTGTTTGTCAGTCCAGGCGTTCGGGGTAAGTCACCACCAGATACGCCACCGCTTCACTGTCGGCGGGGTTGCGATAACGATGGGGCTGGTCGGCGTAAAACAGAATCGAGTCGCCCGTCGACAGCAGATAGCGCTCGTCGTTGACGCTGATCTCCAGCACGCCCTGAGCCACCACCAGATTTTCCTGGACGCCGGGGCCGTGGCCTTCGGATTGATCTTCGCCCAAGGGGCTCAGACGCAGTTCGTAGAATTCCGATTGGCGCGCCACATCAAATGGAAACAAGGCGCGACTGACAAACGCGCCGCTGGCACTCACCAGTCGCTTGCTCTGGCTCGCCGACAACACGGCCACGCCTTCAAACGCGCGATGTTCCAGAAACGCTGCCACCGACACCTTCAAACCCTTGGCGATTTTGCACAGCACCTTGATCGACGGCACGCTGCGCCCGGATTCGATCTGCGCCAGCATCGCCCGGCTCACGCCGCACTGGCGGGCGAGGGCATCGAGCGACAGATGCCGCTTGCCGCGCAGGCGTTGCAGGTTCTGCGCGACGCGTTCACAGATCGGGTCTTCTTCCAGGGATTCGAGGTTGTTCAGGTCCAGCACAGGTTCATCGGCGCTCGCCAGAAAGCGCGAGGGTTCACGCGCGTTCACGCTTGACGCGTCTCGCTGGAACGCGCGGCCTGCACCCACTGCCAAGCCTGATAACCGGCATTGCACGCATACATTTCCCACATCAGCCGGGCCTGTTGCTGGGCGTGGCGGCGTTTGCGGTAGACGGCGAAGTCGATCAGGTTGTCAGTCGGTTTCATGGCGCACTTCACTGTGTTAAATGACGGGATGAGCTGAGAGTACGCCGAGATTTTTATAACGATAAATACTGATTTTTTATTTATTAATGCAATCTGCTTCTATGTGAGGCAAGTGACGCGCCGATGACAATCGGCGCGCCAAATCTTTCATTTGCTGGCGTTCAACACAATCCGGTACCGCGCCTTGCCGCTGCGCAGATGGTCAACCGCCTCATTGACCTTGCTCATCGGAAATTCCTCGACCTGCGGCAGGATCTGATGCCGCGCGCAGAATTCCAGCATGGTCGCTGCCGTGGCGGGCGAGCCGACCGGGGAGGCTGACAGGGATTTCTGTTGCGGGATGAGGTTGAACACGTGCACCGGAATCGCGTCGGGCACGATGCCGACGAAGTGCAGCCGGCCTTTGCCGCGCAGGGTGGCGAGCATGGCCGTCCAGTCGAGGTTGGCGTTGGCGGTGATCAGCAGAAAGTCGAGGGTGCCGGCAATCGCTTTCAGCGCTTCGCTGTCGGTGGAGGCGACGACCTTGTGGGCGCCGAGGCGTTTGGCTTCGTCCTGTTTGCTCAGAGAGGAGGTGAAGGCAGTAACGTCGCAACCCCAGGCATTGAGAAAACGCAGCGCCAGGTGACCGAGGCCGCCGATACCCACCACGCCGACCCGGTCGGTCGGCTTGATGTCGAATCGGAGTGACAGACGCCGCAGTACTCCACGGCGACTTCGACTTCCTCATCGCCCAGCCGGCCGGGGTCGTAACTGAAGCGCTCCAGCGGCGCGCCGGCCGAAGTGGCGGCCCAGCCGGTGAATGTCGTGGGTTCGGTGTTATTGCTCATGGGACACCTTCAGGTCTGGCGCTGCGGGCGCAGCCTGAAGAGTCTAGCGTGTCATCGAGTGGGCGCTAGCCAGGTGTTCAGCACGCGCCGGTCGAGCTCTTCCCAATCCGCCATGCCCAGTACTCGCGTGGTATTGAGGCCGCGCAGATAACCGCGCAACTGATTGGCCACGGCCCGCACCGACTCTGAATCGTTCGCTGACTGGCCCAGCACGGTTTCGTATTCAACCAGGTATTCGGCCACCCGGTCGCGGAATTCGGGCAGGACGGCATCGCGGATCAGGTCAAAGGTTCGCACGGGTAATCCTCATCTGTTTTCGTTGTGATTGAGTGTGCAGCAGTCTGCACGCCGCGCAACTATTGGTTCAAGTAATAGTGACCATCAAGAAACGCAAGTTCTGCTTTGGCGCCGATGGGCGGAAAATCGCCTCCATCGAACACGCTGCTGAAGGAATTGCGCGATGAAGACTTTGACCCGACTGGCTGTAGTCGCCCTGCTGATGGGCGGGGTGGCCGCCACCGTAGCCCCGGCTTACGCAGACGATGCCAACTCGTGCCACTTTCTGCCCGTCGCCGCCAGCAGCGCCGCGCTGCAGCACTCGCAAACCGTGGGTGTGCTGTACAGCGAAAACACTCTGGATAACCTGCAATACCTCGAGCGTTACCACGATGTGGCGGTGAACGGTGCCAAGGATGCGCTCGATGCGCGGATCCGTGATGCTTTCGTCGACAGCTCCGATCCGGAACTGGCCATCGACTGGCTGATGAGTTCGCTGCAACAGCAGTTTCTCTCGGTGACCGTCTACGACAGCCTCGATGCACTGGTGCAGGCTCATCCGGACGTAGTGGTGATGCTCGACACCCACAACCGTCTGCTGACCCAACGCAACAGCCAGGTCGAAGCGCGGTTCGCCGCACGCTTCTACGACGCCAACCTGCAATACATCGGCAAGGCCGAAGGCGCGGTGGAGAAGCAACTGCCGTCGGTGTGGGTACACAACAAGGCAGCGCCCGAAATCGCTGCCGGGATTGAACAGCAGCGCGACCTGCAACTGAGTGCCTTGAAGCAGTTTGATGACTCGCTCAAAGCCCTGGTGAGTGCAGGCTGAACACCCAAATCAAAAACGGCAACGGCAGTGCCCGTGACACTGAACGTTGCCGAAGAACCGAACCTTTTATTTTCAGGATTTTATCCATGCGTGCCTTTTTTATCCCTGCCATGGCTTCTGCCAGTTTGTTGCTGACCGCTTGCGCCACTGCGCCGAACGACCCGACGCTGACCCTGCAGACGCACAAGACGCCTGCCCAGTACGCCGAATGCGTGGTGCCGAAACTGCAGGGCAGTGCGCTGAACCCGACGGTTTCGCAGACCCAGCGCAGCTACCGGATCGTGGTACCGAGCAAGGTGGCGGCGGACAACGTGCTGGAAGCCTACAAGGCACAGGACGGCGGCAAGGTGTTTTTGTATGAGCGCCACTTGCTGGCTTCGAGTTTCATGCCGTCGAGTTTTGAACGGGCTGCCCAGGAGTGCCTGTAACGCCTGACGGTTAACGCTTTTTGACGATGCTCCTTTGGTTGGCCGCAACCAACCAATTCCTTTGCCCCGCACCTTGCGGGGCTTTTTTTGCCCGGCGTTTGGCGCAGTCGGCGCTACGCTGGATAGCGGAAAGAGTTTTCGGGAGTACAAGAATATGAAGAAGGACAGCAGCGGCGCGGCGACTGAGAATCCCTCTGTGCTGATCGACGCAAGAATCAAGGAGCTGAACGACTGGCGCGGCCAGAAGCTGGCCGAAATCCGCGCGGTCATTCATGAGGCGGACCCGGAGGTCGTCGAGGAGTGGAAGTGGCGCGGCGTTCCGGTCTGGTCACACAACGGCATCATCTGCACCGGGGAAACCTACAAGGCCGTGGTGAAAATGACCTTCGCCAAAGGCGCGGCGCTTGAGGATCCGTCAGGACTGTTCAACGCCAGCCTTGAGGGCAATACCCGGCGGGCAATTGATATTCACGAAGACGACAAGATCGATACCAAGGCTCTGAAAGCGCTGGTGCGTTCGGCTATTACGTTGAATTTGAAAAAATGATATGCCGTTGAGGCAGAGGTGAAACGGAGGAGGGTGAAACGAGGAAAAAATGGCAGGGGCGGCTGGATTCGAACCAACGCATGGCAGGATCAAAACCTGCTGCCTTACCGCTTGGCGACGCCCCTGTAGCTATTGGTTTCAGTCCCGGGAGGACCTCTGCAACAGTGGGCGGCACTTTACCAGCGCTCTTTCGTTCTGTGAACCCCTCAAGCCAATAAATTTCATGGAAAACAGCTACTTATTTCCCGAATGGCAGCGCCGGTCAGGTTTTTCGGGCTTTTTCAACGATTACCCCGAGAATCAGAGCGACCGATGAAGCCCGAAAGACGGGCGAACGGCACTGCAGCCGTCTCAGCTCAATGAACCCGGCACTCCCGCCAGCAAACCGGTCAGCGTCTTCATGATCGCCTGCTGCCGCGCCCGGTCGGTCAGGTGCCGGGCTTCGGCGGCGGCGACATCGGCGCGGCAGTGCGGGCAGATCGATTCGTGCGGCTGAATGTATTGCAGGCAGTCGCGGCACAGGGCCAGTTGCGTCGGCAGGCGTCCTTCCTCGGGGGACGACTGGCCCTGATTGATCCAGGCCAGTTTGATCACTTGTCCGCTGTCGCTGACGCTGCTGACTTTTTCGCCGGTGTCGATGCGTTCAGTGATCAGGTCAAAGCGTCCGACGGCAAACGAGCGCTGGGCGGCGTCTTCGACTTTGACGATGCGCTCGCGCAAACCCTGTTTCTGCAATTCCAGGGTTCGGTAGTGGCAGTAAGGATTGTTGCCGGGTTTGCCCAGCAGCGAGTGCGACGTCCAGGTGCAGCCGCCCCGGCAGACGTCGTTGTAATAGCAGGTTCGGCAGTAGCCCCACAGATCATCGACCGAGCGCAGGCGGCCGAAGTGCATGCCTTCGCTGTAATGCCAGATGTCGTGCAGGCTCATGTTGCGCACGTTGCCGCCGGAAAACCCGACGGTGGCCAGTGACGGGCAACCTTTCACCGTGCCGTCCGCTTCCAGCGCCAGTACAGTCT
Organism: Pseudomonas sp. 22085; assembly: GCF_052045815.1. Taxonomy (NCBI): domain Bacteria; kingdom Pseudomonadati; phylum Pseudomonadota; class Gammaproteobacteria; order Pseudomonadales; family Pseudomonadaceae; genus Pseudomonas; species Pseudomonas sp. 22085. Next base: position 162,349 of record NZ_JBQEQA010000012.1, read on the forward strand.
GGCCGGCCGCGCAGCCGCTCCAGTGCACGCGCTCGTCACCGAAGCCGCGCCACAGATGTTCGTAAGGGCCGTAATAACCGATGTTATTGCCGACGTTCATCAGCAATCCGCGATCCAGTCCTTCGCGGTACAACCGGGCCAGCAGCGGCATCACTTCCAGCAGCTTATACGGCTGGAGCAACAGTTCCGGATGGTCGACGGCGTTGCCCATGGCCACCGTGATCTGAATCTGCCAATGGGTGGCGCCGAGCTCGATGATGGTGTCCATCAGCTCAGGCAGGTCCGGTAACGTGGCCGCGCCGATCTGGGTGTTGACGCTCACCGCCAGCCCCGACGCCTTGGCCCGGCGCAGGGTGTCCACAGCCTTGTCGAACGAGCCGGGCACGTTGCGCACCTTGTCGTGCAGCGGCGCGAGTCCGTCCAGGGAAATGCCGACCCCGTTGAGCCCGGCATCGACCGCTGCCTGCATCTTCGCCGGAGTCAGGTTGCGCCCGCCGGTCTGGATCGCGCAGTACATGCCGTGGTCGTGGATGGCGCGGATCAGTTGCGTCCAGTCCTTGCGCAGATAGGCTTCGCCGCCGATCAGGGTGATCTCGCGGGTGCCGAGGGCGGCGAGGGAATCGATTACCTCGAGGCATTCGCGGGTGTTGAGTTCATCGGGACGCCGATGCCCCGCGCGGGAGCCGCAATGCAGACACTTGAGGTCGCAGGCGAGGGTGATTTCCCAGACCACGTGCACCGGCACGTAGCGTTTGAGATCGGTGTCGCTGAGGTAGCGGGCAGGGCGGTTGTCTGTCATGGGAGATCCTTGCGCACGGGCCTGTGCGCGGCACGATTGGACTGACCTCGATGGGCTGGAAGACCGGGCGCGGTCATCCAGGACCGCGCCCGGGCGGCACCGCTTAGCGTGCTTCCAGTCGCGCGATTTCCGCATTCAACTGCTCAAGGGCACTGCGCAAGGCGCCCTCGTGGGCCAGCTGTTGCTCGCCTTGCTGCACAGCGACTTTCAACTGCGCCAGATCACCGCTGGCCTGTGCCGTTTGCACGGCCACGGCATACAGCGGCTGGACGTGATGCTCGGGCGGCAGTGGCTCGACACTTGGTGCCTGATGCACGGCGACGTGCCGCACGTCCTGCCACTGGCCGCCTTCGTTGTAGCGGTAATCGACAAAACCGCTGGTCCAGTCGCCCAGAATGCCTTTGAGGTGGAAGGTCTGGGCGATCTGACTCAGCGGACCGCTCGGGCTGCCGTCGAGGGTGAGAATGATGTAATTCTCGGCCGACGGCGTCAGTCTGGCCTCGGAATAATCGCCCCAGACCCGGGCATGGAAGTTGACCGGAGGCCAGGTGCTTTGAAACACGCTCGCGGTGCCGCTGACTTTTTTGCGGACGGTATCGACCACGATATCGAGGGTCAGAACCGGTGCGCCCAGCAGTGAATTGCTGGCGATGAGGCGGGTGTGAAAAAGTCCGATCGACATGATGCTGCTCCTTGTGAAAGTAGGGGTTCCAGTAGCCGATCAGCGACTTTGCGAGCGGCTGATTTCTGTCTTGGCGGCGTCCACCGCTATGCGTAATTGCGGCAATTGCTCCAACTGCTGTCTGGCCTGTGCGGACAGGCTCTTCATCTGGGCCAGGTCACCGCTGGCGATAGCGCCCTGAATCGGCGCGGCATACAGCGGCAGGACCGGTTTGTGCGGCTCGATCACCGGGCCGGGATTGAACGGTTGAAGGACGTTCGAGGGCACCTCCAGCAGATGCGCTGGCACGTTGTTCAGTTCGTGCCAGCGCTGGCCGTCGAAGTACTCATAGTTGGCCACGCCTTCGCGCCAGTCGGTGCCGACCACCAGGTGGATCTTGAAGTTGATGATCGAGTTGGAGCCGGGACCGCCATGGTTGCCTTGGGCGGTGATCAGGATCTTGCTGACACCGGGCTTCATCACCGTCATGTAGGTGTATTCACCCCAGACGTCCGAGTCGATGTCGAGCGGCGGATTGGTCGCCTGAGTCACCGCGGCGTTGCCGGTCACCTGCTGCTGTGGCGTGGACACCAGCAGGTTCAGCGCAAGACTCTGCGCCCCCGGCTGGCCCGTACCGATCCGGTAGCTCACCGGGAACAAGCCGACATTTTGCTGAGTTGCTGACATGTTGATTGCCTCCATTGCAATGTGGGAATTGGCCTTAAGGTTTTTCCAGTCGAGAAACTTCTCTGGCCAGGTTTTCGTACGCGGTTTGTAGCTCCTTCGCTTCCGGCTTCGTTGAATCGCGCTGCTTCAACAAAGTCTTCATCTGCTGCAGATCGCCGCCGGTGATCGCGCTCTGGATGGCGACGCCGTAGGGCGGGATGTTGTGGTTTGAACCGGTCATATCGAGGTCTTCCTCGTGGGTGTGTGCCGCTCGACCCCTTGCGCAGAAGGGGCGCCTTTCCTGACAGGCAGGCGAACGACATCCGCCAGAATCACCGGCAGCCGGGATTCTCGGCGACGTGACAGCCTGATCCGTCGGGATCTGATCAATCCGCAAATTCGGTTCGCGCAGGGGCGACGCCGCAGCGCCGGCTCACGCGCAAGCGTCGTCAGCCAAAACCGTCGGGTCTGGCCTCGGGCGTCAATGAAGGGGGTTGCCGGTGGGGCAAACGGGGGAATCTCGCCTGTACGTTTGTCATCTTTCTGTCCTTGATAGAAAGCAACGAAACACAGGGATAGGTCGTTCACTCTTCAAGAGTGCAATACCCGCGCAAGCACAAAAACCATCCCTGATTTTTTTCCAGTGCCGCTGATGGCGCTCGTCGAGCGACGTTTGCCAAGTGGCCAGCATTTCGCCAGCTACGCAACCCTAGACCCGTTTGTGCAGGGCTGCCAGAAAAAGCGCCGAACGGTCATTCTGGCCGTTGCGGTGTGCGCCACCGCAACGGCTATCACTTGGCATTCATCCAGTGTTCAGGCGAAGAAACCGAGCAACAGCGTCGCCAGGATCACCGTCGAGGCACCGCCGATCCGGGACCACGGTGCACCGGGCTCGGGTGGTGAGGCGGTGATTCGATGGTATCCTTCGCAAAATGCGTGATAAACAGCGGAAACATGCGGCCTATGAACACGAATCGTGACCAATTTCCCTTGCCCGAAGACCTCAAGGTGTTCCTCACCGTCATCCGCAAGAACAGTTTTGCCAGCGCTGCCGATGAGCTGGGCTTCTCACCGGCCTACATCAGCAAGCGCATCTCGGTGCTGGAAACCACGCTGGCAAGCAAGCTGCTGCACCGCACCACCCGGCGTATCGCGCTTACCGACGATGGCGAGCGGGTGCGGATCTGGGCGGAAAAACTGCTGGGGGATTTCGATCAGTTCCTCGGCGAGATTTCCCAGGCCCGGCACCAGCCGGCGGGGTCGCTGCACATTTGCAGCAGTTTCGGTTTCGGCCGCAATCATGTAGCGCCGGCGATCTGCCAGTTGTCCCGGGCGTGCCCGAAACTCGATATCCGGCTGGACGTGTTCGACCGGGTGGTCGATCTGGTGGGCGAGGGCTTCGATCTGGAAATCCTCGTCGGCGATGACCTGCCGGGCCAGCATCTGGCGCGCAAACTGGTGAGCAACCGGCGCGTGCTGTGCGCCACGCCGGAATACCTCGAACGCCGGGGTACGCCGCAATCTCTCGAAGACCTGAAAGACCACGATTGTCTGGTGCTCAAGGAGCGCAACAACGCGTTCGGCATCTGGACCCTGAGCAAGGACGGGCAAGAAGAGACGGTGCGGGTGAATGGCCCGCTGTCCTCCAACAGCGGCGAGATCGTGCTGGAGTGGGCGCTGAGCGGCGGCGGGATCCTGTTGCGCTCGATGTGGGACGTCAAACCGATGCTCGAGCAGGGCAGGCTGGTGCAGGTGCTGGACGGCTACACCCAGAGCGCCAACGTCTGGGCGGTCTATCCGACGCGCCTCAGCGAGTCGGCGAAATTGCGGGTATGCGTGGAGTTTCTGGAGGAGTACTTCCGCGATTTGTCCGTGGAATGAAAACGAGCGGTTCAATGAACCGCCCGTTTTTTTGCCATCAACCCAGCCAGGGATTGTCCGCCAGATGCCGTGCCTCGAAGGCGCGGATCTGCTCGGTGCGTTGCAGCGTGGTGCCGATGGCGTCCAGTCCCAGCAGCAACGACTGTTTGCGCAGCTGATCGATCTCGAATTCGATCTGCGTGCCGTCCGCCAGCTCGAGGGTCTGCTGCGCCAGCCTCACGCTGATCCGCGCGGTCGCCGGGACGCTGATCGCCTCGGCCACACGCTTGAACTGCGCGTCGTCCAGTTGAATCGCCAACACGCCATTACGCTGGCAGTTGTCGTAGAAAATCCCGGCGAACGTGGTGCCGATCAAAGCCCGGATGCCGACTTGCTTCAAGCCCCACACCGCGTGTTCGCGGCTGGAACCGCAGCCGAAATTGGGGCCGGTCACCAGAAACGCCGCGTCCTGCCAGGCCGGCTGGTTGAGCACGAATTCAGGGTTGGGTTCGCCGGAGGCGAGAAAGCGCAGATCGAAGAACAGCCCGCGATCCAGGCCCTGACGATCGATGCCCTTGAGAAACTGCTTGGGCATGATCACGTCGGTGTCGATGTTGGATGCAAGAAACGGCGCGGCGCTGCCGCTGACGGTGTCGAAAAGTTGCATGGTTCAAGCCTCCAGCGCGACGGTGCGCACGTCAGTCAAATGGCCGCTGATGGCGGCGGCGGCGACCATCGCCGGGCTCATCAGGTGGGTGCGCGCACCGGCGCCCTGACGGCCTTCGAAGTTGCGATTGGTGCTCGACGCACAGCGATCACCCGGCGCGAGCACGTCGTCGTTCATCGCCAGGCACATCGAGCAGCCTGATTGCCGCCATTCGAATCCCGCGTCGAGAAAGATCTGCTCCAGGCCTTCGTCCTCGGCCTGATTGCGCACCAACGTCGAGCCGGGAACGATCATCGCCCGCACATGGGCCGCCACACGCTTGCCGCGCACCACGCGGGCAACGTCGCGCAAATCTTCGATCCGCGCATTGGTGCAGGAACCGATGAAGGCATGGCTGATCGTCACTTCGTTCAGCGGCATGCCGGGTGTCAGGCCCATGTAGTCGAGGGCGCGCTGCAGGCCCTGACGCAGGATCGGATCGGGCTGAGCGGCCGGGTCGGGCACGTGCCCTTTGATCGGCGCAGCCTGATCGGGGCTGGTGCCCCAGGTCACCATCGGCTCCAGCGCGGCGACATCGAGGATGACTTCGCGATCGAACACCGCGCCCTCATCGCTGCGCAGGGTTTTCCAGCGCTCGACGGCCTGCTCCCAGAGCTTGCCCTTGGGCGCACGCGGCTTGTGTCGCAGGTAGGCGAACACCTTGTCGTCCGGCGCCATGAACGCACCCCGGGCGCCGGCCTCGACGGCCATGTTGCAGATGGTCATGCGCGCTTCGACGCTGAGGGCGCTGATGGCCGGGCCGGTGAATTCGATGGCGTAACCGGTGGCGCCGGAAGCGCCGATTTTTTCGATCAGCGCCATGATGATGTCCTTGGAGGTGACGCCTGCGCCGAGCTCACCGTTGACCGTCACACGCAAGGTTTTCAGACGTTTGTAGACCAGAGTCTGAGTTGCCAGCAGATGCTCGATTTCCGAAGTGCCGATACCGAAACCGAAGGCGCCCAGTGCGCCGTAAGTGGTGGTGTGGCTGTCACCGGCCGCGACCACCATGCCCGGCAAAATGAAGCCCTGTTCCGGTGCCACGACGTGTTCGATGCCCTGGCGCTTGTCCAGCACATCGAACAGCTCGATGCCGAAGTCACGGCAGTTCTCTTCGAAGTACGACACCTGACGCGCACCCCCGGCGTCGGGCATGGTCGCGATGCGTTTCGGTGCGGTGGGGTTCACATGATCGACCACCGCCAGCGTCGCCGCAGGCCGCCACACCGTACGCCCGGCCTCGCGCAGGCCGCTGAATGCTTGTGGGCTGGTGTATTCGTTGGCGACCTGGCGGTCGATGTAAAGCAGCACGTGGCCCTTATCGTCGAGGGTGCAGACGGTGTGACTGTCGATATGCTTCTGGTACAGCGTTCTCGGGCTGGGCATGGCTTGCGCTCTTTTCTGTCCGGGCAAAAACAACATGAGGACAGAATATTGATCGCAGAAATGGCATCAAGAGCGCTTCAGTGAAGCCGTTGAACACGAATTGTGAGCAATGGCCGCAAGCCTACACCCGTGTCTTCTCCGGCAACCTGGCAATCACCTTGATCTCGAACTGAAACCCATACAGCCAGGTCACGCCGACTGCGGTAATCGTCGGGTGCGGCGCCTCGCCCCAGAACTCGGGCACTACTTCCCAGATGGTTTCGAAGGTCGATTGCGGGTCGACCATGAACACCGTCACGTCCACCACGTCATCGAAACTGCCGCCGGCCGCGCCGAGGATTGCATTGAGGTTGGTGAAGGCCAGTCGCACCTGTTGCTTGAGATCGGGTTCCGGCGAGCCGTCCTCAAGGCTGCCGACCTGGCCGGAGACGAACAGAAAACCGTTGGAACGGACCGCCGGGGAGTAGCGATTGCGCTCGTAAAGCGCATGGCGTCCAGGCGGGAAAACCACGTCGCGTTTTGGCTGGGCACGGGTCATGGGGCTTCTCCTTCAATGGGTTGAAAACCGGTGATGGAGCAACTGTAGGGACTTGCCTCGGCGCGATAAACGCGCAACCTTGGCGATCACTGTTTGCAAATCCCGAACAATCGAGCCGCTATCAGAGGTGGGATATGGACCGTTTTGACGCGATGCAAGCCTTCGCCCGAGTGGTGGAGGCGGGCAGTTTCACCAAGGCCGCCGAAACCCTGCACATGAGCAAGACCACCGTGACCCAGCTCATTCAGCAACTGGAGGCGCGGCTGCGAGTGAAGTTGCTCAACCGCACCACGCGCAAGGTCAACGTCACGGCGGACGGTGCGGCGTATTACGAGCGGGTGATCAGGTTACTCGCGGACATGGACGACGCTGAAACCAGCCTTCCCGGCGCGACGGCCCAGCCCAAGGGGCGCTTGCGAGTCGACGTACCCAGCCCCCTGGCCAATCTGATTCTGGTGCCGGCACTGCCTGAGTTCTGTGCGCGATATCCGGAGATCCAGATCGACATGGGCGTCAGCGACCGGATCGTCGACATCATCGATGAAAACGTCGACTGCGTGATCCGCGGCGGGGAGCTGCGGGATCAGTCATTGATGGCCCGTCGGGTCGCCGATCTTGAGCTGGGTGTTTATGCCGCGCCGAGCTATCTGGCCCGGGCCGGCACCCCGACGCATCCCCTGGAACTGGAAGACAGCCATCACCGGGTGGTCGGTTTCCTCTGGGCGCGCACCGGCAGGCCGGTGCCTTACGCCTTGCGCAACGCAACCGAAAATCTGCTGATCAAGGGTCGACATATCCTGGCGGTCGATGACGGCAACGCCTATCTGGCGGCAGGCCTCGCCGGGCTGGGTGTGCTCTGGCTGCCTCGCTATATGTCAGCAGAGCACGAGGCCCGGGGTGAACTGGTGGCGCTGTTCGAGGGCTGGGCGCTTGACCCGATGCCACTGTACGTTGCGTACCCGCCGAACCGGCATATCAGCCAAAAGCTGCGGGTATTTATCGATTGGATCGTGGAATTGATGGCCAAGCGTGCCAATGGCGCGGAACTTGCTCGCGGCGCTCTCGGACTGTCAAAAAAATAGCGAATAACGGCAATCACAAAAGTCGACAGTCTGGATGCACCGCTATTCACCCCAGGAGCGTCACTCGCAATGAATATGTACATCGATATTGTCGGCGCGTGCAATTTGAGCTGCCCTTCGTGTCCGATGGGTAACTCGGAAAATGTCAACTTCAAGAAAGCCATGCAAGTTGACATGTTCAGGAAGATCGTCGAGAAGGCCCGAAACGAAGGGGTCGAGGCGATCTTTCTGTATAACTGGACCGAGCCGCTGATCCACCCGCGAATTGGCGAGTTTGTCGAAATCATCAACGCGGCCGGTTTGCGCAGCGGCATCAGTTCCAACCTGAATCTGGCGAAAAACATGGAGACGGCGATGCTCGCCAATCCATGGTTCTTCCGTATCTCGCTATCCGGGTTTTATCAGGAGACGTACGAACAGGGCCATGTGGGCGGTGACATTGAAGCCGTCAAGGCCAACATGATCAAACTGCATGAGCTCAAGCAGCAACATGGCTTGAACACGCGGATCGAGGTCTATTACCACCGCTACCTGGACAACATGGAAGAAGAAGGGCTGATGCGCGAATTCAGCCAGAGCCTGGGCTTTCAGTTCTCGACCGGTTATTCAGTGATGATGCCGCTGGAGAAGACGCTGGCGCTGATCGAGCGCGACCCGTCGGTGACCGATACTGATCGCGAGACCCTGCAGCGACTCGCGTTGCCGCCCTACGACGACCTGGTCAATCTGGTCCGCCAGTACCCCCAGCAGGCCTGCACGCTCAAGGATGACTGGCTGGTGCTCGACTGCAATGGCAACACCATCCTGTGTTGTTCGATTTTCAATCAGACCGAATATCAGGTGGGCAAATACCTGGACATGCCGCTGGCGCAACTGACCGAACGCAAGTCCACTCAGTCGAACTGCATCGACATGTGCAATCGCTGCGCGAACAACGGATTGCACATCTACTCGGCGCACTCCAACCGGGGACCGCTCGAAAGTCACGCCGTCAACCGGATCATCGACTTTCAGCGACGCACGATCATGGGGTTGCCAGTTGACAGCGACAGGCTTGGTCGCAATGGCGAAGTCAGTGCCGAGAACTTCGACGAAGCGCAATACCTGCATATGAATCAGGACGTCAGGAACGCGATTTCCACGGGTGCCTTCACCAGCGGTTATCAGCATTACGTACTGTTCGGTCGACTGGAAGGCCGGCTCGGCGCCGGTCATTTCACGGCGGTCTGAACCTGCGGATCGGGTTCTGCCAGCTGAGTTGTCAGCCATTGACTGAAGCATCGCGCCATCGGGTCGTTCTCGCTGTCGCGGTGCGTCAGCAGCGCCCAGTTCGGGCCGCGAATGGTTTGCTCCACCATTGGCTGCAACAACCCGTTTTGTTGCGCCTGACGGCTGAGCAACTGACTGACCAGTGCAATCCCCAGACCTGAACACGCCGCGTCCAGCAGCAGCCCAGGATCAGAGAAATTCAAGCCCTGATCCTGCTGGCCGACATCGATCCCCGATTCCACCGCCCAATGGCTCCAGTCCATTTCCCGCTCGCCGTGCAGTGTTGTCCGCTGCGCGCTCGGCACGCTCAGCAGGCTCGGGTGACACGCTGGATAGAGGCGGTCTGCGTGCAACACCTTGAAGCTGCATTCAGCCTGGGAACTGATGTCGTCGCGCACCGCCAGATCGATGGTCTGGGTCGCCATGTCCGGCACCTCATCGGTGCTGAAAATCCACAGATCGACCTGCGGATGCTGACGGCGGAAATCCCCCAGCCGTGGCAGCAGCCAGTGCCGGGCAAACGCCGGCGTGGTGTTGAGCACCAGTTGATTGGGTTTCTGGTATTGCCCCAGCCGCCGGATGCCCACCGACAGTTGCTGCAGCATGGCCTGGGTGGTGCTGAGCAGATCGTGGCCGGCGTCGGTCAGGCTGACGCTGCGTCCGCTGCGGAAAAACAGCGGTTGCTCGAGGTACGCCTCAAGGCTGCGGATCTGCTGGCTGATGGCCGACTGCGTGAGGCTCAGTTCCTCGGCGGCCTTGTGAAAACTGCCCAGCCTTGCGGCGGCTTCGAAGCCGCGCAACGAGCTGAGGGGGGGCCAGTGTTTGAGCATGATCGATAAGTTCCTCTAATCAGTTTCCCGCTAAATCCATCGTTTGTTTGCCCGTAAGGCCGCCATTAGCATGCACGTCAATGCCGCCGAGGCTGTTTTCATTGAACACAATGGCTTAACTCAAAGGGCTTTTTACCATGCAGCAGAACAAAAACAACAACAGCGGTTGGATGATGCCGGCAGAGTGGGTGACGCACGCGGCGACCTGGATGGTCTGGCCCCACAATCAGTCCCTGTGGGAGTCGGGCTGGGGCGTCACGTTGCCGTTGGTGCAGGAAGATTTCGCCCGCGTCGCCAATGCCATCGCCCGGTTCGAACCGGTGAAAATGGTCGTCGATCCGTCGGCAATCGACAGCGCCAAAGCCTTGTGCGGGCCGAACATCGAACTGATCCCGCTGGCAGTCAACGACAGCTGGTGCCGCGACTCCGGCCCAAGCTTCGTGGTCCACCCGGCGCAAGGTCTGGCCGGGGTGAGCTGGCGCTTCAACGCCTGGGGCGGCAAGTCGGCCCATGATCTGGACGAAAGCCTGGCCCGTCGTGTGCTCAATCACCTGGGCGGCGAGTGCTTCGGCACCGCGTTGAGCAACGAGGGCGGCGCGATCCACGTGGACGGCGAGGGCACGTTGATCACCACCGAATCGGTGCTGCTCAACCCCAACCGCAACCCCGGCGTGAGCAAGGCCGAGATGGAAGAGATCTTCGGTCGTCTGCTCGGCGTGAAGAAAACCATCTGGCTGCCGGGCGATCCGGATTACGTCACCGGCGACATGACCGACGGCCACATCGATGGCGTCTGCGCCTTCGCTCGTCCCGGTGTGTTGCTGGTGGACGCGACTCATGATCGCAGCTCGGTGTACGCCGAAGTGGTGCGGGAAAACCGCCGCGCACTGGAACTGGCCACCGACGCCCAAGGCCGTACATTCGAGTTGATCGAGTTGTACGAAGCCACCGATGCGGTGGACACCGAAGCCGAAGTGTTCTGCGCCTCGTACACCAACTTTTACATCGCCAATGGCGCGATCATCATGCCGGCGTACGGCATCGAGGCCGACCATGTGGCGGCAGAAACCCTGGCCAAGGCGTTCCCGGGGCGTGAAGTGGTGCCGGTGCAGATCAATCATCTGGCCCATGGCGGCGGCGGTGTGCACTGCATCACCCAACAGCAGCCCGCCTGGCCGGTGGAGGGTTGATTGATGACACTGCTGAAAGTCGCCACTACCCAGATGCCGTGCACCTGGGACCTGAAAAGCAACCTCGACCGCGCCGAGCAGTTGGTGCGTGAAGCGGCCGCACAGGGCGCACAAGTGATCCTGTTGCAGGAGCTGTTCGCCACGCCGTATTTCTGCATCGAGCAGAGCCATCAGCACATGGCGCTGGCCGAGGAGTACCGCGACAGTCAGGTGCTGTCGCGCTTCGCCGCACTGGCCCGTGAACTGGGCGTGGTGTTGCCGCTGAGCTGGTATGAGAAGGCCGGCAACGCCTACTTCAACTCGCTGAGCGTGGCCGATGCCGACGGGCGCCTGTTGGGCGTGTACCGCAAGACCCACATCCCCAACGCCATCGGCTATCAGGAGAAGGAATATTTCAGCCCCGGCGACACCGGTTTCAAGGTCTGGGACACCGCGTTCGGCCGCCTCGGCGTGGGCATCTGCTGGGATCAGTGGTTCCCGGAAACCGCCCGCTGCCTGGCGTTGATGGGCGCTGAAGTGCTGCTGTTTCCGACCGCCATCGGCTCGGAACCGGGCTGCGCGGATCTGGATTCGCGCGACCACTGGCAGATGACCATGCGTGGCCACGCGGCTGCCAATCTGCTGCCGGTGATCGCCTCCAACCGCGTTGGCCGCGAAGTGGCCGGTACCGATGCGACGCTGCAAATGAATTTCTACGGCTCGTCGTTCATCTGCAACCACAAGGGAAAAATGCTCGCCGAAGCCGACCGCGCCAGCACGGGTGTGCTGGTGCAAAGCCTGGATCTGGCAGCCATGCGTGAAGATCGCCTGAGCTGGGGCATCTACCGCGACCGTCGTCCGGAAATGTACGGCGCATTGCTGAGCCAGGACGGCCGTCACCTTAACGCCCGCTGGAATCCTCAAGGAGTCTGATATGCCTACTTCACACAAGTGGTTGCTGGGCGCTCTGGGCCTGGCGCTGGCCGGCCTGATGCCGGCCGTGCACGCCGAAGACAAGACCTTACGGCTTTACAACTGGGCTGACTATTTCGCTGAAGACACACTGAGCAAATTCACCGCCGAAACCGGGATCAAGGTGATCTACGACGTGATGGACGGCAGCGAAACCCTGGAAGCCAAGATGCTTTCCGGTGGCAGCGGCTACGACCTGATCTTCCCCGGCGACACCGTGGCCGAACGGCTGATGCGCGCCGGCAGCCTGTTGCCGCTGGATCCTTCGAAGATCAGCGCGATGAGCGACATCGAGCCCGGCCTGCAAAAACTGCGCAGCCATTACGAGCATTCGAACAAGGCCACCGTGCCGTACACCTGGGGCACCATCGGCTTGACCTATAACGCCGAGCAGATCAAGCAGCGTATGGCCGACGCGCCGGTCAACAGCCTCGACATGCTGTTCAAACCGGAACTGGCGGCCAAATTCGCCGACTGCGGGATTTCGATGATCGACTCGCCGGACGAAGTGCTGGCCGTGGTGCTCAACTATCTGGGCCGCGACCCGCGCAGCGCCAAGCCTGCGGATCTGGCGGCGGCCAGTGACTTGCTGATGAAACTGCGGCCGTATATCCGCAAGTTCCAGTCGCAACCGGTGACCGATCTGGTCAACGGCAACCTGTGTCTGTCCCTCGGCTACAGCGGCGACATGACCCAGGCCCAGCGCACTTCGGACAGCGCCGGCAAACAGACCCGCTTCCAGTACCGCGTACCCCGTGAAGGCAGCACGGTGTGGATGGACACCATGGCCATTCCGGTCGATGCCAAGCACCCGGAATACGCCTACGAATTCATCAACTTCGTGATGCGCCCGGAGAACATGGCTGCGATCAGCAATTTCACCGGTTACCCGACCTCCAACGCCAAGGCCCGGCCGAACGTGGATGAGGCGATGCGCAACAACCCGGACATCTACCTCGACGAAGCGACCTATGCTCGTCTGATACCGGGCAAGGATATTCCCCAGGCCGACATGCGCGCCCGCATGCGCACCTGGACCAAGTTCAAGACCGCCACTGCACAGTGATTTTTCCGGGCTGCCTTGGTGGCCCCTTACCCATCAGGAACGTACACATGCCGACTCGTCGCGAGTTCATCAAACAGGTTTCCGTCGCCGCCGGCGCAGGCGCTGCCGTCATGGGCCTTGGCCTGTCACCGGCGCGTTTGCTGGCGGCCAGCGAAGGTCGCTGGTTCATGCCCGACGAGGGCGACAAACACGAACGCGCCTACATGGCCTTCGGCGCGCAGGATGCGATATGGGAAGACTTCACCGAAGACGTCCAGGAAGCGCTGGGCCGGATCGCCCGCGCCATCGCCCGCTACGAACCGCTCACCATCTACTGCCGCAGCAGCGAACGCAGCCTGGCCGAAGAGATTTGCGGCACGTCCAACATCACCTACCAGATCGCCAACCTTGACGACATCTGGATGCGTGACATCAGCGCCAACTTCGTCATCGATGAAAAAAACGGCCTGGGCGCGGTGGACTTCAACTTCAGCGGCTGGGGCAACAAGCAACAGCATTCGAAAGACGCGAAGATCGCCAAGCGCGTGGCGGCCGATGCGCAGGCGACCTACCAGCGCAGCGAACTGGTGGGCGAGGGCGGCGGCATCGAAGTCGACGGCCACGGCACCGCGATCATGACCGAAAGCTGCTGGGTCAACGAAAACCGCAACCCCGGCTGGAGCAAGGCTGACGTCGAGGCGGAACTGAAAGCACGCCTCGGTCTGCGCAAGATCATCTGGCTGCCGGGCATCAAGGGCAAGGACATCACCGACGCGCACGTCGATTTCTATGCACGCTTCGTCACGCCCGGTGTGGTGATCGCCAACCTCGACACCGACCCGCGCTCCTACGACAACAAGGTCACCCTGGCGCACCTGGAAATCCTGAAGAAAGCCACCGACGCCGACGGTCGTCCGTTGCAGATCCACACCGTTTCGCCACCGCTGAAGCCGCGCAAGACCAAATTCAACAAGGACAACGACGACTTCGCGGCCGGTTACATCAACTACTTCGTGATCAACGGCGCGGTGATCGCCCCGGAGTTTGGCGACAAGGACGCCGACAAAAAGGCCTTCGACCTGCTGAAAAAACTCTACCCGAACCGCGACGTGGTGCAGATCAACATCGACGCCATCGCCGCCGGCGGTGGTGGGATTCACTGCGTGACCAGTCACCAGCCGGCGTAAGGCTCAGCGTCTGCGCACCGCCACGCATTTGATTTCCACCAGCAGCCCCGGATGGGCCAGTTCGCTGACGCCGATGCAGGTCCAGGCGCAGAAGCCTTTGGGGAATACGCGGTTTTTCACTTCGCGAAACACCGGCATGTGTTGGCTCATGTCGACGTGATAGGTGGTCATCTCCACCACATCGTTGAACGTGCAGCCACCGGCCTGTAGCACCTCTTCGAGGTTTTCCCAGGCGCGGATGAATTGCTGCTCGGGGTCTTCGATGACTTGCAAATCAGCGGTGCGGCCCACCTGACCAGCGCAATAAAGCGTATCGCCGACCAGAACCGCCGGGGCGTAGCCGGCGCGTTCGACGATGGTTTTCATGGAGTCGGGGATGATGATTTTGCGATCGGGCATCGTGTTTTCCTTCAATCACGGATTTCAGCGACCGTGCGCGGCCGCCGCCAACTGCTCGGTATCCACCCGCACGAACACCGAATCACCCACCGCCGTCAGCACATCACCGGCGTACACCTCGCAGATCACCCGGGTCTTGCGCCCGACTTCACCGTCGACTCTGGCCTTCAGTGTCAGCGGCACGCCCATCGGCGTTGGCTTGATGAACTTGATGCTGAGGTTGCCGGTGACGCAGTTGATACGTGGCAGGCTTTCGGGTTCGCGTTGCTCGGCCCGGTAGTGATAAGCCATCGCGGTCCAGTTGGAATGGCAGTCCACCAGCATCGCGATCAGGCCGCCGTAGACCAGCTCCGGCCAGCCGCAGTATTTGGCTTCGGGCACATGCTCGGCCATGACGTGCACGCCGTCTGCGTGCCAGAAACTCTTGATGTGCAAACCGTGCGGGTTGCTGCTGCCACAGCCAAAACAAACGCCCTCGGGGGCGGCGGTGTCTTGCAGGGAGGTGTCGGGGGTGGCCATGCCGGAGTCATCCTTAAACTGTTAGCTGAACCGCGCGGATTCTAACCCCGAACAAGGACTATGCGTTGCCAAGGATGAGTGGTGATGCCGTTTGCGTCGGCCGGCGCGATGTTAGCCCCGCTGCGTCAAGTTGCGTTGAAACTCTTCAAAACTGCACGGCAGGCTGGTGGCTTTGCGTTTTTTCGATTTGTCGTGCTCGTCGGGCAATTGATCGCTCAATTCCCAGACCTCAAGCATCTTCGCGTATTCGAAGGCGTGGCGCGGGCTGCTCTGAATCCATTGCTGAAACGCCTGACGCTCGTCAGGCGTGCAGGTTTCATCTTGCAGACGCAGGCACCAGTGCGCCGCTTGATTGAGGATTTCGTCATCGGCGTCTTGAGGGGTATGGAGGTTCATTGACTGCTTCCAGGTTGGCCGGTGAGGGCACTTTACCCTGACTCTTGCAAAAAAAACGTCAAATGTCGGCGGGGATTTAGCTTGTCTGACGGACAGAACGCGCGCCCGCCGCGCAGGATGAGAGTCTGGCGCGTCGGGCTTGAGTACACCGGGAGGGTAACCTTGGTGGTCGGGCATAGGAGCGCGCGGACGTTACCAGGGGAGAATGACGCCGATGTGACTCCGTTCGATGCTGTGCGTGAACGCCATGCACAGCATCGAACGGAGTTGGGTCAGGTGTGATGAATGTCCCGATCCTTGGTCTCCGGCATGAAGAAGATCCCCAGAATCGCCGTCATCACCGCAATCACGATCGGGTACCACAAGCCGTAGTAGATATCCCCGGTGGCCGCGACCATCGCAAACGCCACCGTCGGCAGGAACCCGCCGAACCAGCCGTTGCCGATGTGATACGGCAGCGACATCGAGGTGTAGCGGATGCGCGCCGGGAACAGCTCGACCAGCCACGCGGCAATCGGACCGTAGACCATGGTCACGTAGATCACCAGAACGGTCAGCAGGAGCAGCACCATCGGGTAATTGGTCTTGGCCGGGTCGGCTTTTTCCGGGTAACCGGCTTCTTTCAGCGCGGCGCCGAGGCTGGCGGTGAAGGCGTCGTTACGGGTCTTGAAGTCGGCGGCCGGCAGGGTCGTACCTTCGAAGCTTTCGATGACTTTGTCGCCGATACGCACCTGGGCCACGGTGCCCGGTTCCGCCACCACGTTTTCGTACGGGATCGCCCGTTTCGCCAGGATGGTTTTCGCCAGATCGCACGAGCTGGTGAATTTGGCCTTGCCCACCGGATCGAACTGGAACGAGCACTGGTCGGGGTTGGCGATCACTTTGACCGGGTTCTTCTCTTGGGCGACGAACACGTCGGGGTTACCGTACTGGGTCAGCGCGTGGAAGATCGGGAAGTAGGTCACCGCCGCCAGAATGCACCCGGCCATGATGATGCCCTTGCGCCCGATGCGGTCGGACAGGCTGCCGAAAATCACGAAGAACGGCGTGCCGATCAGCAGCGAACCGGCGATCAAAAGATTGGCGGTCTGCGGGTCGATCTTCAGGGTTTGCAGCAGGAAAAACAGCGCGTAGAACTGCCCGGTGTACCAGACCACCGCTTGGCCTGCGGTGCCGCCGAGCAGGGCCATGATCACGATTTTCAGGTTGTCCCAACGGGCGAACGACTCGGTCAGCGGGGCTTTCGACGACTTGCCTTCTTCCTTCATTTTCTTGAACACCGGCGACTCGTTCAGCTGCAACCGGATGTACACCGAGACCGCCAGCAGCAGGATCGACAGCAGGAACGGAATCCGCCAGCCCCAGGCCTCGAACGCTTCGGTGCCCAGCGCGGTACGGCAGGCGAGGATCACCAGCAACGACATAAACAGACCCAGGGTCGCGGTGGTCTGAATCCATGACGTGAAATAACCGCGTTTGCCCTTCGGCGCATGCTCGGCCACATACGTCGCCGCACCGCCGTACTCGCCGCCCAGCGCCAGGCCTTGCAGCAGGCGCAGGGTAATCAGAATGATCGGCGCCGCAACCCCGATGGTCGCGTAACCAGGCAGGAGCCCGACAATCGCCGTCGACACACCCATGATCACGATAGTGATCAGAAACGTGTGCTTGCGCCCGATCATGTCACCCAGCCGCCCGAACACAATCGCCCCGAACGGCCGCACCGCAAAACCGGCGGCAAAGGCGAGCAGGGCGAAGATGAACGCCGTGGTCTCGTTCACCCCGGCAAAGAAGTGCTTGGCGATGATCGCCGCCAGGGAGCCGTAGAGATAAAAGTCGTACCACTCGAACACCGTGCCGAGGGACGACGCAAAGATGACCTTGCGTTCCTCTCGGCTGACGCTGTGGTGCGGGGCACTGCCTGTAGACATGCTGTCGAGTACTGCCATGGGTGTTCTCCGTCGTGCTTGTTGTTATAGGCCGGAGCACTTCATCAACGTCGCGTACCCGAGGCCTGTGGCGGATGCCGGATCAGGTGTTTCGTGGAGCGTGCACAGAATCACCGCCCCGCGCGGGAGGGCGGGGTTTCATTGAGCATAATTGGGATTGGGGGGATATCCAGTTGGGGGGGGCGGTACCGATGGAGCGGGATTGGCTGGTTCTGGGGGAATGATTTAAAGGGGCTTGCGCTGGTGATTTCTTATAGTTATTCAGAATTCTGGTTGTTCTGAATCAGTATTAAAAACTGTCATTTCTGTCAGGTGCGATGGCGGCTGTTTGTGCAGATACTTTGTCAGGTAAAGGAAAAGAACGTAAATCTGTTTCCATTGTTTGTTTTTAAGGATGTTACTCATGAATACTGTAACGATTTTGGGTTTGTTGGCAAACGTAACTGATACTGAAATTGGGGATAAGTTACGGGAGAAGTGCGGAATACACTCTGTTGCTAGTATTGAGAGAAGTGGTGATGGAACTCGTGCGAAAGTTGTATGTGTGCTTCCACAGCCGAAGCAAACTCAAGAGAAACTGATGGTTGAAGTGTCTTCTCGAAAAAATCTTCTATGGGAGTATCTCGCGCGCTGAACCAAACAAATCAAAAGGGGACAAATTTATTTAGTCGTCCCCTTTTGATGTCAAACACTTTTCTCTGGTCGTCCTCGGTCTCTGAATTGAATGCGTCTCGCGGTGACGTTCTCAATTTCGTCGACGAATCTCAGGTTTCCAGTCAGTTGGCCCCGCTGACGTGCTCCTCTTATGAATTGCAATTCATTGGTGGGTGTCGCCATCTCAACAAACGATTTATAGCGTTCACGGCGTTTGGCATCCGTAGGCCCTGGCTCCATAAAGCAGGGATCTTTGTCCAGCCATGTGGATTCAGAAAAATCGCATAGACGCAGAGCAAAGCTTGACCAAGGATAATCCTGCTCGCGCCACCATGCGGGCTCGCACTGGGTTTAGCTCGATGTAGCGACCGCAAGCCAATAGATAGGTGTCGGATTGAACGACGCTGGATTGGTAGCGACGTTCCCACAGCGTCCCGGTCCTCCCCTCAACCTTGTTGCGATACCGCGTCATCCGCCCAGCGAGGGCTTTCATAAGCTGTTCAAGGCTGGATGTTGACTCCCCTGGGCGAGCAGCAAGTGGACGTGGTTGGTCATCAATCAGTAGGCAAAAACTTTTATGCCCAATGCTTCCTTGAGCTCGAACAGGTCAATGTATTCACCTGGGAGGAGGGAGTCACTAAATGAATATGAGTTGTTTGCTTCTTATGTTTTTTTAGAATTTCTGTGGTTCTGAATCAGTATTAAAAACTGTCATTTCTGTCAGGTGCGATGGCGGCTGTTTGTCCAGATACTTTGTCAGGTGAAGGAAAAGAACGTAAATCTGTTTCAATTGTTTATTTCAAGGAGATTGCTCATGGCGACTGCAAAAATTATTGATTTGCCGGAAGGGATGAATGATGCTGAAATTCAGAAACAATTACGGATGCACCAGCCAGTGCTCATTTCTAAATTTGAAAGGAGTAGCGATCGAACTCGCGCGGTATTTGAGTATGAGGTTCTGCGGCCGAAGCTAGCTCAAGAGAAACTTATGGATAGCGCATATTTTTTTCAAGGCGAATTTTCATGGAGGAGTATCGCGCGCTGAACCAAACCAATCAAAAGGGGACAAATTTATTTAGTCGTCCCCTTTTGATGTCAAACACTTTTCTCTGGTCGTCCTCGGTCTCTGAATTGAATGCGTCTCCCGGTGATGTTCTCAATTTCGTCGACGAATTTCAGGTTTCCAGTCAGTTGGCCCCGCCGACGTGCTCCTCTTATGAGTTGCAATTCATTGGTGGGTGTCGCCATCTCAACAAACGATTTATAGCGTTCACGCCGTTTGGCATCCGTAGGCCTTGGCTCCATAAAGCAGGGATCTTTGTCCAGCCATGTGGATTCAGAAAAATCGCACAGGCGCGGAGCAAAACTTGACCAACGATAATCTTCTGCTCGCGCCACCACACGGGCTCGCACTAGGTTTAGTTCGATGTAGCGACCGCAAGCCAATAGATAGGTGTCGGATTGAACGACGCTGGATTGGTAGCGACGTTCCCACAGCGTCCCGGTCCTCCCCTCAACCTTGTTGCGATACCGCGTCATCCGCCCGGCGAGGGCCTTCATGAGCAGTCCAAGGCTGGATGTTGATTCCCCTGGGGGGGCGAGCAGCAAGTGGACGTGGTTGGTCATCAAGCGGTAGGCAATAACTTTTATGCCCAATGCTTCCTCGAGCTCGAACAGGTCAATGTATTCACCTGGGGGGCACTAAATGAATATGAGTTGTTTGCTTCTTATGATTTTTTAGAATTTCTGTGGTTCTGAATCAGTATTAAAAACTGTCATTTCTGTCAGGTGCGATGGCGGCTGTTTGTGCAGATACTTTGTCAGGTGAAGGAAGAGAACATAAGTCTGTTTCCATTGTTTGTTTCAAGGAGGTTGCTCATGGCGACTGTAAAGATTTCGGGTTTGTCGGAAAAAATAACCGATGCTGACATTGAGAAGGAATTACGGGAGAACTACGCAGTGCGCTCTGTCATTAGTATTGAAAGAAGTAATGATGGAGCTAGTGCGAAAGTTGAATGTGTGGTTTCGCAGCCGAAGCTAGCTCGAGAGCAAATTATGCATGAATCATCTCTTTTTGAAAGCGATATTCACTGGGCGGTACCACCACCACGCTGAAAAAAAGAAATCAAAAGGGGACAATCAAAAGGGGGCAAATTTATTTATTTGTCCCCTTTTGATGTCAAGCACTTTTCTCTGGTCGTCCTCGGTCTCTGAATTGAATGCGTCTCCCGGTGATGTTCTCAATTTCGTCGACGAATCTCAGGTTTCCAGTCAGTTGGCCCCGCCGACGTGCTCCCCTTCTGAGTTGCAATTCATTGGTGGGTGTCGCCATCTCAACAAACGATTTATAGCGTTCACGCCGTTTGGCATCCGTAAGCCCTGGCTCCATAAAGCAGGGAGCTTTTTCCAGCCATGTGGATTCAGAAAAATCGCATAGACGCAGAGCAAAACATGACCAACGATAATCTTCTGCTAGCGCCACCATGCGGGCTCGCTCTGGGTTTAGCTAGATGTAGCGACCGCAAGCCAATAGATAGGTGTCGGATTGAACGACGCTGGATTGGTAGCGACGTTCCCACAGCGTCCCGGTCCTCCCCTCAACCTTGTTGCGATACCGGGTCATCCGCCCGGCGAGGGCTTTCATGAGCTGTCCAAGGCTGGACGTTGATTCCCCTGGGGGGGCGAGCAGCAAGATGGATGAAGCTTAGAAGGTGGCGACGTATAGACAAGCAGGATGTGTCAGAGAATGTATCCGCCTGAGCTGAGGGAATGAATTAAATAAGTCTGTCTCTGCGACTTCTTATGGTTTTTCAGAATTTTGGTTGTTCTGAATCAGTATTAAAAACTGTTATTTCTGTCAGGTGTGGTTGTGGCTGTCTCTGCTGATACTTTGATTGTGGATGCGCAGAAAATAGATCTGTCCACCTTGTTTTTGTCCCCTCTGTTTGCCCTTGTTTGTCGTTAAGGAGAAAAGTCATGTTTTTACGAGTTGAAGAGGAAGTGTCAAGTCCATATGGTCCCACCGATAAAACTTGGCAGTACGGATATAGCAAAGATCAGCTAAATGAACTTAAGGAGTATTACAGGGATGGAATGCTACGTTACGTTGTCCGGGCAACGTGGAGTGTCGAGAATAATGGATGGATGGTGGAGCACGTTTCGCTGGAGGCCTATAACAGCTATAAATCTAAAGGGAGGGTTGGTTGAATCGATTTGATTTATCGTGTTTTATTGTTTTGAGGGTGGGTTTAGTAAGTGGCTATGGCTACTAAAACGCTTTTTATCAAATGGGGGGCGGGTTTATTTAATCGTCCCCTTTTGACGTTAAGTTATTTTCTCTGGTCGTCCTTGTTCTCTGAAAAGAATACGTCTTCCGGTGATTTTTTCGATTTCGTCGACGAATTTCAGGTTTCCAGTCAGTTGGACCCGCTGAAGCGCAGCGCTTGTGAGTTGTAATTCATTTGAGGGAGGGGTATCTCGACGACTTGTAGCGTTCACGCCGTATGGCATCGGCAGGTCCTGGATCCAGGACGCAAAGGTCCTTATGAAGCGACTTTCCCATGGCGTGCCTGTCCGCCCCTCAACCTTGTTGCGATACCGATTCATCCGCGCGGTGATGGCTTGCATGAGTTGTCCAGAGTGCACGGCGCTTCTCCGGGGGCGACAGGCAGGTGGACATGATTGGTCATCAAGCAGTAGGCAAAAACTTTTATGCCCAATGCTTCCTTGAGCTCGAACAGGTCAATGTATCCGCCTGGGGGGGAGGGAGTCACTAAATGAATATGAGTTGTTTGCTTCTTATGATTTTTTAGAATTTCTGTGGTTCTGAATAAGTATTAAAAACTGTCATTTTTGTCAGGTGCGGCTGCGGGTGTTTGTGTTGATACTTTTGGTAGGTGGGGTTGGAAAATAAATCTGTCCCCGTTGTTTAATAGAATTCAAGGAGGTGCGGTAATGGCTACTAAAAAGCTTTTGGTCACGGAGTTACCTGAGGGGGCGACGCCTGAGAGTGTCAAGGCTGCAATTCAACGCAAATATAATGTGCGGGTGTTAGAGGTGGGACCTGTTAGTCGTAATGGAAGTATTACGTCATTACAGGCTGTCTACGTCCCCCCAGATGATTCATCTGACCCTGCTGCCGCTACTACTTTTGCACAATTGAATCAAAATTAGTTGAATTAAAAATGAAGGGGTGAAGGTTACTTTAATCAAATAAAAAGCAGAGTAAAGGTGGGGTTGGCAAATAAATCTGTCCCCTTTGTTGCTGTTCCCTTTGTTGCTGATGTGGAGAAGAACATGGAAAACACCAAAAAAATCACCATATTTGACTTGGCGTTGGGATTCAATCAATCAGTCTTGTGTGAGCGGATTGCGGAAAAATATGGGGTTACGGTTGTTGGTATGCAGTTAGCCCCGGATGGAAAGAGCGCTATTGCGTCTGTGGTAGCTCCGCAAACTAATAGAATGAGGATGGTGGAGTTGGAGGAGTTTGAGGAGTTGGAGGAGTTGGCGCCCACAATCAATTATAAAAGTTTGATGGCGTAATAAGCGACAGAGTAAAATTGAAAAATAATAAAAATCAAAATAATCAAAAGGGGATCGATTTATTTTATCGTCCCCTTTTGATCTTGATTGGCAGCAAAGATAACTTGCTGGTGCGACTTATTCCGTCGGCACAATGTTATCCAGCACCTTGTTCACTGCCAGTTCCGCCAGCATCACGATCTGCGCGATGCCCTGCGCGGTTTTGCGGTGGGGGCCTTGGAGGGCGTCGACGAGGTTGTTGAGCATCACGTTGGCCGAGCCCAGGGTTTCGCAGGCGTCGGCGAGCAGGGATTCGTTGTTGCTGGCCGGGTTGGTCTGGTAGAGACGGTTGGGGTAGTAGGGCGCGGCCATCATGTGGGCTGAGATCGGGCCGAGGTGGTAGTCGAGGGCGCGGTTGGCGGCTTCGTTGAATCTCTTGGAGTCAGGGCATTCGTAGGGGGAAGTTGGGTCGGTGATGCTGGCCGGTGCGGTAACCGGGGGATTTGGAGAAGGTTTGATCATTTTCAGGTTCCGAAATGATGCTGAAACCGCTTCTCTGCTAAAAGAAGGGTGGCAGCTGGACGCAGGTTAGCAGACCGGGGAACCTAAGGAAGCCGGCGCGCCGAAGCGCCCTGCGTACAGCCGCCATCAAATGCAGGCATAGAGCCTGATTGATAGTGCGCGTACGACCTTAGGTTGACCACGGGCTGCTAAACCCGATCACTGCGAATCAGTGACCCGATCCAAGTTACCGGCCGACCCCAAGGCGCACAAGCCGGCGGATTCTGGCGTAGCGGTAGGCTCTGGCGCAAGGATTTGTAGGCATCCGGACGCATTCCGACATGTCTTTAAACGGCACGATCCAAACCTGTTTATCGATCCTCTACCAAGGAGGAGAAGCCTGACGCTTTACGCCCCAAAGCCATTCGTCGCCAGCCCCGCACTCATCACGCCGACGCTCGCTCAAAAGCTGCATGACCAAAACCATCAACGCCCAAGACTTGCACATCGACCTGCATCCGCTGAACGAATCAGCCCTGTTCAAATGGCTGCTCGCCAGTTTCCTGATGGGTAAACCAATCCAAACGGGCAGGGTACTGTTTTGATTGCGTCGTCGATCTTCATCGGTTGCGCCGGCTGGAGCCTGCCCCGCGAATACTGGCCGGACTTCCCGGAGCAGGGCACCCACCTGCAACGCTATGCCGCGCTGCTCAATGGCGTGGAAATCAACAGTTCCTTCTACCGTCCGCACCAACGCCAAACCTACGCCCGTTGGGCCGAGTCGGTGCCGGACGGGTTTCGTTTTTGCGTGAAAGTGCCCAAGTTGATCAGCCATGAGCGACGCCTGCGGGACTGCGAATCTGAGCTCGATGCCTTTCTCAAGCAGTGTTCGGGGCTGGGTGATCATCTGGGTTGCCTGCTGCTGCAGTTGCCGCCGTCGCTGACGTTTGACGAAGCGCTTGCAGAGGCCTTTTTCATCGGCTTGCGCCAGCGTTATTCCGGGGCCGTGGTGTTGGAGCCGCGCCACGCATCCTGGGCCGCCGCCGAACTGTTGTTGATGGCGTATCGCATCGCACCAGCGGTGGTCGATCCCTCGCGCATCAGCACCGACACGGCTCCGTGCGGCTGGCCGGGCGTGCGCTACTGGCGGCTGCACGGTTCGCCACGGATTTATCACAGCCCCTATGATTCGGCGTATCTGGAAACGCTCGCCGGCGATTTGCAGGTGGCGGCTGTCGACGGCGTCGATACCTGGTGCATTTTCGACAACACCGCCAGCGGCGCGGCACTCGGCAATGCGCTGGAACTGCGGCGGATACTGGCGCAGGGCTGACACACCGCGTCGGGACTTCCCACCGGCGACCGGGTCTGTAAACTGGCCGCCCGAAACGGCGCGCGATGGCGCCGTCCTCACTGCCAGCGAAGGACTTTCCCATGGCCAACCAAGACATCACCTACACCCCGGACCCGGATGCAGACTCGATCTCTTCGGACGTGACCGAATTCAACGGCATCCTGATGTCGACCCAGATTCCGACCCGTGCCGACGGCAGCCTGGAACTGGGCGACGTCACCGCGCAAAGCGAATGCACGTTGCAGGCGTTGAAAGTGGCGCTGGAAAAGGCCGGCAGCTCGATGGACCGCGTGCTGCACCTGACCATTTATTTGACCGACATGGCTGATCGCGCTGCGTTCAACGAAGTGTACAAGCGCTACTTCGCCAAGCCATGGCCGGTGCGTGCGGCGGTTGGCGTGGCGGCGCTGGCCGTTGAGGGGATGAAGGTGGAAGTGACTGCGATGGCTGCCAAGGCCTGACCCCGTAATGATCGTTCCCACGCTCCGCGTGGGAATGCCTCAAGGGACGCTCCGCGTTCCAGCTCTGGAAGGGACGCGGAGCGTCCCGGGCTGCATTCCCACGCAGAGCGTGGGAACGATCTGTGACGCCGGGCTTGGGAACGATCGGTGACGGTCCGCGTGGGAACGATCTGATCGTGACGGGTTGAAAACAGCCACCCGGCAGCACAGGCGTGCCGCCCACGCGTTTCGCGGCTACAATGCGCGCCTCAACCGTGACAGCCTGACTAAAAAAACATATGTCCTTGCCCAAACATCACCTGGAACTGCTCAGCCCCGCCCGTGACGTGGCCATCGCCCGCGAGGCCATCCTGCATGGCGCCGACGCGGTGTACATCGGCGGCCCGAGCTTCGGCGCGCGCCACAACGCGTGCAACGAGGTGAGCGAAATCGCCGAACTGGTGGAATTTGCCCGTCGCTATCACGCGCGCATCTTCACCACCATCAACACCATCCTGCACGACAACGAACTGGAGCCGGCGCGCAAGCTGATCCATCAGTTGTATGACGCCGGCGTCGATGCGCTGATCGTCCAGGACCTGGGCGTGATGGAGCTGGACATTCCACCCATCGAGCTGCACGCCAGCACCCAGACCGACATCCGCACCCTTGAGCGGGCGAAGTTCCTCGATCAGGCCGGTTTCTCGCAACTGGTACTGGCCCGTGAACTGAACCTCAAGGAAATCCGCGCGATCGCCGATGAAACCGATGCCGCCATCGAGTTCTTCATTCACGGCGCGTTGTGCGTGGCGTTTTCCGGTCAATGCAATATTTCCCACGCGCAGACCGGGCGCAGTGCCAACCGTGGCGACTGCTCCCAGGCCTGCCGTCTGCCGTACACCCTGAAAGACGAAAAGGGTGGCGTGATCGCCTACGAAAAACACCTGCTGTCGATGAAGGACAACAACCAGAGCGCCAACATCCGCGCGCTGGTCGAGGCCGGTGTGCGTTCGTTCAAGATCGAAGGTCGCTACAAGGACATGGGCTATGTGAAGAACATCACCGCCTATTACCGCCAGCGCCTCGACGACGTGCTCAACGACCGTCCGGACCTGGCCCGCGCTTCCAGCGGCCGCACCGCGCATTTCTTCATGCCGGACCCGGAAAAGACCTTCCACCGTGGCAGCACCGACTACTTCGTCAGCGAGCGCAAGATCGACATCGGCGCGTTCGATTCGCCGACCTTCACCGGTCTGGCGGTGGGCGTGGTCGAGAAAGTCGGCAAGCATGACATGCAAGTGATCACCCACGAGCCGCTGTCCAACGGCGACGGCCTCAACGTGCTGGTCAAGCGCGAAGTGGTGGGGTTCCGCGCCAACATCGCCGAAGCCAAGGGCGAGTTCGAGGAAGAGGGCGAGAAGCGCTACCGCTACCGCGTCGAGCCGAACGAGATGCCGGAAGGCCTGTACAAGCTGCGCCCGAACCACCCGCTGAACCGCAACCTCGACCACAACTGGCAGCAGGCCTTGCTCAAGACCTCCGCCGAGCGTCGTATCGGCGTGAGCTGGTTGGCGAAGTTGCGTGAAGAGCGTCTGGAACTGACCGTGACCAGTGAAGAGGGCATCAGCGCCAGCGTCGCGCTGGAAGGCCCGTTCGGCGTCGCCAACAAACCGGAGCAGGCGCTGGAGACCTTGCACGACCTGCTTGGCCAACTCGGCACCACCGAGTACCACGCGACCTCGATCAAACTCGATGCGCCGCAAGCGTTCTTCATCCCGAATTCGCAGCTCAAGTCGTTGCGCCGTGAAGTGATCGAGGCGCTGACTGCCGCCCGCGTTGCCGCCCACCCGCGCGGTTCGCGCAAGGCCGAGACCACGCCACCGCCGGTGTACCCGGAAGCGCACCTGTCGTTCCTGGCCAACGTCTACAACCAGAAGGCTCGCGACTTCTACCACCGTCACGGCGTGAAGCTGATCGACGCGGCGTACGAAGCCCATGAAGAGGCGGGCGAAGTGCCGGTGATGATCACCAAGCACTGCCTGCGGTTCTCCTTCAACCTGTGCCCGAAACAGGCCAAAGGCGTGACCGGCGTGAAAACCAAAGTCGCGCCGATGCAGCTGATTCATGGCGACGAAGTGCTGACCCTGAAGTTCGACTGCAAACCGTGCGAGATGCACGTGATCGGCAAGATGAAGGGCCACATCCTGAATCTGCCGCAGCCGGGCAGTGTGGTGGGGCATATCAGCCCTGAGGATCTGATGAAAACGATCCCGCGCGCGCCGCACTGATTCAGAGGCAATAAAAAACCGGTGACGAAAGTCACCGGTTTTTTTATGCCCGCCAGAAACTCAACTGGCTTCGAAGCGCGATCCCGTTGGCGGCGCCGCTTCGCCACTCAACGCATCGACCATTGGCGGATGTTCCTGTGCTGCCTGACGCAGATCTTCGGTCACCCGCAGTTCGGCGCCGGTTGGCGAGAACGTCGCTGCCGCCGCAAACGGGGCCGGGTTGGCCGGCACCGGACGTTTGCCGCGACGCCAGAAGAAGAACGTCACCATGGCCAGGTTGACCAGCGCGAAGGCCCAGAACAAGCCGGTTTCGCCATGGGCGTTCATCGCCGGGGAGATCAGCAGCGGGCTCATCGCCGAGCCCAGCGAATTGATCAGCAGCATGCCCTGAATCATCGGCACCAACGTTTCGACCGGCGCACGGTCGGCCGCATGGCTGACCGCAACCGGGTACAGCGCGAACACGCCGCCACCCAACAGGAACAGCATCACCGCGAGCAGGGTCGAGGACAGCGGCACCAGTACGATCACCAGCGACAGCACGGTGCACGCGGCGCAGAGCACGGTCAGCACTTGCAGGCGATCCTTGCGGTCGGACCAGCGCCCGACCGGGTATTGCAGCAGCATCGCGCCGAGGATCGTCCAGGCCATCATGCTGCCGACTTCGCCGACGTTCAGGCCGATGCGTTGCAGGTACAGCGGCAACAGGGTGTAGATCGCCGCGATGGTCACGCCGGAGCCGAAGCAGCCGACCAAACCGGTAGGCGATACGCCCAGCAGCGCTCGTGGCTTGAGCGGTTCGACCTGTTCCAGCAGCGGCGAAACCCGCGGCAGGATCACGATCGGCAGCACCGACAGCGTCGCGAGCATGCCGGCAACCATGAACGGCGCGGTGTCACCCAGCCCGGTGATTTTCCCCAAAAACGCCTGACCCAGCACCCCGGCGCCGTAGAGGACGATCATGTACAGCGCCAGCAGACGGCCGCGAATTTTCGCGTCACCGGCCAGCAGCAGCCAGCTCTCGATCACCAGAAACACGCCGACCGTGGCCCAGCCGTTGATCAGGCGCAGGACGACCCAGCCCCAGGTGTCATAAAACAGCCCTTGCAACAGGATGGTCGCGGCGATCAGCGAGGCGAAGCTGCTGTAGGCGCGGATGTGGCCGATGCGCAGGATCAGCCGGTCGTTGAAGATCGCGCCCAGCGTCAGGCCGATGAAATAGGCCGAGGATACGATGCCGATCATCGTCGCCGATTCGCCGGCGGCGCCCAGGCGCAGGGTGGTCAAGGAAGACAGAAAGCCGTTGCCCAGCGCAACAATGAACAGCCCGAGCAGGGGCGCCAGCGCCATGGCCAGCAAACGCGGTGTCATAAAAACCTCAAGTGATCGAACAGCGGAACGTGCGCCTCTGCGCATGCGAGTGCCAAGCCGAAGTGTGTTGAAGACAAACGACCGCCGAACGGGCAGGACGATTGAGCCTGGCGCACTTCGTGAAAGTGGCCGGCTGTTCAAACCTGAGGGTTGTCATGGCTGCGGGCAGGCGCCGGTCGGGCGACTGCAAGAGGAGGCGCGATTTTAAGCCTTGTGTGGCGTTTGCCAAGGTGCGGGGCCTGCGACGTTGGGACGCAGGCTCGCCCGTTTCAGCACTGATCACGCTGATCGTTCCCACGCTCTGCGTGGGAATGCAGCCCGGGACGCTCCGCGTCCCTTCCAACGGCGGACGCAGAGCGTCCATGGAGGCATTCCCACGCGGAGCGTGGGAACGATCAAGGTCAACGGCGTGGGAACGATCTCTGGATGGGTGCTTGCGTCGTTTGCGAGTAATTTGCTGCGGCGCCAGTTAGCATGGCGCCATAACAACGAAACGATGGACCCCACCTTGATCGAACGACGCCAATTCAGCGGTGGCATGAAGGGCAAGAACCTTCGCTACCTGAACGAGCCCGCCAGCGGGCCGGGACGCATGACCCGCACCGGGTTCGTGCTGCTGGAGCATTTTTCCCTGCCGGCCTTCACTCAGGCGCTGGACACTCTTGTCACCGCCAATCTGCTGCGCCCCGGTCTGTTTTCCACGCGCACCTTCGGCCTGAGCGACGGCGAAGTGATCAGCGATCTGGGGCTGGTGATCCGCCCGGACTCGCGTCTGGAAACCGGCGTGTTGCAGGAACTGGATCTGCTGGTGATCTGCGGCGGTTACCGCACGGAACTGAAGGCGAGCGACGAGTTCATCAATCTGCTGAAAATGGCCGCCGAGGCCGGCGTGATACTGGCCGGGTTGTGGAACGGCGCGTGGTTCCTGGGCCGGGCAGGGGTGCTGGAAGGCTACCGCTGTGCAATTCACCCGGAGCATCGGCCGGCGCTGGCGGAGATTTCCAAGGCAACCCAGGTCAGCAGCGAACCCTACGTGATCGACCGCGACCGGCTGACCGCGTCCAGTCCGTCCGGCGCGTTTCACATGGCCCTGGACTGGATCAAGGGCCTGCACGACAAGGCGCTGGTCGAAGGCATCGAAGACATTCTGGCGTTCGAGGAATCGCGTTACCGGCGGATCAAACCGACCGAAAACATCTGCGTCAGCGCGCCGCTGCGTGAAGTGGTGAAGCTGATGGACGCCAATCTTGAAGAACCGTTGGAGCTTGAACAACTGGCGGTGTATGCCGGACGCTCCCGGCGTCAGCTGGAGCGGTTGTTCAAGGAACAACTCGGCACCACGCCGCAGCGTTATTACATGGAACTGCGCATCACCGAGGCCCGGCGCCTGTTGCAACACACCGAGCTGTCTCAAGTGGACGTGCTGGTGGCCTGCGGATTCGTGTCACCGAGTCATTTCAGCAAGTGCTACAGCGCCTATTTCGGTTATCGCCCGTCCAAAGAAAAACGGCTCGTCAAATGACGAGCCGTCTGGCGTGCCGCTTCAGAGGTGATCGGCGTCGATGATCGCCTGAGCGAAGGCTTTCGGGTCTTCCTGCGGCAGGTTGTGCCCGATTCCACCGTTGATCAGGCGGAACTGATATTTGCCGGTGAAGCGTTTGGCGTAGTCCTCGGGCGCCGGGTGCGGTGCGCCGTTGGCATCGCCTTCCAGGGTGATGGTCGGCACGCTGATCGACGGTGCGGTGGCGAGTTTCTGTTCCAGCGCATCGTACTGGCTTTCACCCTGCACCAGGCCCAGACGCCAGCGGTAGTTGAACACGGTGATGGCGACGTGATCCGGGTTCTGCAACGCCTTGGCGCTGCGGTCGAAGGTGGCGTCGTCGAAGGCCCATTTCGGTGAAGCCAGTTGCCAGATCAGCTTGGCGAAATCATGGGTGTTCTTGGTGTAGCCCGCCTCACCACGGTCGGTGGCGAAGTAGAACTGATACCACCATTGCAGTTCGGCCTTGGGCGGCAGCGGATTCTTGCCGGCGGCCTGATTGCCGATCAGGTAACCGCTGACCGACACCAGCGCCTTGACCCGCTCCGGCCACAGCGCCGACACGATGTCCGCCGAACGTGCGCCCCAGTCGTAGCCGCCGAGCACAGCTTGCTTGATCTTCAGCGCATCCATGAAATCGATCACGTCACTGGCCAGCGCCGCCGGCTGACCGTTGCGCACGGTCTTGTCGGACAGGAAATGCGTGTCGCCATAACCCCGGGCGTATGGCATCAGCACCCGATAACCCTTGGCCGCCAGCAGCGGCGCGACGTCGTCGTAGCTGTGAATGTCGTACGGCCAGCCGTGCAGGAGAATCACCACCGGACCATTGGCCGGGCCGGTTTCGGCGTACGCCACGTCCAGCACGCCGGCCTTCACATGCTTGAGCGGGCCGAAGGGCAGATCGGCCTTGACGCTGGCGGCTTCGGTCTTGACCGGCTCGGGGGCTGCGGTTTGTGCTTGGGCGAAGGCGCCGAATTGCAGCAGCGCGGTGGCTAGAATCGACAGGCCCAGCAGGCGACGACGGTTTTTCCCGGTGGTGACGGTGGCGTGTGGTGCGTGCTTCATGGCGAGTCTCCTAATGATCGGCGAGGGCCGGGTTCTGACTGAACCCTTCGAATCTGGAGCCCATTAAAGACTGGCCACGTATCTGCGCTGTTTCCGTTTCCGCTGGCTGATGCGCGGGCATGTATCCGGGAGGCGTTCGTACACACTGCGATACAAACCAGCGGCCAACAAAAAGCCCCGAATGTTCGGGGCTCCTGCTTGCCTTGGGTTTTCAGGCCTGAGTAACCTGCTTGGGCCCGGCCAGCGCCCAGGCGATCAGCCCGAACAGCGGCACAAATACGATCAATACGATCCAGACACCTTTGTTGCTGGCTTTTCCCTCACTCTTGCGCACCCGGTTGATCGCCCACAATTCGATGAGCAAAAGCACGACGGCCAGTACGATCCACGTGGTTTCAATTTGCATGAGCTACCTCCTGATGGTCTCTGACTTAGGCGGGCCGTGGCACTCAGGGTTCATTAAATTTGCTGGATCGTCTGCCTGGCTCACGTGCACAAATGTTCTAAACCGATCGGCAAAGTCGCGGTAACGTAGACGTCCTTGACGAACAACCACTGCCTTCGGAGCCTTGCGTGGACAAACGCAACTGGATCGACTTGTCTCAGGATGCCGACACCGGGATCGAGTCGATTCGTGCCCATTTCCAGGGCCATGCCTACGATCCACACTGGCATGACAGCTTTCTGGTGGGCGTCACCGAGCAGGGCGTGCAGCAGTTTCATTGCCGGCGCGTGCGCCATCTGAGTACGCCGGGCAAGGTTTTCATGCTGGAGCCGGGGGAGATCCACGACGGGCACGCGCCGACGGAGGAGGGTTTCACCTATTCCATGCTCTACCTCGACCCGCACTGGCTGGAGCGCGAATTGCGCGTGCTGTTCGAGCATGCGCCGGACAACAGCCAGCTCGGATTCACCGATACCCTGAGTCAGGATTCGCGCCTGTCCACGGCCATCAATCAGGCCTTCAACGCCCTGCATCAAGGCGACTTGCGCATCGTGCGCCAGACCGCCATCGACACCTTGCTCGGTGCGCTGACGTCCCACCTCGACTGGCGCAAGCGCCAGCCGTTCGATCCGCGCCTGCCATGGGTGGCCCAGGTGGCGCGGGACTATCTGCATGCGCATGCCTTCGAAGACATCGGGCTGGACGACCTGGCCGAGGCCTGCGGGGTTGATCGCTTTCGACTGACCCGTGCATTCAAGGCCGCTTTCGGACTGGCGCCCCATGCCTATCTGATTCAGTTGCGCCTGGCCCGCGCCCGCCAGTTGCTGGCGCGTGGCGAAACACCCGCCACCGTCGCCAGCGCCCTC
The DNA here is from genome assembly GCF_052045815.1 of Pseudomonas sp. 22085. Classification (NCBI taxonomy): domain Bacteria; kingdom Pseudomonadati; phylum Pseudomonadota; class Gammaproteobacteria; order Pseudomonadales; family Pseudomonadaceae; genus Pseudomonas; species Pseudomonas sp. 22085. The sequence continues at coordinate 194,833 of NZ_JBQEQA010000012.1, forward strand.
GGTTTCGCCGATCAAAGCCATCTCGGGCGCTGGTTTCGCCGTGCCTATCACCTGACGCCGGCGGATTACCGCAAGCGCTGCTCAAACCTTCCAGACTGAACCCCGCGCAACCGCGACCATGGCCTCCTGTTTTGATTCGGGAGTCCTGTCATGGAATCGTTGTTGCCTTTTCTGCTGTTTTCCTTCGTCGCCTCGATCACCCCGGGGCCGACCAATATTCTGGTGATGAGCCACAGCTCGCGGCGCGGTCTGACAGCCACCGTGCCGATCATCTTCGGTGCCTGTGTGTCGGCGGCGCTGGTGGTGTTGGTGGTCGGCCTCGGCGTGGGGGAAACCTTGCTCCGTTATCCGCGAGTACAGCAGGCCATGGCCTGGGCCGGGGTGCTCTGGTTGAGCTGGCTGGCGTGGCAGATCTTTCGCAGTACGCCGCCGTCGCTGGGCTCGGCGACAGCGGGTGATAACAGCTTCAACGTATTCGGCGCCGCCGGCCTGCAATTGATCAACCCCAAGGTGTGGATGATGGCCGTGGCGGTGGTGAGTGTGTTTGGCGGCAACGGCGACGACAGCGCGCGGATGCTGCTGTTGTCGGCGGTTTTTCTAATGGTCTGCCTGCCGTGCATGACGGCGTGGGCGCTGCTGGGCGTGGGCAGCGCGCGGTTTTTTGGCTCGCCACTGGCATTGCGGCGCATGAATGCCGTGCTGGCGTTTTTGTTGTTGCTGTCGGCTTGGTTGGCGGTGTTGGTCTAGGTTCAGACATCAGTCGATAAACAGCGCAACCCTGTCACTCTGAATAAGGCCTTTGGCGGCCAGCGCTCTGAGCTGTTGCACCAACGCGTTGCGCTGGTCTTTTGAGGTGACCGGGTCGACAACCTGATACTGGCGGTCGCACCAGAGATCCACCTGCCGCAGCCAGAATGTCTCAACTACGGGTTCTGCCTCCAGTCGTTTCAACAGATAGGCGATCTGCTGCCAATGGGACATCAAGCGCAAGATCGCCCAACTGCGTTGCGGGGGCAGGTCATGCCATTCGCAATCCAGTTTCGTGGCGACCCCGGTATTCAGCACGGCCCAAGGCTGCTTGTCCGATAGCGCGTAGGCGGCGAGGTACACTTTTTCCGAAGGATCACTCAACGCCCCGAGTATCAGCGGCAGATCTTCGTCGCCCAGCAGGCGAACTGCAGCCTGCCGCACAGAGGGGTAGGTCGAGCTCAGCGCCTCAGTAAGCCAGTGCTTCTGGAGCCCGATTTCAAGCTCGGCTGCCAGACCCAGTACGCCAAGCCATTCGCGTTTGCGGGTGGGGAAATCCTGGCTGAGTCGTTGTGCCAGTACCTCAGATGCATCGACGCCGTGACGAGGTGCTGCCCAACGCGCCAGGCTGCGAATCGCGGGCGAAGGATCGAGCAAAGCCAATCGCAGCAGGTGAACTGGATCGTCAGACAGCGGAAGGAGGGCGCGCAGTATGCTGACTCGTACCTTGGCACCCGGCCGCGCCAGAGCCTCAAGCAGCAAAGGCGAGACCTGCACTGGCGGCAGATCCTGACAGACCGACACCGCAGCCAACCTTACGGTCAACTCCCGATGAGCCAGGGCGCTACGCAGGAGTCTCTCCGGGTCGAAATCCGTTTCCAGCAGCAAACTGAACAGGTAGCGCGCGGCTTTACCTTGCCGCGTGAGAAAGTTTGCGAAGACCTCGTCGCGGATTTCCGGTGATTGAAGAACAGTACGTGCGGCGGTGTAGGTGGGGGCATGGTCAACCCGCTGCCGCGCCGCCAGCGCCATGATCGACTCCAGCGCATACAGCAACGCGGGCGCCTGAGCGGGATTCAGGTAATTGTTCAGCCCGGACGACGCCAGATCGCGAATCTGCGGCACCCAATCGTTGAGCCGTTCTATAAGGGCTACAAGTGCCTGCGGTGAGCAATCGCAACTGAGCTCTCTCACCGCGACTTCCCGGACGAAGCCGTTGTAGTGGGTGCTGAGTTCTATCCACGTACCGCTGCCATTGGCATTTGCGAGCAGTTCCAGCGCTTCGTTGCGCCGGTGCTCCGCCCAAGTGTGCTCGGTCACGGGTTTGTTCCTGAGCCGGTCCCACCAGTCCTTTGGAGATGTCACGCATTGATCCTTTCTGTAGTCGCCCGGGTGCAGGGTTGCCACTTTACTGATTTTGCGGTCGCAGGCGTAACTGTCATTTCGTTCGTGCACGGCACAGGGATGTCTTCCGCATTCCCGACAGGAATGCACCGCATAAAATCAATGAATTTCTATTATTGATCCTCGTGACGTAGGGTGCTTCAAGGACACGGAGAAACGACCTTGAACGCTTCCTCTACTGAAAAATTCGACACCTCCCGCGCCAATGAATATGGCAAGCAAAGCCGCATTGCGCTGGCGGGCTATGACGCTTGCCATGACCTTGCCGCGTGCATGTTGGCGGCCAGCCTCGGTAACGCCGGTTCGGCGCGGATTCTGGCGGTTGGCGCAGGCGGGACAGCCCAGGAAATCATCGCGATGGGAAGTCTGGAGCCTGGCTGGCGCTTCATGGCGGTGGATCCTTCCGAGCCGATGCTGGCGGCGGCGACCGAGCAGTTGCGGTCGCATGACTTGCTGGCGCGCACGGATCTGCATCTCGGGCCGGTCGATGACTTGCCTGCCGATGAGTCTTACGACGCCGCCACGGTGATCGGCGTTCTGCATCATCTGGAAGGCGATGACGCCAAGCGAGCGCTTCTGCAATCCATTCGGGCTCGTTTGAAGCCGGGAGCTCCGCTGATCGTGGCCGGCAATCACTACGCGTATGCCAGCCAGCCATTGCTGCTGGAAGCGTGGGGACATCGCTGGCGCCAGAACGGTGCCAGCGCCGATGAGGTGAAAGCCAAACTGGGGAAAATCCTTCAGGGCGCCGATCCTCCGCATTCCGAGGCGGCGGTTCAAAAGCTGTTGCATGAGGCCGGGTTCGGCGAGGCCACCCGGTTTTTCAGCAGTCTGTTCTGGGGCGCGTGGTTGACGCGTAAAACGAGTTGACCGGTGCCTTAGCGATGAATCCGACCACGCGCATTTGAAATCCCCGCCATTGCCCCCCAGAATCGCGCCCCGATCCGGCCACCAGCGCCGGGTGTTCAGAGTTAAAGGGGTTGCGGTTGAACGAACAGACATTGTCCATGCGCCTGGAGCGGGTGGCGGCGCACGTGCCCGCCGGTGCTCGGCTGGCCGATATCGGCTCGGATCACGGTTACCTGCCGGTGGCCCTGATGCGCCGTGGTGCGATCGCGGCGGCGGTGGCGGGTGAGATGGCCGAGACGCCGTTCCGTTCGGCGCAACGCACCGTGCGCGAAAACGATCTTGAGCAGCAGATCACCGTGCGCCTGGCCAATGGCTTGATGGCTGTCGATCCTGCCGACGGGATCACGGCAATTACCGTCTGCGGCATGGGTGGCGAAACCATCCGCGACATTCTCGACGCCGGCAAGGCGCGCCTCAGCGGCCGCGAGCGCCTGATCCTGCAACCCAACGGCGGCGAACAACCGCTGCGCCAATGGCTGATGGACAACGACTACCGAATCCTCTGCGAAGAAGTGCTGCGGGAGAACCGCTTCGACTACGAGATCATCGTGGCCGAGCGGGGCGGGCCGGTTTCCTATACCGCCGAGGAACTGTACTTCGGGCCGCTGCAGTTGCAGGCGCGGAGTTCGGCGTTTGTCAGTAAGTGGCAGCATCGGCTGCGGCACAAGCAGCAGACATTGGCTCATTTTGGGCGGGCACGGCATGGCGTTTGCGAGCGCAAGGTGCAGGATCTGACGCAGCAAGTGCGCTGGATCACTGACGTGCTGGGGTGAAGCACGCCCAACGCTGATATCATCCAACCACTTTCAAGCAGGCCAAAAAACACCATGAACCGTCAGAAAAAACTGCAACAGCTCTTCAAGGAAAAATCCAGAAAGGCCAACGCCAAACTGGCACCCAAGAGCAACAAGCCGAAGTACATCAGCAAGGCGGATCGTTTGAAACTGGCGACTGAAGTGGTTCCAGAGTCAACTGACACCCCTGAGGCCTGATCGAGCGGGCGCGCAGCGGTACAGGCCCCATCAGGTTTTCCCTCAGGTACTCGGCGGCTTCGCCAGCTCAATCCCCGCCGCCCCCAGCCGTTTGAGAATCTCGAACAACAAATCACTCTTGGTCGTCCCGACAATCCTCGGGCTGGCCACATACCCGGTCACCGTCAACGTAATCCCTTCCGGCGTCAGCTTGCTGAAACGCACGAACGGTGCCGGTTTCTCGAGGATGGTTTCGTGTTCTTTGTAGGTGTCGAACAGCAGGTTCTGCACCTGTTCGGGGTCGATATCCAGCGGGAACATCAGCTCCAGCGTCGCCACGCCCTGGGCGCTGCCGCCGAGGGTGACGTTGCGCAGGTTCTGCGAGATCAGTTGCGAGTTGGGCACGATCACGATCGAGCGGTCGCTGAGCTGGATTTCGGTGGCGCGCACGTTGATCCGGCGGATGTCGCCCTCGACGCCGCTGATGCTGATCAGGTCGCCGACCTTGACCGGCCGTTCGGTGAGCAGGATCAGCCCGGAGACGAAGTTCTTCACGATCTCCTGCAAGCCGAAGCCGATGCCCACCGACAGGGCGCTGACGATCCACGCCAGGTTGGTCCATTGCACGCCCAGCGACGACAGCGTCAGCAGAATCACCACCGCATAACCGATGTTGGAAAACAGCGTGCTGAGTGAGGCGCACATACCCGGGTCCATATCGGTCTTGGGCAGGAACTCGTTGTCGAGCCAGCGGCGCAAGGCGCGGATCAGGTAGATGCCGATCAGCAGCGCGAGCATCGCGTTGAGCAAATGGCCGGGGACGATGTTCAGTTTGCGCAGGCCAGCGCCGCCGAGGATCGTGCCGATGTTGTTGGCCAGTTGGCCCAGGGTGGTGCCGATCCCGCCGACAAACAGCGTGATGACGGCCAACAGCAGCAGCGCAGCCCGACCGAAACCGGCCAGCAGGGTCGAGGCCTGTTCGAGACGCCGATCACCCACGCCGAGCAGCTGTTTCAGCGCCTTGCCGCTGGAGTGGCGGGGCGAGAAGAAGTACTCGCAGCTGTCCTTGAGCAACTGCATCAGCAGGTAAAACCCGGAAAACACGATAAACGCCCACACCAGTTCGTAGGTGATGAACCGCGCCAGCGACACATACCCCGTCAGCAGGGTGCCGAACGACAGCACCATGGCCAGGGTGGCCACGGTGTAAATCACCCCGGCGAAGGTGTTGCCCGCCACTTGCGTATCCCCGGCCGCCGCCAACACTTTGCGCACTTTACCGACGCGCATCAGCAACGTTGTGACGATGACCAGCACCACCAGCGCAATGATGCCTCGGCCTGCGAGCACGATCTGGCTGCTCATGCCGGAGGCGTTGCTGACCTGCACCGCCGTCACCAGCACCAACAGCGCGGCGGCGAGGATTCGCGCAAACGGCTGCAGCGCGTTTGCCACCTCGTCAGCCACCGCCGGCAAGCGCCACGACGGGTGCTCGGTGGACAGCAGGGCGCGGCTGAGCCCTGTGATCAGCACGCAGGCATAAACCACTTTCCCGAACTCATCGGAAAATGTCGCCAGCATCGGCGGCAACGGCACGTGACGGGTGCAGGCGTAATAGAGCAATTGCAGGGCGATGGCGGTGGTTGCGAGTGTCGCCAGCGCGGAAGCGAAAGCCAGCGAACTGCGGCGCAGCCGGCCTTCCGGCATGCGGTGAATGCACACCCACGCCAGCCAGCGATCGGCCAGCCGCCGGCCCAGCGTCCAGACGACGAAGGCCAGCACCACCAGCAGGGCGGTGTAAAAACGCTGGCCGGGTTGCCAGGCTTCGGCACCGGTCTGTTGCACCTGTTCGACGAAAAAGCGCAGACGCTGGCGGTCGTCCGCTGACGGATTGACAAGGGGAGCCCAGAAACCGGGATTCAGAATGCTGTCGGTGCTGAGCGTCAGTTCGCTTTCGAGCAAGGTGCGGCGGATACCGGCGATCTGGGTGATCAGCTCCGTGGCGCTTTGCTTGAGGATGGCGAGGTTCTTCAACGCCGTATCGACTTTGGTTTTTTGCTCGATCAACGTCGCCCGCTGCGCCGCGATATCGGCTTGTTCGGCAGCGACCGCTTCGGCCGGCGCGGCACCGAGCACGCCCAGTTGCACGGCCAGTTGCGCCTGCTGCGGCAACAGCGACGCCGACAGTCGATCAATGTCCAGAATGAACGTCTGCACCCGATCCTGCGGGCCTTCGAGCTGGTTGTAATTGTTGGCGGACGAGATTTGCTGCTTGAGGCCGTCGAGGCGCAGTTGCAGGGCTTGCAGATCGCTTTGCGAGACGCCGGGGAGCGGGGCGCCGGTGCTGACATCCGCTGTGCCGGACAGGTCGGCGGCCGACACCGCCACGAACCCCGAACCGAGCACGAGCAGGGCGACGAACATCAATGACTTCAATGCATTACGCATGGGAATGGGCGAGTCCGGTTGATCACACAAACATTGAGGTTAGGTGATCGGGCGCCTGCTGCATCATTTTCTGCTGCTAATCCTGGCTTAATGCGTGTCCGGTGAGATCGCCGGGCAGCCGATTGTAGGCGCCCGTTTTCACGACTAGACTCCCGGCCATGAAACGCTATCTGCGGTTTTGTCTCGTTTTCCTGATCAGCCTGGCGCTTCCCCTCAGCGGGATGGCGGGCGTGCAGGCACCGACAGAACCGTGCCCGATGCAAACCATGGGCATGGCGATGATGGACGGCATGAACATGGATTGCTGCAAGGACATGAAGAGTCCTGCCGACCATGGCTCCCCCTGCAAACCCGGCCAGGAGTGCAAGACCGGCGGCCTGCTGCAAGTCGCGATCCTCAAGCCGCCCGTTACCGTATTCAGCCCTGTCACGCATTCGTTCTTCAGTGATTCCCTGCCGCTAGCGGCCCCGTCCGGGGTCTGGCGACCGCCCCGCACCTGATTCCTGTCTCCCCTTGAAGCTCATTCCGCCCAGGCGGAGTGATTTGGCTGTGCGCGTGTTTTTCGCCGCGCGCAGTGGACGATCACAGGAATCGTAAACATGACATTCAAGTGCAATTGCACGGGTTGGCCTCTGGTGGCCGGCCTTGTGGCAAGCGTGCTCGCGTGGCCGGGTTTCGCCGCCGCGCTGACACTCGATCAAGCGCTGCGGCTGGCCGAAAACAATGCGCCGTCGCTGACCGCACAAGATCAGAAAATCCAGGCCGCCAGCAGCGCGGCCATTCCGGCGGGCGAGTTGCCCGATCCCAAGCTGTTGCTCGGTTTGCAGAACTACCCCGTGGGCGGCCCGGATCGCTGGAGCGTCGATCAGGACTTCATGACCATGCAGATGGTCGGTTACCGGCAGGAGATGCCCAACGCAGACAAACGCAAGGCGCGCATCGAAGTTGCCGACGCCGCTATTGAGCGCGCGGCGGCCGAGCGCAGGGTCGAGCGTTTGAAGGTGCGTCAGGCGACAGCGCTGGCGTGGATCAGCGGCTATTCGGTCGAGCGTAAGGAAGCGCTGTTCCGGGATCTCTTCAAGGAAAATCGCCTGCTGAGCGAGACCGTCCGGGCGCAGATCGCCGGTGGCCGCGCGCAACCTGCCGACGCGGTGACGCCGAAGCAGGAAGCGGCCCGACTCGCCGAGCAACAGGACAACCTGACCCTCGAGCGTACCCTGGCCCGAGCCGCGCTCAAACGCTGGATCGGCAGCGCCGCCAACGACAAGCCCGAAGGCGGTTTGCCCGTGTGGTCGGTCGATGCCTCGACCTTCAATCATCAACTGCAACACCATCCCGAACTCGCTGCTTTCGCGCCCATGACCCGCGAAGCCCAGGCCAGGGTGCAAGAGGCGGTGTCCGAGAAAAAGTCCGACTGGAGCTGGGAGGTGGATTACCAGCACCGGGGGCGCGAGTTTGGCGACATGGTCAGCGTGCAGTTTTCCTGGGATCTGCCGCTGTTTCCCGAGACGCGGCAGAACCCGAAAATCGCCGCCAGACAGGCCGAGGTCAGCCAACTGCAAGCCGAGCGCGAGGCCCTGTCCCACGAGCACACCGAACAACTGGAAAACCAGTTGGCCGATTACCAGCGCCTCGATCGGGCCGTACGCCGCACCGAAGAATGCCTGGTGCCGCTGGCCAGAGAGAAAGTCGATCTGAGCCTGGCCAGTTATCGCGCCGGCCAGGGCGATTTGAACGCGGTGGTCAACGCCCGCCGCGAACTCATCGAGGCCCGCCTCAAACAGATCGACATGGAAGAACAACGCGCGCTGACCGCTGCGCGTCTGCATTTCGCTTATGGGGAGACCAGCCTGTGAACCGTAAACAATGGAACGGCGTGTGGCTGGCCGGCCTCGCGCTGGCGGTGGGCGTGGGTGGCGGTTACGGATTGGCCTATCAGCGAATGAACGGAGTAGCGGCTTCAGCCCCTGCGCCGAGCACTGAGCCCAAGGCCTTGTACTGGTATGACCCGATGTACCCGCAGCAGAAGTTCGACAAACCGGGCAAGTCACCCTTCATGGACATGCAACTGGTGCCCCGATACGCCAGCGGCGAGGAGGGCAGTGCGACCGTCAGCATTGATCCGGGGCTGAGTCAGAACCTCGGTCTGCGTGTGGCGCCGGTCAGTCGCGGCGCCTTCACCTCAAGCCTCGATGTGAGCGGTGTGCTGGGGTTCAACGAGCGCGATGTCGCGGTGATCCAGGCGCGCACCAATGGGTTTGTCGAGCGGGTTTACGCCCGTGCGCCGGGGGACGTGCTCACGGCTGGCACGGCGTTGGCAGACATTCTCGTGCCGGAATGGACGGCGGCCCAGAGCGAGTTTCTGGCGCTAAGGCGTAGCGGCGATGCCGACCTCATTGCGGCGGCGCGCCAGCGCTTGCGGCTGACCGGGATGCCAGCAAGCTTGATTGCTCAAGTGGAGCGCAGCGGCAAGGTGCAGTCCGAACTGACGGTTACCAGCCCTTTGGGCGGTGTGCTGCAAGCACTCGACGTGCGGGCGGGCATGACCGTGGCGAGCGGTGAAACACTGGCGCGGGTCAACGGGCTGAACAGTGTCTGGCTCGCTGTGGCGGTGCCGGAATCGCAGACCGGTTCGGTTGCCGTGGGGCAGGCCGTCGAAGCACGCCTGCCGGCCTTTCCCGGCAGAGTATTCAACGGAACGGTCAGCGCGATTCTGCCGGACACCAACCCGGACAGCCGAACCCTGCGCGTCAGGGTTGAGCTGACCAATGCCGACGGCCGATTGCGGCCGGGGATGACGGCGCAAGTGCGGTTGAACCGATCGACCGGGCAAGACAGTTTGTCGGTGCCCAGCGAGGCAGTTATTCGCACCGGCAAGCGGGCATTGGTCATGCTCGCCGAAGACGCGGGGCACTATCGCCCGGTGGAGGTGCGCCTCGGTCAGGAAAGCGACGGCAGAACGGTGATCCTCGAGGGCGTGGCAGAAGGGCAGAGCGTCGTGACGTCCGGCCAGTTCCTGCTCGATTCGGAGGCCAGTCTCAAGGGCATCGTCGCCGAGCCGCTTGAATCGGGCGGGAGCGTTTCGGGGAGCCAGCCATGATCGCCGCGCTGATTCGCTGGTCCGTCGCCAATCGTTTTCTGGTGCTGCTGGCGACGCTGTTCGTCACGGGTTGGGGCGTGTGGTCGGTGCAGAACACACCGATCGATGCGCTGCCGGATCTGTCCGATGTGCAAGTGATCATCCGCACGCCGTACCCCGGACAGGCGCCGCAGATTGTCGAGAATCAGGTGACCTATCCGCTCACCACCACCATGCTCTCGGTGCCGGGGGCGAAAACCGTACGCGGTTATTCGTTCTTCGGTGACAGCTTCGTTTACGTGCTGTTCGAAGACGGCACCGATCAATACTGGGCGCGCTCGCGAGTGCTGGAGTACCTGAGTCAGATCCAGAGTCGCCTGCCTGCCGGCGTCAAACCGGGATTGGGTCCGGATGCGACCGGCGTCGGCTGGATCTATCAGTACGCGCTGGTGGATCGTAGCGGCGGGCATGATCTGGCGCAGCTTCGGGCGTTACAGGACTGGTTCCTCAAGTTCGAGCTCAAGACCCTGCCCGACGTCGCCGAGGTCGCTACCGTTGGCGGCATGGTCAAGCAGTATCAGGTGCAGCCCGATCCGGTGCGGCTGGCCAGTTTGGGTATCACTCTGGCGCAGGTGCGCGAAGCCATCGGCAAGGCCAATCAGGAAACCGGTGGCGCGGTGCTGGAAATGGCCGAAACCGAATTCATCTTGCGCGCTTCCGGCTACCTGAAGACGCTTGATGATTTTCGGGCTATCCCGTTAAAGCTCGGTGCTGGCGGGGTGCCGGTAACTCTCGGCGATGTCGCAACGGTTCAGACCGGGCCGGACATGCGTCGGGGCATCACCGAGCTGGACGGCCAGGGCGAAACCGTCGGCGGCGTGGTAATCCTGCGCAGCGGCAAGAACGCCCGCGAGACCATCGCGGCGGTCAAGGCCAAACTCGATGACATGAAAAGCAGCCTGCCGTCCGGCGTCGAGATCGTCACCACCTACGATCGCAGCAAACTGATCGATCGCGCCGTGGAAAATCTCAGCCACAAACTGCTCGAAGAGTTCATCGTCGTCGCGCTGGTGTGCGGGATCTTCCTCTGGCATTTGCGCTCTTCGCTGGTGGCGATCATTTCGTTGCCGGTGGGCGTGCTGATCGCCTTCATCGTGATGCGTTATCAGGGCTTGAACGCCAACATCATGTCGTTGGGCGGGATCGCCATCGCCATTGGTGCGATGGTCGATGCGGCGGTGGTGATGATCGAGAACGCCCACAAGAAAATCGAAGCGTGGCACGCGGCCAATCCGGGGCAGGCGCTCAAGGGCGAGCGTCATTGGCAGGTGATGACCGATGCGGCGGCGGAGGTGGGGCCGGCGCTGTTTTTCTGTTTGCTGATCATCACGCTATCGTTCATTCCGGTGTTCACCTTGCAGGCCCAGGAAGGGCGGCTGTTCGGCCCGCTGGCGTTTACCAAGACTTACGCCATGGCAGCAGCAGCGGGACTTTCTGTGACGCTGGTACCGGTGCTGATGGGCTACTGGATTCGCGGGCGGATTCCGGATGAGCGCCACAATCCGCTCAACCGCTGGTTGATCCGGATTTATCAACCGGCGCTGGATGCGGTGTTGCGCCGGCCGAAATTCACTTTGCTGGTGGCGCTGTTGGTGTTTGTCAGCGCTGCCTGGCCGATTTCGCGGCTCGGTGGCGAATTCCTCCCGCCGCTGGACGAGGGCGATCTGCTCTACATGCCTTCGGCCTTGCCGGGTTTGTCGGCGCAAAAAGCCGCGCAACTGTTGCAGCAGACCGATCGGCTGATCAAGTCAGTGCCCGAGGTCGAGCATGTATTCGGCAAGGCTGGTCGTGCGGAAACCGCTACCGACCCGGCACCGCTGGAGATGTTCGAGACCACTATCCAATTCAAGCCCCACGATCAATGGCGTCCGGACATGACCCCGGAAAAACTCGTGGAAGAACTGGATCGCGTGGTGCGAGTGCCGGGCCTGACCAACATCTGGGTTCCACCGATCCGCAATCGCATCGACATGCTCGCCACCGGGATCAAAAGTCCCATCGGCGTGAAAGTCGCCGGCAACGATCTGGCCCAGATCGACGCCGCGACCCAGGCCGTCGAGCGGGTGGCCAAAGGTGTGCCCGGCGTCAGTTCGGCACTGGCCGAGCGCCTGACCGGTGGCCGCTACATCGACGTGGATATCGACCGCAACGCCGCCGGCCGCTACGGGCTGAACATCAGCGATGTGCAATCCATCGTCTCCGGTGCCATTGGCGGGGAAAACATCGGGGAAACCATCGAAGGGCTGGCGCGGTTTCCGATCAACATCCGTTATCCACGAGAGTGGCGTGATTCGCCCGGCGCCCTGGAGCAATTGCCGATCTACACGCCTTCCGGCAGCCAGATCACCCTCGGCATGCTGGCGAAGATCAAGGTCACGGACGGCCCACCGATGCTCAAGAGCGAGAATGCCCGGCCGTCCGGTTGGGTGTACATCGACGTGCGCGGGCGGGACATCGCTTCGGTGGTGGCCGATCTGCGTCGCGCCGTCAATGAACAGGTGAAATTGCAGCCCGGTATGAGCCTGAGCTATTCGGGGCAGTTCGAGTTTCTGGAACGGGCCAATGCGCGGCTGAAACTGGTAGTGCCTGCCACGCTGCTGATCATCTTCGTGCTGCTCTACCTGACGTTTGCTCGCTTCGATGAGGCGCTACTGATCATGGCCACGTTGCCGTTCGCATTGAGCGGCGGTGCGTGGTTCCTGTATTTGCTGGGCTACAACTTGTCGGTCGCGACCGGTGTGGGCTTCATTGCACTGGCCGGGGTTTCGGCCGAGTTCGGCGTGATCATGCTGCTTTACCTGAAGAACGCCTGGGCCGAGCGCGAAGAACTCGGTGATCACTCCGAACGCGGGCTGGTCGCGGCGATTCGCGAAGGCGCTGTGCAACGCGTGCGCCCCAAGGCGATGACCGTGGCCGTGATCATCGCCGGCCTGTTGCCGATTCTGCTGGGCAGCGGCACCGGCAGCGAAGTCATGAGCCGCATCGCCGCGCCCATGGTCGGCGGCATGGTCACGGCGCCGCTGTTGTCCCTGTTTGTCATACCGGCGGCGTATCGCCTGATGCGCCGTCGACGGTTGCCCGCTGAAAACAAGTCACCTCAAAGCGACGATGCTTCCATCCAGCCGTAACCCGGCGACGAAAAAAAACCGGTGCGAACGTTCGCACCGGTTTTTTATTGTGAGGTCTGGTTATCAGATCGACCGCTGATTGACCCGCTGCATCAATTCCTCCGCCGATTCCTTGCGCTCGGAATAGCGATCCACCAGGTCCGGGCGGTCACGCAGCAACAGCGTGAATTTCACCAACTCTTCCATCACGTCCACCACCCGGTCGTACAGCGCCGAGGGTTTCATGCGGTTGTCTTCGTCGAATTCCAGATAAGCCTTGGGCACCGATGACTGATTGGGGATGGTGAACATGCGCATCCAGCGGCCCAGCACGCGCAGTTGATTGACCACATTGAACGACTGCGAGCCGCCGCAGACCTGCATCACCGCCAGGGTCTTGCCCTGGGTCGGACGCACCGCGCCGAGGGCCAGCGGCACCCAGTCGATCTGCGCCTTGAACACCGCCGACATCGCGCCGTGGCGTTCGGGCGAGCACCAGACCTGGCCTTCCGACCATTGCATCAGTTCGAGCAGTTCCTGGACTTTCGGGTGATCGCCGGGGGCGTCATCCGGCAGCGGCAGGCCCGAAGGATTGAAGGTTCGCGTCTCGGCACCGAAGTGCTCTAGCAACCGTGCGGCTTCTTCCACCAGCAAGCGGCTGAAGGAGCGCGGGCGGGTCGAACCGTACAGCAACAGGATGCGCGGCTTGTGGGCGCCTTCGTCACGCGTGGTTGTTTGAACCAGTGAAGGATCGAGGTTGGGCAAGTTGGTCATGTCAGCTCCGGTTACAGCGTGCTGATGCGGTCGAGCTCGCGCTTGAGGGCATCACGGTCAAGTTCGGCGAAGGGCAGGGCGAGGAAGGCCCGGCAGCGGGTTTCGATTTGGGCGAGGGTGGCGCGGAAGGCGGCATCAATGGTGCGTTCATCGCCGACCACATCCGACGGATCTTCCAGCCCCCAATGGGCTTTCAGGGCCGGGCCGAAATACACCGGGCAAGCTTCACCGGCGGCCTTGTCGCACACGGTGATGACGATGTCCGGCGGGTTGTCTTCGAAGGCCTCGTTGCCCTTGCTGCTCAACCCGGCGATGGAAATGCCGGCCGCCTGCAACGTGGTCAGGCTGCGCGGCAGCACCTGGCCCTTGGGGAAACTGCCGGCACTGACTGCTTCGAAACCGGCCGGCGCCAAGTGATTGAACATCGCCTCCGACAGAATGCTGCGGCAGCTGTTGGCGGTGCACATGAATAGAACGCGCATGATGATTCCTCTTTCCAGACAGGCGTTAAACGCTCAGGCGCAGGGCCAGGGCAGACAAGGTGATGAACAGAATCGGCAGGGTCAGCACCACGCCGGTCTTGAAGTAATAACCCCAGGTGATGCGGATCCCTTTGCGCTCCAGCACGTGCAGCCAGAGCAGCGTCGCCAGACTGCCGATGGGGGTGATTTTCGGGCCCAGGTCCGAGCCGATGACATTGGCGTAGATCATCGCCTCGCGTATCACGCCGACGGCATCACTGGCCTGGATCGACAACGCGCCCACCAACACCGTCGGCATGTTGTTCATCGCGGACGACAGCAGGGCGGTCAGAAATCCCGTACCCAGCGCCGCGCCCCAGAGCCCGGTACCAGCCAGATAATTCAGTGTCGTCGCCAGATAATCCGTCAGCCCGGCGTTCTTCAGCCCGTACACCACCAGGTACATGCCGAGCGAGAAAATCACGATCTGCCAAGGGGCTTCGCGCAGCACGCGCCGGGTCGAAATCACATGACCCCGCGCCGCCACCGCGAACAGCAGCGCCGCGCAGACTGCGGCAATCGCACTGATGGGAATGCCCAGCGGTTCCAGGGCGAACAGACCGATCAGGAGCAGCCCCAACACGATCCAGCCGACCCGGAAAGTCAGCCCGTCGCGGATGGCCAGTCGCGGATCCTGCAAGTCATCCAGTGAGTAATGTGTGGGTATGTCACGCCGGAAGAACCAGTACAGCACCCCCAGAGTGGAGGCCACGGCAACCGCGTTGACCGGCACCATCACCGAGGCATATTCGCTGAAGCCAAGGCCGAAATAATCGGCGGAAACGATGTTGACCAGGTTGGACACCACCAGCGGCAGGCTCGCGGTATCGGCGATGAAACCGGCCGCCATGACGAACGCCAAAGTGGAAGCCGCCGAGAAGCGCAGGGCGAGCAGTATCGAAATCACAATCGGCGTCAGGATCAGCGCCGCGCCATCGTTGGCAAACAGCGCAGAAACGGCCGCGCCCAACAACACCGTAAAGGCGAACAGACGCCGGCCATCGCCCTTTGCCCAACGGGCGACGTGCAACGCGGCCCACTGGAAAAAACCGGCTTCGTCGAGCAACAGGCTAATGATAATGACGGCAATGAACGTCGCGGTCGCGTTCCAGACAATGCCCCACACCGTGGGAATATCGCCCAGGGTCACAACCCCGCTGAGCAGCGCCAGCACCGCGCCGAGCGTCGCACTCCAGCCGACACCCAGCCCCTTCGGCTGCCAGATGACCAGCACAATCGTGAATAGAAAAATGGCAAAAGCAAAAAACATGGGAATCCCGAAAGCCTGAGGCTTAGCAGCAAGCGGAGGTGTTGAGCGGGCGATCGCCCATGGCCGCCAGCCGCGCGCTGTTTTCTTCCAGCCAGGCGGTGTTGGCGGCGAGCGTGGTTTCGAGCAGCGTGCGAATCCATGCGGGCAAATCAGGGTTGAGCCGGTAATAAACCCACTGGCCCTGACGACGATCCAGCAGCAGACCGCAGGTGCGCAGCTGCGCGAGATGGCGGGAGATTTTCGGCTGACTGTCGTCCAGCGCGCAGACCAGTTCGCAGACACACAACTCACCCTCACGGGTGATCAGCAGCGTGGCCCGGGCGCGGGTTTCGTCGGCGAGGCATTTGAAAACGGAGGCGGGGTTGAGCATGACGATGCCTTCAGTACATATGGTTGTCCGAATATACGGATATCCATATGTACTGGGCAAGCCTTAGTTTGATGAGGTGGCAGCTCTCGACCGAAGGTGTGTTTAGCGCAGGCGCCTCAACGCTTGCTGAACGCCAACCGCGCAGCAAATAACACGAAAATCATCCCGGTGGTGCGATCCATCCAGCGAACCACCTTCTCGTGCCGAAGGAACCCGGACAGCGGCTGCGTCGCGCCAATCAACACCAGCGACCAGATCAGCCCGAGCACCACATGAATGCTCACCAGCCCGAACGTCCACGGCACCAGCGGCTGACCTTGCGCAATGAACTGCGGCAGAAACGACACGTAGAAAATCCCCACCTTGGGATTGAGCACATTGCCCAGCATGCCCTTCAAAAACCAGCTGCCTCCCGGCTTGCCGTCGGCCTCGGCCGGTGCCAGCGAACGGCGAGGGCGCAGCAGCATGTTCAACCCCAGCCACGCCAGATACGCTGCGCCGCAATACTTCAACAGGTTGTAGGCCAGCTCCGACACCGCAATCAACGCCCCCAACCCAAACGCCACCGCCGCGCCCCACAACAGACAACCGGCGTTGATCCCCAACGCTGCACGCAAGGCCTGCTGCTTGCCCTCGACGGTGGCGGTGCGCAGCACCAGCGCGGTGTCGAGACCGGGCGTCAGGGTCAGCAGCGTGGCGGCGAGGGTGAAGGCGAGGAGGTTGTCGGCGATGGACATGGCGCGTGGGTTCCCTGTTCTGGATGGGGGGACGGTAGCGGTTTCAGGCGGGGGGATCCAGCAGGGAAATCAGGCGCGGTTCGATGCGCTCTGGTTGTATCTCGAGGATCGCCAGCGTGACCGGCAACTTGAAACGCCGAGGGCCGGCGCTGCCGGGGTTTACGTAGAGACGGTCACCGCGCCATTCGATGCGGGGTTTGTGGGAATGGCCGGTGATGATGAGCTTGATGCCCGGATCGAGATCCGCGGGGACGTCGGCGATGTCGTGGACGAGGAGTGCTGGCCAGCCGTTTAGGGTGAAGGTCAGGAGGTCGGGGAGGTTTTCGGCCCACGGGCTGTTGAGATCGTTGTTGCCGCGCACGGCGTGGACGGGGGCGATTTTTGCCAGTTGGGCGAGGATGTCCGGGTTGCCGATGTCGCCGGCGTGGACGATCTGGTCACAGCCCTGGAGCGCGGCAAGGGCTTCGGGGCGGAGGAGATTGTGGGTGTCGGAGATCAGGGCGGCTTTCATGGGGGGCTCTCCGTTGGTGGTTCGGGTGGGAGTGGCTGGTTTCGGCCATTAGCTGCCTCTAAAAATGTCTTCTTTTTGGCGTTTTCGCCGATATCTGCCAATTAGGCTTTGACGGGCACATCCGTTTGATTTCTCTTCGTTCGATTTTTATTGCGGTACGAGTCGTGGCGTAGCAGAGCACACGACCAATCGGCTCGAGCCGCGCGTCATCGCCACGTAAAGATGACGAGCATCCATGTTCTCAGGGTTGGGAATCACCGCAACCTCTGCCTCCAATCCCTTCAATAGCAAGGTACTACCAATAGCGCGCCGAGCTAGTTGCCGGCTCTCATGGCGATTGCGTTCGCGCTCTCGGATTGCGGCCTCCACAAAGGTGCAACCACCTCCGGCTGCTGCCTCCATAGCTCGCAGGCAGCCATATAGAACCTCGGGGCGATATACTCGCGCGTGCTCTTGGCGCATCAAGGCTCTAAGCGCTTCTGTGGCCAGCAGAAAGGTTGGAGTCGCGGCGAATGTCACCAATGCTGCCTCCGCCGGAGTAGGCATAGTGCGAGCAGAACCACGTCGCAGGATGTCCAGGCGTGGCAGTAATGCGGCAGCGCCGACTTGCGTTATCGTCTCGGCGGCAAAATTGACGAGTTGCGCAGCGGCGTCCGCTGCCTGCAAGTCGAATCTCCGGCTGAAGCTCGTGAGGTCCCCTAGATCTACCGGTTCGACTGCAGTAGCACCAGGGGTTTGACTGGCCATTTGCCTGCGTCCTCGAGTGTTGCGGCTGTCTCCTATCACCAGGACTTGCCCTTCGGGTGTTACTGACCTTGTAAGTGCTGCCGCCATGCGCTGACGGTCGGCTGTGGAGGGGAGCAATTGAATCCAGTTGACCTCGGCAGGCGCCTGGTCCAGGTCGATGCTCCCGCCCGCTTGCAGCGCCTGCCGGCAGTTCAGAAGCCACTCGCCAAACCCGCGGGCACCTTCGTTTATCCAACGCCATGGTTGATTCAACTCACCAATGAGCGGGAACTGCTGGAGCACGTGTCCATCCCAGTCCACCAGTTGGTTGCCTGCAAAGCCGAAGATAGCCTGCATAGGATCACCCAGCACGCAAGTAGGTAGTGCCGCCGCGAGTGCGGTGACCAAGGCGTGCTGCACCAAGTTGCAGTCTTGGTACTCGTCGACGAGCAAGTGAGCATAAGTTGCCGCCAGGGTATCGCTCACATGCCCCGCTTGCACCAAGGTGCAGGCTGCCAAGCGGATTGCGGGATAGTCAGTGCCTGGATTTCTCAGTTCAAGAATGGCAGCAGGTATGCCGCTTCGCTCTGGGAAGATACCGACCAAGCGCATGGCAAAACCGTCGAGGGTCGCCACGCGATACGCGGACGCTGGAACGTTGGCGCGTTGCATGCGCAGGCGTAGTGCGGCCACACCTGCGTTCGTATGGGTCAGAATGAGAACAGGTTTGGCGCCGGTATGCTGGGTCAGCGTGTCCGCTATGAGTTGTGTCTTGCCACAGCCGGCTGGCGCCGTCACGGTTCCGCTGCGGAAGGCGAACAAATCGTACTCAGGCGGCATGGGCCCCCCCGAATAACTGGCGGATCAAGGCAGTAAACCCAGCTTCCGTAGCCTGGTAGTTGGGGCCAACAATTTCCCGGGCAAGGATCTCGAACTTGGTTAGCGACTTGTACCAGCCGTTCTTTCGGTTCCGCGATGTCAGGGCCAACAGCAAACGCACTTCGGAAGAGTAGGGGTGCTGTTGTTGGCGTAGCAGCAGGATGTCGTCCAGGGAATTGCGTCCCTGAGATTGCGTACCGATATGCGCGGCTACTAGTTCTCTATCGAGAAACTCCACGGCACGCTGGAGCATGATATCTACTGCAACATCCGGTAGGCTGAGGAACAGTTCATCTTCCAGGGCTCGCCCTTCCCGCCATGTAATAAACTCCCCTCCGGCCGCGCGATAGGCTTCCACGACCTCAGGAGTCGGGGGCTTATCAGCATCGACAAGAACCATGACACGGTAACCCAGCTTAAGTAGAGCAAGACCTCGAGCAAAGCACCGGTCCGGCTCACCGCCCCCCACGTTTACGTAAGCCGTTCCTGCAGCGAGAAGTGAGCGGTAATTCTGCGCCGCCCAGTACTGATCCAATCCTCTAATGAGCCCGACTTCACTGGCCCCTTCACAAACGATGACGCTGCGAGCGAGAAACGCTTCCGGATCCATTCTAATGGTGCTCTGCACATCGTCTTCGACACCCACTTCAAGCACATGGTGAGTGCCGTCTTGTGCCTTTCGCACTACGAAAATTTGGTCGCCTCGAAGCTCCCGGACTGCCACCGGTGAGTGAGTTGTCAGGAAGGCCTGCAGCGGTGACGGAACCTCCTTGGCACCCAATGAGTCGAGCAGTCGGACGAGCCTGTGCGGCTCGAGCCCATACTCGACTTCGTCCACCAGAGCGATTGAGGCGCGCTGCGCAGCTGCTCGCTGTAATCCAGCTACCAATAACCGGGAAGAACCCGTGCCTAACGAACGCAGTGGTACCCCTCGCTCATCGTGTAAGGCAATCGCGCCGTCGCTGATTGAGACAGCGTGGGCATCTAGTAGGGCTTGTGCCTGCGTTCCGACAGGAACGCCTAAGGCGGTTGCCTTCTCGGTGACGATTCGCAGCGTTTCAGCCAGCTGGGCTCCTGCCTGATTGCCGAACGTGGCACGTGCCTCACGAGAGGCGTTAGCAAGCTCGGCGCCTAGATTGGGGCGTTCTTCTGTGAGCCGGTTGAGTACGGATCCACGGGTCCACGACAGATTGGAGTTAGCGTAGGTGCCCAGTCGTGCAGGTGCCAACAACAATCGATCTTTCCATGCGATGTTGCGTTCTTGGCCTAAGGCTTGGGCGCGATCGGACACCAACGTCCAGATTGGTTCGAGCTCACTGTCCACTATCAGGCGTAGAGAAAGTACGGTCTCGAACCCTTGCAGTGGTTCAGCTTGTAGTTGGCCGGTTGTGCTATCGAACGCGTGCAAGTACTGCCCGTAGACATCCAGGTTTTTCAGCGTGTCTGGTAGCTGACCCAAGGTCAGCGTGATCTGAATGGGTTGGCTCACGTCGAGGCCGAAGAAATCCGTATCCCCCAACGTAATGTTTCGGCGAGCACCAAGGCACAGGTCAATAGCATCCAAGATGGTACTCTTGCCACTATCGCCAGGACCTATCAAGCAATTCAGGCCTGGCGACGGAAGCCAAATGAGTGACCGTATCGACCTGAAATTCTGAATTTCAATCTTGCGAATCCGAACCACGCACCACCTCCTTGATGACATCTCCTGCTCCGTCATGGCGGTGTAGCTGATCGCTGCATGAAGGACAATGTGACGGGCGTTAAGCCTTCCACTATAGACCCGAGTCTGGTTCAAGCAACGCAAGATCGGCTGAGTTTTCAGGAGAATCCCGAACGCACTCGGACTCGCCTTGAGCCGGCAGTCCGCTTATGGCCGGAAGCAGCCGGATATGACCGACCGCTGCTGGCCGAACTGCGACCACCGCTCGTTCTGACTGATCCATCCTTGTCCTCCATCAACATGGAGGACACGCCATGAATACCGCTACTAGATCCCGCCATCAGCCTTGGAACAAGGGAAAGCTTGTCGGGCAGAAAGCCCTGCTCCGAGTCAGAGATATCTGGGCCATCCGGATCAGACTCCAACTCGCAGAGAAGACACGTGATTTGGCGCTTTTCAACTTGGCCATCGATAGCAAACTGCGTGCCTGTGACTTAACCAAGCTGCGAGTCCGAGACATCGCCCATGGGGAGTATGTGTCCTCACGGGCCATCGTGATGCAGCAGAAAACTCAGCATCCAGTGCAATTTGAAATCACTGAGCAAACTCGAACGGTATTGGAAGCTTGGATGCATCGGGCGCGTCTTCGAAGCGAGGACTTTTTGTTTCAGAGCCGATTGCACGACTCAGACCATCTTTCCACCAGGCAGTACGCCCGAATAGTCAAAGCGTGGGTGACCGCTATTGGCCTTGACCCAACCATGTACGGTACTCACACGCTACGGCGGACAAAGGCATCGTTGATCTATCGCAGGACGAAGAATCTGAGAGCTGTCCAACTCCTGCTTGGTCATACGAAACTCGAAAGCACTGTCAGGTACTTGGGCATCGAGGTCGATGATGCTTTGGAAATGGCAGAGCAGACAGAGGTTTAACCAACACTGCGACGGTCTGGGCCAGACCGTCGCTATCCGGCCAACAGCGGTCTCTTGTCGATGTCCGCATCGATCCGATAGTAGCTGCTCGCGTATGGACGCTTTCGGCCGAAAGCGTCTTTCCACAAGGCCGAGCATTCAGCCGGGGTTATAGCCACCTTGCCTAACGAGTGGTGGTCACTGGATCACTCACTCGCAATTTCTGCGAAAAAAAGAGCGTTACTGCATCCAATCCGAACGCCGCCGCGTATACCAAGCACGGACAGAATCTCCTGGCCGATCTTCCTCACAAAGGATCATCACGATGAAACGCATTTCGATCAAAACGCAATTGATTGCGGGCCTTCTGACCTTGGTGGCAGGTAGCGGATTAGTGTTCAACGCTGCGCATGCTGCATCGATGAGTCACGACAGCGTCATGGTCGGCGGTCAAAGCATGTTGCCGAACAAGGACATCGTCGACAACGCAGTGAACTCGGCCGATCACACCACCCTGGTCGCCGCTGTGAAAGCTGCCGGTCTTGTCGACACCCTCAAGGGAAAAGGACCCTTTACTGTGTTTGCACCAGTCAATTCGGCCTTTACTGCTCTGCCCGCAGGAACCGTCGATACGTTGCTAAAACCGGAAAACAAGGCAACCCTCACCAAGATCCTTACTTACCACGTCGTGAGCGGCAAACTGGACATGGCCACTCTTGCCGAAAAGATCAAGGCCGGAGGTGGCAAGACCGAACTGACCACCGTCTCGGGCGGAAAACTGTGGGCAATGATGAATGGTCCGCACAACATCACCATCAAAGATGAGAAGGGCGACGTCGCCGACATCAGTACTTATGACGTATACCAGTCGAACGGTGTGATACAGGTCATCGACAAAGTCCTGATGCCGAAAAGTTGACCGGCGTCGCCGGTCGATTTCAGCATGACCGGCGAGTCCTCCGAGGAGCCCACCCGTGAATGGAACAACCGCGCGCTGTGGGCTAACCTCTGGCTGCAATCGACTTGTAGAACCTCACGATCCATTCGTTTGGAGAAAGGCTATTCCCATCGCCGACACTGACCAACTCAAACACCTTCTAGCCCAGTGTTCCTTGGGTGACCGACGCGCTTTTGAAGCGCTGTATCGTAGCGTGAGTCCGCGTCTGCATGGCGTGGCGCTGCGGTTCATGGGGCGCCCAGATCTGGCTGAGGAGGTGCTACAGGAAAGTTTTGTGCGTATCTGGAACAATGCTTCACGCTACCAATCGCAACTGTCGGCGCCGATGACCTGGATGATCAATATCACGCGAAATCAGGCCATCGACCAATTGCGAAAGCGTCGCGAACGTCCCCTGAGTGACCTCGACGCGCAGATGCTGGTAGACGACAGCCCCTCGGTACATGAACAGTTGAACAGCTCCCGTGAGACCACTTCATTGAATCGGTGCCTAGATGAGCTCGAAGGGATGCAACGTCAGTCAATCACCATTGCTTATTTTGAAGGGCTTTCCTGTTCAGAACTGGCGGAGCACCTGTCGGCACCGCTCGGGTCGGTAAAGTCTTGGATCCGCCGAGGGATGGAGCGTTTGCGCAGGTGCCTTGAGTCATGAACTACCAAACTCCAAGTCTTCGTCGCGCACTTGCCGCAGATTATGCCATTGGGTTGATGCCACCAGCCGCACGCCGGCGCTTTGAGCAGCTTTTACTGGAGGACTCGGAACTTCGCGCAGAACTTTCGCAATGGCGGGAAAGCCTTGCGAGCCTTACCCAGTCTCTGCCTGAATCACCTGTACCGGATCGTGTATGGCGCGGAATTACGGCGCGTATAGATCCGCAAACAATGCAGTTGCCTGTAAAGCGACCATTCTGGAGCTGGCTCTGGGTGACGATTGCAACATGTTCACTGGTAGCAGCGGTAACGCTGAGCGTTATCTATAACCGTGACGAAGTTCGCTACAGTGCAACGTTGCGTAGTGCCGACGCACAGTCGTGGATGAGCATTGAAGCGCACGAGAATTATCTAAAAATCAAAACGCTGGCTTTGGTGAAGATAGAAAAGAATCGTAGCTTGGAAATGTGGGTTATTCCTTCAGATGGAAAGCCTGTTTCGCTTGGGGTGATTCCCCCAGGCGGAGACGGGGAGATCAAGTTGGGCGGTGCGCAGAAAGCGTTTATTGGTGAGTCAATCACGTTGGCCATCAGTCTTGAACCCGAGGGTGGATCGCCAACAGGACAGCCGACTGGTCCTGTGCTGTATCAGGGCGTGCTTTCGGCTCTATGACTCAGGGCAGCAAACCGTTAATTTTCGTGAGTAAACGGCTCACTGATCGGTCGCCCAGAATTCTGCTTCAACGCAACGCGCTCATGAACATAAACGGCAGCTTTTGGCCGGTAGCGGTCGCTTGTGAACGTCCGCTTCTGGCCGAAAGC
>NZ_JBQEQA010000013.1:0-215033 GCF_052045815.1 Pseudomonas sp. 22085
ATACGTTGATGTCGTCTGACACAACGCATTCGCGAGCAAGCCCGCTCCCACGATTGACTCTTCGTCCGGCACACAACTTGCTGCCACTTCCAGTACCCCAAGGCTGGAAGATCCTATGCTCCACTCCCACCTCACCACCCTCAACGCCGTCGCCCTGGTGCTCAACACCTTCAGGGATCAAGGCCTGTCCAGCGAAGCACTGCTGGCCGGCAGCGGCATCAGCGCGGCGGATCTGAGCCGGGCCGACACTCGCATCACCACCAATCAGGAGATGCAGGTCTGCGCCAACGCGGTCGCGCTCAAGCACGATATCGGTCTGGAACTGGGCCGGCGCATGCACGTTTCCTGCTACGGCATCCTCGGTTACGCGCTGCTGACCTGTGCCACCTTCGGTGACGCTTTGCGGCTGGCGATCCGTTATCCGGCGCTGCTGGGAACACTTTTCGAATTGAGCCTGGAGGACGACGGCGAGCGTGTCTGGTTCGTTGCCGCCGATTATCGCGAGAGCCCGGCGATGGCGGTGTTCAACGCGGAGTTCTGTCTGGTGTCGCTGAAAGTCATCTGCGACGACCTGCTCGGCCATCCGCTGCCATTGCTGGCCGCGCGCTTCGAACACGCCGCGCCGGATTACCGCGACAGCTACGCCGATCACTTCAAGGCGCCCCTGCACTTCGGCGCCAAGGACAACGCCTTCGCCTTCGACCGGCGCTGGCTCGACCAGCCGCTGCCGCTGGCCGACATCATCACCCACCAGGCCATGGCCGAACGCTGCCGCAAACAGAACACCGAGTTCACCGGCCGCCAGGCGTGGCTGGGGCGGATCCGCCAGTTGCTCAGTGCGCAACTCAATGCCGCACCGGGCCTGGAAGGTCTGGCGCAGCAGATGAACTGCTCGCCGCGCACCCTGCGCCGGCATCTGAAGGACATGGGTTGCAGCTATCAGGAACTGCTCGACGAACTGCGTTTCGAGCGGGCCAAGCAGATGCTTTGCGAAGATCAACTGCCGATCTACCGCATCGCCGAAACCCTGGGTTTCAGCGAGACCGCGAGCTTTCGCCATGCGTTCGTGCGCTGGAGCGGTGTGGCACCGAGTCAGTTCCGACCACACTGATACTTACTTTGCGGGAGCTGACTGGCCAGCGATGGCGTCGACACACTCGGCATTGAAGTCGCCTGACACTCCGCTATCGCTGGCAAGCCAGCTCCCACATGTTCTGCGTTCCAAATCAAAGGGCCAGAGGAGGGGCGAATTTCGGTCAGTTCTTTTGGCCATATCGATCCCCTTTTGGCCGCTCCTGACGTTCTCCGATTCGCCCCGCGCCGCAACACTGGAGCCAACCGAATCAGCCCCTGCGGAGAACAACAAATGCTGACGATCTACTCTGACGATCACCACCTGCACCATGGCCGCTGCGAATTGATCGACGGGCAACTCAAGCCTTGCTTCGAGATGCCGTCGCGCGCCGACCACGTGCTGCAACGGGTAAAAAATCAAAACCTCGGCCCGGTCGAGGCGCCGAAGGATTTCGGGCTCGGGCCGATCGAGCGCATTCACAGCCGCGACTACCTCGACTTTTTCAAAAGCGCGTGGGCACGCTGGACCGAATTCAACACCGACGGCGATTTGCTGCCTTACACCTGGCCGGCGCGCACCCTGCGTCAGGTCAAACCGACCAGCCTGCACGGCCAGCTCGGCTATTACAGCTTCGACGGCGGCGCGCCGATCACCGCCGGCACTTGGCAAGCGGCGTACAGCGCGGCGCAGGTGGCGCTGACCGCACAAGCGGAAATCCAGCGTGGCGCCCGGGGTGCCTTCGCCCTGTGCCGTCCACCGGGACACCACGCTGCCGGCGACTTGATGGGCGGTTATTGCTACCTCAACAACGCCGCCATCGCGGCGCAGGCATTCCTCGATCAGGGCCACAAGAAGGTCGCGATCCTCGACGTCGACTACCACCACGGCAACGGCACCCAATCGATTTTCTACGAGCGCAGCGACGTGCTGTTCACCTCGATCCATGGCCACCCGGAAGCGGAATTCCCGTTCTTCCTCGGCTACGAAGACGAGCGCGGCGAAGGCGCCGGTGAAGGCTTCAACTTCAACTATCCACTGCCGGCCGGTTCCGGCTGGGATGTCTGGAGTGCAGCGCTGGATCAGGCCTGCCAGGAGATCGACAACTACGGTGCCGACATCATCGTCGTGTCGCTGGGTGTGGACACCTTCAAGGACGACCCGATCTCGCAATTCAAACTCGACAGCCCGGACTACCTGGCCATGGGCAAGCGCATCGCGGCCCTCGGCAAACCGACCCTGTTCGTCATGGAAGGTGGCTACGCGGTGGAAGAAATCGGCATCAACGCGGTGAACGTGCTCGAAGGTTTCGAACAATGAGCAGACTCAAGCGCCTCATCGCGCCGGCGTTGTGCGCAGCGCTGCTAAGCGGCGCAACGCACGCGGAAGAACGCACCCTGCGCGTCTACAACTGGTTCGACTACATCACCCCCAAGGCACTGGAAGATTTCAAGGCGCAGAACAGCCAAACCAGACTGGTCTACGACATCTTCGACACCAACGAAGCACTGGAGGCCAAGCTGCTGACCGGCAACTCCGGCTACGACGTGGTGGTGCCGTCCAACGTGTTCCTCGCCAAGCAGATCGAGGCCGGGGTGTTCCAGCCGC
Source organism: Pseudomonas sp. 22085 (assembly GCF_052045815.1). Lineage (NCBI taxonomy): Bacteria > Pseudomonadati > Pseudomonadota > Gammaproteobacteria > Pseudomonadales > Pseudomonadaceae > Pseudomonas > Pseudomonas sp. 22085. The sequence continues at coordinate 2,681 of NZ_JBQEQA010000013.1, forward strand.
TGGATCGCAGCCAGTTGCCGAACTGGAACCACCTCGACCCGAAACTGATGAAGCTGATCGAAGCCAACGATCCGGGCAACAAGTTCGCCGTGCCATACATGTACGGCACCATCCTGATCGGCTTCAACCCGGCCAAGGTCAAGGCCGCGCTGGGCGAAAACGCGCCGGTGGACAGCTGGGACCTGATCTTCAAGGAAGAGAACATCAGCAAGCTCAAGCAGTGCGGCGTGGCCCTGCTCGATTCGCCGTCGGAGATCCTGCCGCTGGCCCTGCAACACCTCGGCCTGGATCCCAACAGCAAGAACCCGGCGGACTACGCCAAGGCTGAAGCGCTGTTGATGAAGATTCGCCCGTACGTGACCTACTTCCATTCGTCCAAGTACATGGCCGACATCGCCAACGGCGACATCTGCGTCGCGGTCGGTTATTCGGGCAGCTTCTCGCAAGCGGCCAACCGTGCAAAGGAAGCGAAGAATGGCGTGGTGGTGGACATGCGCCTGCCGAAAGAAGGCGCGCCGATCTGGTTCGACATGCTCGCCATCCCGAAAGGCGCGAAGAACCCGCAGGACGCCTACACCTTCATCAACTACCTGCTGCAACCGCAGGTGATCGCGCCGGTCAGCGATTTTGTCGGTTATCCGAACCCGAACAAGGACGCCACCGAACTTGTCGACCCGGCGATTCGCAACAATCCGAATCTGTACCCGACCGATGCGGCGATGAATACGCTGTACACCCTGCAGCCATTACCGCGCGATGCGGAACGGGCACGCACGCGGGCGTGGACGAAGATCAAATCCGGCACCTGAAACCTGCTCATCCAACCCGGACCCGCCCCGGCGGGTCTTTGGATACCGACGCTGCGTCTTCACTCACCCCAGGCTTTCCGCAAACGGGCCAGGGCCGACTCGATCGCCGGCTCCGGCACCGCCGCAAAACCCAGCACCAGACCGGCGCGCTGATCGAGCGGCGTCGTCGAGTCCGGCAGCCAATATTTGCTCAAGCCATTGACTTCCACCTTTACCCTGGCGGCCTGTTCGATCAATTGCTGTTCACGGGCCACGCTATCGACCGCCACGGTGAGATGCAGTCCGGCCGACACGGCTGGCAGTTCGCCGACACCCGCCAGCCCCTCGGGCCAGCCATTGAGAAGTACATTGCGCCGGCTCAGTGCGGCCCGACGCATCCGCCGGATGTGCCGCTGGAAGTGCCCGGCCGCCATGAATTCGGCCATCACCGCTTGAGTGCTCACTTCGGAATGCCGGACATCCACCGCCCGCCGCTGCGCAAACGCCTCCACCAGTGTCGGCGGCAACACCAGATACCCCAGGCGCAGCGCCGGGAACGCGACTTTGCCGAAGGTGCCGACATACAACACGCGCCCCTGGCGGTCGAGCGCAGCCAGCGGAGCCAAGGGCGCGCCGGTGTAGCGATACTCGCCGTCGTAGTCGTCCTCGACGATCCAGCCGCCGGTGCGCTCGGCCCAGGCCAGCAGTTCCAGACGTCGCGCCAGGCTCATCACCACCCCGGTCGGATATTGATGAGACGGTGTGACATACGCCACCCGGCAATCTTCGGCGGCCGCCAGTGCCGCGCAGTCGATGCCCTCTTCGTCCACGGCAATGCCGTGCAATCGACCGCCGGCCAGCGCGAACGCATGACCCGCTGCGCGATAACCGGGATTCTCAATGCCCACGCCGGCGCCCGGTTCCACCAACAACTGTGCACAAAGGCTGATTCCCTGCTGCGCGCCACTGGTGATCACAATTTGCTCAGCCGAACACTGCATGCCGCGTGAGCTGCGCAAATACGCAGCGATCAGACCACGCAGGCGCGCATCGCCCGCCGGGTCGCCGTAACACAGTTGCTGCAAATCGGGTTTGCGCCAGAACGCCGCGTTCAGCTTGGCCCAGACGTCGAACGGGAACAGATCAAACGCCGGAACACCGACCCGGAATGCTCGCGGCGGACCGCTCGGTGGCATCGGTAAATGGTTCTGCTCAAGCCGCTGCAATGCACCGCTGTGGATAACTTTGCTGGATAAATTCCCAGTGAAATTGGCCGAAATTGTGGATAAGGCTGTGGGTAAGCCTGTTGAAAAACCTGTGGATACTTTTGTGGATAATTTTTTCGCGGGCGCCACTGATTGCGGTAACTGCGCCACATAAGTGCCGTCCCCGACCCGGCCTTCAATGAAGCCCTCGGCATACAGCTGATCGTAGGCACGCACCACGCTGTTGCGGGAAATCCCCAACGCTGCCGCCAGATCGCGACTGGCCGGCAGGCGCGTGCCGCTGGCCAGACGTCCGTCGAGCACCCGCAGGCGCAAGGCCTGATAGAGCTGACGGCTCAGGCCTTTGCGGCGGTCGAGCTCGATACCGGCAGGGTTGAACGGCAGCGACAGCGTGGTCGAATCGGGCATGACAATGGACCTATGAAATTGGTCATCAATGGCTCTTACAACAGACCAATAGCCTGCCTACGATGCAGGCATTCGCCAAGGAAATTTTCTCCATGTACACGCCCCGCGCCTTTGCCATCGACGACCTGTCCCAACTGCACGAACTGATCCTCGCCACCCGCCTCGCCATCCTGGTCACCCACGGCGAACAAGGCTTGCAGGCCAGTCATGTGCCGGTGTTGTTGCATCGCGAACAAGGTCCGAACGGCACGCTGTACGGGCATCTGGCCAAGGCCAATCCGCAGTGGAAAGACCTGCGTGACGGCGCCGAAGCGATGCTGATTTTTCCCGGTGCCGATGCCTACGTAAGCCCCGGCTTTTACCCGAGCAAGGCCGAGCACGGCAAAGTCGTGCCGACCTGGAATTACGTCGCCGTACACGCCTACGGTCACGCCGAAACCTTCAGCGATGGCGGTCGCCTGCTGGACATCGTCAGCACCCTCACCGACCGCCATGAAGCGGGCCGCGCCAAGCCCTGGTCGGTCGACGATGCCCCGGCCGATTACATCGACGGCATGCTCAAGGCCATCGTCGGGTTCGCCATTCCGATCGACCGTCTCGAAGGCAAGCGCAAGCTCAGCCAGAACCGCAGCGCCGAAGACATCGCCGGCGTGCGCGAAGGCCTGGCCGCCAGCCCCGACATCAACGATCAAACCCTCGCTCACTTGATGCGTTAAGGAAATCACCATGAGTCAGATCGACATCCGCCCGGTCAGCGCCGCCGATCACGCCGCCTGGCTGCCGCTGTGGCAGGCCTACCTGCGCTTCTACAACACCGAGTTGCCGGACCCCGTCAGCCAAAGCACCTGGCAGCGCTTTCTTGACCCGAACGAACCGACCCATGCCGCCCTCGCCTGGGCTGACGGCAAAGCGGTGGGCATGGTGCATTTCATCTACCATCGTTCGAACTGGAGCATCGAAAACTCCTGCTACCTGCAAGACCTGCTGGTGGAGCCGCAAACCCGTGGCACCGGCGTCGGGCGCCTGCTGATCGAACACGTCTACGCCACGGCCAAGGCCGACGGTTGCTGCAAGGTGCACTGGCTGACCCACGAAACCAATGCCACGGCGATCCAGCTCTACGAGCGCATCGCCGAACGCCCGGGTTTCATCCAGTTTCGCAAAGCCATTTGAGGAGCCACGTGCATGACGAATTCTCTTGCTGACTGGAAAGGCGTACCGCCGCCCTCCACCACCCTGATCGAAGGCCGCTTCATCCGCCTGGAAAAACTCGACCCGACGCGGCACGGCGACGACCTGTTCAACGCTCTGCAAGGCCCCGGCGCAGACCCGAAACTCTGGGATTACTTGCCCTACGGCCCGTTTCCGGAGCGCAGCGCTTTCAATGACTGGCTGAACAATCACGCGGCCCACAGCGATCCGTATTTCTTCAGCGTCATCGACCGCGTCAGCGGCCAGGTGCAAGGCATCCTCAGCCTGATGTCGATCGTCCAGGCCCAAGGCCGCATCGAAATCGGCCATGTCACCTTCGGCGCCCCGATGCAGCGCTCGCCGAAAAGCACCGAGGCGGTCTACCTGCTGGCCAAAGAATCCTTCGCCCTCGGCTACCGCCGCCTCGAATGGAAATGCAACAACGGCAACGCCCGCTCCAAATACGCGGCCGAGCGTCTGGGCTTCAGCTTCGAAGGCGTGTTTCGCCAGCACATGGTGGTCAAAGGCCAGAACCGCGATACCGCGTGGTACTCGATTCTGGACTCGGAATGGCCGGCGATTGCGGCGGGGTTCGAGCGCTGGTTGAGCGATGAGAATCAGACGGCGGATGGGCAGGCGAAGGGGTTGGTTGAGTGCCGCGGTTGAGCCAGTGAACGTAAAAGAGCGCAGCCTGCGGCATCTCATTCAAGCGATGTCCAAGGCTGCGATTTCGACTCTGCACCACCGTCGGATCTGCAATGAATTGCAGATGAACGTCCAAATCTGAGGCCTGAACTGCAAAAGAATGCACATAGGCCATACATCATTCTGTAAAAACCCTCCGCTATACAGGACGCCCCGCTTATAACAAAAAGGACGTTCTGCCCATGCCCTTCCCGCCCCAGCGCCTGTCGCTTGCGATTGCCCTGCTGATCGCCACCAGCGCCGCCCACGGCAAGACCGTGCAGATCGACACCGCCACCACTGCAGCGCAGACACTGGGTGGCAGCGACACGCTGACGATTTCCGCACCGGGCAGCATTACCAACAGCGGCAAGGCCGTGAGCCTCAAGGATGGTACCAGTGGGATCGGCGTGATCATCGACAATGCCGGCAAGATCATTTCCAGCGGCGGCCGGGCCATCGACAGCAGCGGCGACCTGACCCAGGTGCGCAACTACACCCTCTATAACCGCAGCGGCGGGCAGATTCTCGGTTCCAACGACGCGATTCGCATCGACAGCAACTTCGTCAGCGGCAGCCTGTTGATCGACAACAGCGGCACCATTCGCTCGACCACCGGCCAAGGGCTGGATCTGGATGCGTTGCGCAGTGACGGGGTGAAAACCACGATCATCAACCGCGCGGGCGGGCTGATTCGTGGCGACGCCAGCGACGGCATGAAAACCGGCGCCAACGCGACCATCAGCAACTACGGCGAAATTTCCACTGGCGACTCGCACAACGCCGATCAGAAGTTCGACGGCATCGATATCGACACCGCGACCGGCGTCACCGTGACCAACTACGGCGTGATTTCCGGCGGCCGGCATGGCATCACCACTGACCTCGGAGCGACGCTGGTCAACTACGGGCAAATCACCGGGCGCAACGGCTCCGGTTTCGGTTCCGACGGCGACGGCACGGTGATCAACCACGGCACCATCACCGGAGCATATTCCGGGTTGCAAGCCAATGGCGACGGCGATGGCGTGGACATCGACAAGATCGCCCACATCGAAAACTACGGCACCATTCAGGGTGTCGGCGCTGATGGTGTGGACAAGGGCGGTTTCGCCAATGGCAGTGAAGGCATCGCGCTGGGCGGCGGTTACATTCTTAACGCCAGGGATGCGCTGATCAGCGGCGCCAACAGCGCCATTCTGGTGGATGACGGCAGCGGTGGTTCGGGGCTGGCAGCCACCTCGCTGGAAAACTACGGCACGATCCAGGGCCTCGACGGTTTCGGCGTGAAGTTCGTCGGTGAATTCGCCGACAGCGTGATTAACGGCGGCACGATCAGCGGCAGCAACGGTCTGGCGCTGGACCTGGGTGGCGGCAATGACAGCCTGACCCTGCGCAGCGGCAGCCGCTTCGTAGGTACCGTCGATGGCGGCAGCGGTTATGACCGCGTAGTGATGGACGATGCGGCGGGCGGCAGCTTCGGTGCCAGCCGCAACTTTGAATGGCTGGAAGTCAAACAAGGTGCCTGGACACTGACCGGCAGCGGCGACTTCAGCGACGGCGGTGCCGTGCGCAACGGCGCCACGTTGGTCAACCAGGGCGGTATCGCCGGCAATCTGACCGTGGACGCCGGTGGTGTGTATGCCGGCGGCGGGTCGGTAGGCAGCCTCAACGTGAATGGCACGTTGCGCACCGACACCCGCCTCGGCACCGCGAGCATCGTGCATGACTTGAACATGAGCAGCGCCTCCACCCTCGTCTACGGTGTCAACGCCGATGGCAGCAGCGCGCCGACCAAGGTCGGCGGCACGGCCAACCTCAATGGCGCAACACTGGCGGTCAATCCCGGCAGCGGCACCTATCCGTGGCAGAGCCATTACACGGTGTTGCAAGCTGCGCGGGTCAACGGCACATTCGGTGCAGTCACCAGCGACTACGCCTTCCTCACGCCGACCCTCGCTTACACGCCGACTCAGGTCGATCTGACCTACACCCGCAATGACGTGGCCTTCAACGAATTCGCCGCCACCGGCAACGGCAGCAACGCCGCCAACAGCCTGGCCTCGATCGGCAAGAACAATGCGCTGTACAACGCCTTGCTCAACACCACTCAAAGCAGTGCAGGCGCGGCCATCGAGCAACTGGCCGGCGCCAGCAACGCCAACCTGACCAGCGCCACCCTCGGCGCCAGCAGCCAGGTCGGCAGCAGCATGCTCTCGGCGATGCAGCAAATGGGTGGCAGCCCAGGCTTGCTGGTCGGCCTCGATCAGCGTGATACGCCGATCCTCGCGGCCAACGGCGTACCGTCCGAAGCGCGAAACCTGAATGATCCGAACGCCCGTGGTCGGCTCTGGCTGCAGGCCATCGGCGGCTACGGCAAGCTCGATGGCGAACACGGCAGCAGCGGTCTGGAGCAACGCACCAAGGGCAGCGTGCTCGGCGCCGACTGGGCACTGAATCCGCAATGGCGTCTGGGCGTGCTCGGTGGCTATTCGAAGACCGATCTGGATGCCAGCGGCGTCGACGGCAATGTCGAGAGCTGGCACGCCGGCGTTTATGCGCTGCATCAAAACGGTCCGATCGCCTTGCGCCTGGGCGCGGCTTACAGCGGTCATCAGGGCGAAAGCAAGCGCACCATCGCATTCAATGGTTTCAGCGATCGCCCCAAAGGCGATTACGACGCCGACAGCCAGCAAGCCTTCGCCGAACTCGGCTACGCCATGGGCAGCGGCCGAATGAGCGCCGAACCGTTCGCCAGCCTCGGCTACCAGCGCTATCACCGCGAGCGCTATCAGGAAAAGGGCGGTGCGGCGGCGTTACAAGTCGACAGTCAGACTCAGGACAACTTCAGCAGCACCTTCGGCCTGCGCCTGGCGCACCTCGGCTCGCTGGACAATGGCATGAGCTTCACTCCGCGAATGGCCGCCGGCTGGAAGCACACCTACGGCGATGTCAGCAGCTCGACTCGTCAGGCATTCGTCGTGGGCGGCACCGCATTCAGCGTCGATGGCAGCTCGCTGGATCGTGACAGTCTGGTGCTCGAAGCAGGGCTGGATCTTGGTATTTCCGCGCGGCATACGCTGGGGCTGGGATACAGCGGCGAGATTGGCAGCAACAGCCGTAATCACGGGTTGATCGGGCAGTGGCAGATGAGTTTCTGAGATTTCGCCAATCCGGATTTCAGCGGGTGTTGTAGGTAAAGGCGTCTGGGCGATCGGGTAATCATGGCGGGTTCATTACCCGCCAGCGACCGGGCTACAAAAGCAGACGTCATCGCCTGCGTTCAGCTCGGAATTGCCCGGCATCGGTGGACCGGCATCGACTTTTACAGTTTGGCCTCAATTCACCTGAGGCGAACGGAATGCCCATTCAATGCAAATACAAGCTCCAACACCTTGTTCTGGCGGTTGCGCTGGCAGTCGGTTGCGTAGAATTTTCTCTGGCAGAGCACTCGGAGCCCGACGTGCCGGTGGTGAAAGAGGTGAAACCCAAGGACAAGCGCAAGACCAGGGAAAAACCTGCTGCGCTTGATCTCGCCAAAGAAAACGCGCGTGAGGAAAAGACCGCTCCGACACCGGAAACAAGCCCCGTCAGCACTCAGATTCCCGTAGTCCCCGCTCACACAGCCGACGACATTCCATCCAAAAAAATTGCCACGACAGAGAGCGGCAGCGCACTCAAAGAAAGCCTGGAAAAACCAGCGCCCTTACCGGAATCGGTTCTGGCCGAAACGTCCGCAGCTCAACAAACCCAAGTGGTAGACCAGCCACCGTCAACGGACTCCCCTTCACCAGCAGGCAACCCAGCCATTGCGGCTCTGCTCGCTGCCGACGAAACCACCGCAGCACTCGCCCTCAATCAACTGTCCGGCGGCAGCAACGCCAACCTCGCCAAGGCCACCTTGAGCAGCGTCACACCGGTCAGCGCCAGCCTGCTGTCGGCCATGCTTCAGCTCGACGACCCGCATGACAACCAGCCAAGCGCACCCCGCCACGCAGCCGGAAACGCCGAGAGCGGCAGGATCTGGCTGCAAGCCCTCGGTCATAGCGGCAAACTGGATCGCGATGTGGAGCCCATGCAGCATTCCACCAAAGGACTGCTGCTCGGTGCGGATTGGCGCCTCGACGAAGAATGGCGACTGGGCTTGATGGGCGGCACCTCCGACACGCGGATGGACAGCAAGGAGCTGGACGGCGATCTCGACAGTTGGCACCTCGGCGCCTACGCCTTGCGCCAGACCGGTTCGTTGGCACTTCGGCTCGGCGCAGCCTGGAGCAACCATGAAGGCAGTACCCGTCGCGAAGTCGCGTTCGGCCGCTTCCATGACCGACTCAAAGGCAACTACCAAGCCAGCACCCAGCAAGCGTTCATCGAGTCGGGATACAACCTGGGGCGGGCCAACGTCAGCATCGAACCCTTTGTCGGTATCGGCTATCAACGCTATCAGCGTGACGGCTACACCGAGAAAGGCGGGGCGGCGGCGCTCAGGGTGGATGATCAATCCCAAGGCAACTTCAACACTACCGTCGGTCTGCGCATGGCGAACGTCAGCACACTGGATAACGGTATGCGCCTAACGCCACGATTCAGCGCGGGATGGAAACACGTTTACGGCGAGACCTACACCAGCACCCGACAACGTCTGGTCACCGGCGGCCATGGCTACACCGTTTACGGCGCAGAGCTGGATCGCGATAGCCTGACGCTGGACACCGGGCTTGATCTGGCCGTCTCGTCCAGCCACACATTCGGCATTGGCTTGTCGGGCGAGATCGGTACCGACAGCCGAAACCACGGCGTATCGGGCCAGTGGCGAATGGCGTTCTGAGTCCAGACTGGCTGCTGCCGCACGTTGCGGCAGCAACCTGAAAGCAAAAAAAAGGGGAGCACATGCTCCCCCGAGGTTTAAAGCGTTGTATCGAGGCCGTTATCTCAGCCTTCGATCTCGATCAGGATTTCGCCCGGGTTCACCCGGTCGCCCTTGGCAACGTGGATGGCGGTGACCTTGCCGGCAATCGCGGCCTGGACTTCGGTCTCCATCTTCATCGCTTCGGTGATCAGCACAGCCTGGCCCGCCTTGACGGTGTCGCCTTCCTTGACCAGCACATCGACGATGTTGCCCGGCATGGTGGTGCTGACGTGGCCCGGCGCCGAAGCCTGCTTGCGCTTGCTGCTGCCGCCGCCGACGAATTCGTTGAGCGGTTCGAACACCACTTCTTCCGGCATGCCGTCGATGGACAGGTAGAAGTGACGCTTGCCTTCGGCCTTGACGCCGACACCGGTGATGTCCACGCGGTAGGTTTCGCCGTGGACGTCGATGACGAACTCGGTCGGTACGCCTTCGCCACCGGCCGAAGCCACCTTGCCCGCTTCCGGGATCGGCAGCAGCACTTCCGGGGTGAGCGTGCCGGCGGCACGCTCTTCGAGGAACTTGCGGCCGATGTCCGGGAACATGGCGAAGGTCAGCACGTCTTCTTCGGACTTGGCCAATGCGCCGATATCGGCACGCAGCTTGGTCATTTCCGGCTTGAGCAGATCGGCCGGACGCACGTCGATCACCTCTTCGCTGCCGATGGCCTGACGACGCAGCTTCTCGTTCACGGTGCCCGGCGCCTTGCCGTAGCCGCCTTGCAGGTAGAGCTTCACCTCGTTGGTGATGGTCTTGTAGCGCTCGCCGGCCAGCACGTTGAAGAACGCCTGGGTGCCGACGATCTGCGAAGTCGGGGTCACCAGCGGCGGGAAGCCGAGGTCTTCACGTACGCGCGGGATCTCCGCCAGCACTTCGCCCATGCGGTTCAGAGCGCCCTGCTCTTTCAACTGGTTGGCCAGGTTGGAAATCATCCCGCCAGGCACCTGGTTGACTTGAACACGGGTATCGACGGCGGTGAATTCGCTTTCGAACTGGTGGTACTTCTTGCGCACGGCGTAGAAGTACAGGCCGATTTCCTGCAGCAGCTCCAGGTTCAGACCGGTATCGAACTCGGTGCCTTTGAGCGCAGCAACCATCGATTCGGTGCCAGGGTGACTGGTGCCCGAAGCGAAGCTGGAGATCGCGGTGTCGATGTGGTCGGCACCGTTTTCAATGGCCTTGAGCTGGCACATGGTTGCCAGGCCGGCGGTGTCGTGGGAGTGGATAAACACTGGCAGCGACTGCTCGGCTTTCAGTGCACGTACCAGTTCACCGGTCGCGTATGGGGTCAGCAGACCGGCCATGTCCTTGATCGCCACCGAGTCGCAACCCATGGCTTCCATTTGCTTGGCCTGGGCGACGAACGCGTCGATGGTGTGCACCGGGCTGGTGGTGTAGGCGATGGTGCCCTGGGCGTGTTTGCCGGCAGCCTTCACCGCTTCGATCGCCACGCGCAGGTTACGCACGTCGTTCATTGCGTCGAAGATGCGGAACACGTCGATGCCGTTGACCGCGGCCTTGGCGACGAACGCCTTGACCACGTCATCGCTGTAGTGGCGGTAGCCCAGCAGGTTCTGCCCGCGCAGGAGCATTTGCAGACGGGTGTTGGGCAGCGCGGCGCGCAGCTGGCGCAGGCGCTCCCACGGGTCTTCTTTCAGGAAACGTACGCAGGCGTCGAAGGTTGCGCCGCCCCAGCATTCCAGTGACCAGTAGCCGACTTTGTCGAGCTTGTCGCAGATCGGCAGCATGTCTTCGGTGCGCATGCGGGTGGCGAGCAGCGATTGGTGAGCGTCGCGCAGGATGGTATCGGTGACAAAGATCTTCTTGCTCATTCTTGTATTCCTCACAGGCCTGCGTGGGCGGCGATGGCGGCGGCGATGGCCAGGGCCAGCTCTTCGGGTTTGCGCTTGATCGAGTAGTTGGTCAGTTCGGGGTGGCTTTCGACGAAGCTGGTATTGAACTGGCCGCTACGGAATTCCGGGTTGCGCAGGATTTCCTGGTAGTACGCGGCGGTGGTCTTCACGCCTTGCAGACGCATGTCGTCGAGCGCGCGCAGACCACGGTCCATGGCCTCTTCCCAGGTCAGCGCCCAGACCACCAGTTTCAGGCACATCGAGTCGTAGAACGGTGGAATGGTGTAGCCGGTGTAGATCGCCGTGTCGGTACGCACGCCAGGTCCGCCGGGGGCGTAGTAACGGGTGATCTTGCCGAAGCTCGGCAGGAAGTTGTTCTTCGGGTCTTCGGCGTTGATCCGGAATTGCAGGGCAAAACCGCGATGCTGGATGTCCTCCTGCTTCACCGACAGCGGCAGCCCGGAGGCGATGCGGATCTGTTCACGGACGATGTCGATCCCGGTGATTTCTTCGGTGATGGTGTGTTCCACCTGCACCCGGGTATTCATCTCCATGAAGTACACCTCGCCCTCGGCGAGCAAAAACTCCACGGTGCCGGCGTTCTCGTAGCCCACGGCCTTGGCCGCACGCACCGACAGGTCGCCGATGTAGGAGCGCTGTTCCGGGGTCAGTTGTGGGCTCGGGGCGATTTCGATCAGCTTCTGGTTACGGCGCTGGATCGAGCAGTCACGTTCGAACAGATGCACGACGTTGCCGAAGCTGTCGCCGAGTATCTGCGCTTCGATGTGCTTGGGATTGACGATGCATTTTTCCAGGAACACTTCCGCCGAACCGAAGGCCTTGGTGGCTTCGGAAATGACGCGAGGGAAGTTCTGTTCGAGTTCTTCGCGGCTGTTGCAGCGACGGATACCGCGACCGCCACCACCGGAAGTGGCCTTGAGCATCACCGGATAACCGATGCGATCGCCCTCGCTCAATGCTTCCTCGATGCCCGAGACGTTGCCTTCGGTGCCCGGTGTGACCGGCACGCCGGCCTTGATCATGCTGCGGCGCGCTTCGGTCTTGTCGCCCATGCGACGGATGACTTCCGCCGACGGGCCGATGAATTTGATCCCGCGTTCGGCGCAGATGTCTGCCAACTCGGCGTTTTCCGAGAGGAAACCGTAGCCGGGGTGCAGCGCATCGCAACCGGTTTCCACGGCCAGGTTCACCAGCTTGCGCGGGTTCAGGTAACCGGCCAGCGGCTCGGCACCAATGCTGTGGGCCTCGTCCGCACGCTTGACATGCAAGGCATGCCGGTCGGCGTCGGAATAGATCGCGACCGAGCGGATGCCCATCTCGGCGCAGGCACGCACGATTCGTACGGCAATCTCACCACGGTTGGCGATCAGGATCTTTGTTATCACTTGGAGGTTCCCTTGAGCCGGTGGCACCACGACCTGCTAGACCCAGGTCGGCACGTGACCAAATGTTTCAATCTGGTCTCGGCTCCACACTAGCGCTGCCAAGGGATTAACAAAAATGAATAAAAATTGGGTCAGACATAAGTAAAGACTTATAGTCAGCGCATCAGCCAATGGCCAGAGTCGGTAGAAAATGCGTAAGTCCTTGATGCGTATGACATTGCGTCAATTGCAGATCTTCAACGAAGTGTGTGATTTGCGCTCCTACAGCCGCGCAGCCGAGGAAATGTCGCTCACACAACCGGCCGTCAGCCTACAGATTCGTCAGCTAGAAGAGCTGATCGGCCAGCCATTATTCGATTACGTCGGCAAAAAACTCTACATGACCGAAGCGGCCGAAGCACTTCAGCGCGCCAGCCGGGACATTTTCGGCCGCCTGGAAAACCTCGACATGCAGCTCTCGGACATGCAGGGCTCGCTGCAGGGCCAGTTGAAGCTGGCGGTGGAATCCAGCGCCAAATACTTCGTGCCGCATCTGTTCGCGGCATTCAAGCGCCAGCATCCCGAAGTAAACCTGCAACTGACGGTGGTCAACCGTGGCCAGGTCATCCGCCGGCTCTCCGACAACCGCGACGATCTGGTGATCATGTCGATGGTGCCGCAGGACATGGGCCTCGAGTTCCTGCCGTTCCTCAACAATCCGATCGTCGCCGTGGCGCGTCCGGATCATCCGTTGGCACACATGGGCCCGCTGCGCTTGCAGGATCTCGAACCGTATACCTTGCTGATCCGCGAACCCGGTTCAGGTACGCGGCTGGCCTGCGAGGAGTATTTCAAGGAGAAGCGCGTGCACTTCACCCAGACCCAGGAAGTGGCGTCGGCCGAGGCCCAGCGTGAATGCGTGGTGGCGGGTCTGGGCCTGGCGCTGTTGACGCGCCACGCCCTGAACCTGGAGCTGGCGACCGGCGGCCTGGTCGAGTTGCCGGTCGAAGAGTTGCCGCTGTTTCGCAGCTGGTGCCTGGTCCAAGCCAAAGCCAAACGGCTGTCACCGGTGGCGCACGCCTTCCTGGCGTTTATCCGCAGCGAACGGGTGCAGATCAGCGCGCTGGTTGAGCGCTTCGACGGGAAGCTGCCGGCGCGGCCTGCCAGTAGTTGAGTTCAATGTCCTCGGGAAAGTCGCTGATCGCGCTCTGAAGCTGGCGAAGTTCGAAGCGATCTTCGATGGCGCGGCGAAATTCCATGCGGCGCTGGTCTTCCTGCTGACGACGGGTTTTCGCGGCGCTGTTACGTTCTTCGTAGGGCTGAGCCATTTCGAGTCTCCCAAGGCGAGTACGGGAGTTTCACGATAGGCCCGGGGGATGACGATTTGGCTGCGTCGGGGTTACAGGCAGATGAAGATTGCCGTCACCTCACGACAATCAGTCATCCAGCGCTTTCACCGATTTTGGCGACAGCCGCAAGCTGCGCAGGCTGCGCTTGACGCTCTTGAGGTGGTTGACCAGGCTCGGACCGCGCGCCATGGCCACGCCCATCGCCAGCACGTCGATCACCACCAGGTGGGCGATGCGTGAGGTCAGCGGCGTATAGATTTCGGTGTCTTCATGAACATCGATCGCCAGGTTGACGGTCGACAGTTCGGCCAGCGGAGTCTGACTCGGGCACAACGTGATCAGCGATGCACCGCTCTCGCGGACGAGGTTGGCGGTAATCAACAGGTCTTTGGAGCGGCCGGACTGGGAAATGCAGATCGCCACATCGGTCGGCTTCAGCGTTACCGCCGACATTGCCTGCATGTGCGGATCGGAATACGCCGCGGCGGTCAGTAGCAGACGGAAAAACTTGTGCTGCGCATCCGCCGCCACCGCGCCCGACGCACCAAAACCGTAGAACTCGACACGCTGGGCCTGGGACATCAGCGTCACCGCCCGTTGCAGCTCCAGAGGATCGAGCTTTTCGCGAACCTCCATCAGCGTGTGCAACGTGGTGTCGAAGATTTTCAGGCTGTAGTCGGCGACGGAATCGTCTTCATGAATCGCGAACTGCCCGAAGCTGGCGCCGGCCGCGAGGCTTTGCGCGAGCTTGAGTTTCAGATCCTGAAAACCGGAGCAGCCGATGGCGCGACAGAAGCGCACGATGGTCGGCTCGCTGATGCCGACGCTGTGGGCCAGGTCGGCCATGGAACTGTGCATCACTGCCGCAGGGTCAAGCAGCACGTGGTCGGCGACCTTGAGCTCCGACTTGCGTAACAGGTGACGTGACTGGGCGATGTGTTGCAGCAGATTCAAGGGGCTGGACTCTTGTTATGGAAAGATGTGCTTTGGCCAGATGCCGGGGATGTAGCAAGCTTGTAGTTATACTACATGAATCGGCTTTTTGCCTGCTCAATGCGTAACTGGATCCCCCCGGATCAGGCGACATGCGCTGCATGTAGCCCTTTACAGCGGTTTTTCCTGCTCATGCAACAACGCGGCAAGACTGACTGCCTCCACCGGACGACTGATCAGATAGCCCTGCACTTCGTCGCAGCCTTCAGCTTTCAAAAACGCCAGTTGCTCGGAGCGCTCGACACCTTCGGCGACAACTTTCAGTGACAACCCGTGAGCCATCGCAATGATCGCCCGGGTGATCGCTGCGTCTTCGCTGCCCTCGCCCAACCCGCGAATAAAGGCCTGATCGATCTTCACGTAGTCCACCGGGATCCGTTTCAGATAGCTCAGCGATGAATAGCCGGTACCGAAATCGTCGATGGCCAGCTTCACCCCCAGATCCCGCAACTGCTGGAACGTGGCGATGATGTGTTCGACGCTGTCTAGCAACTGGCTTTCGGTCAGCTCCAGTTCGAGGTAATGCGGCGCCAGCCCGGTTTCCTCCAGCACCTGGCGCACCAGACTGACCAGTTTGCCCTGACGCAGTTGATGCACCGACAGGTTCACCGAAACCCGGATCGGCGCCAGCCCCTGACGCTGCCATTCGCACGCCTGCCAGCAGGCCTGGCGCAGCACGAACTCACCGATCGGCCCGATCAGCCCCGTCTCCTCCGCCAGACCGATGAAATCCCCCGGCGGTACCCGGCCCATGGTCGGGTGATCCCAACGCACCAGCGCTTCCGCCGCGTTGAGACGGCCGGTCGCCAGACACAGTTTCGGTTGATAGAAGACGTTGAGCTGCTTGTCCTCGATGGCTTTGCGCAGCTGGTTTTCCAGTTGCAGGCGCTCCAGCGTGCTGGCCTGCAGGCTGTCGGTGTAGAACTGGAAGTTGTTGCCACCCAGGTGTTTGGCATGTTGCATGGCCATGTTCGACTGGCTGACCAGCGCGGAAATCTCCCGGGCGTTGTCCGGCAGCATGCTGATGCCCATCGAGGCGCTGACTACCAGCTCATGCCCTTCCACGGTCAACGGCAGGCGCAGCTTGCTCGACAGTCGCGTGGCGACCCGCGCCAGGCTCGACAGGTTGCCGTAGGCGTCGAACAGTACCGCGAACTCATCGCCGGACAGCCGGGCGATGGTGTCGGCTTCCGGCAGAGCATTGACCAGCCGCCGCGACATCTTTTGCAGTAACTGGTCGGCAATCTCATGGCCGAGACTGTCGTTGAGCAGCTTGAAGCGATCCAGATTGATGTGCAGCAACGCCAGACTCCGGCGTCCGCCCTGCCGCACGCGCTGATGGGCTTCATGCAGACGTTCGCGAAACAGCGAGCGATTGGCCAGGCCAGTGAGCTCGTCGTAGTGGGTCAGGTAGCGCATGCGCTCTTCGGATTCGCGACGCGCCGACAGATCGGCGAAGAAACCGACGATATGACTCACATTTCCTCGACTGTCGCGCACGGCATTCAGTTGCAGCCATTGCGGATACAGCTCGCCATTCTTGCGGGTTTCTACCAGTTCGCCCTGCCAGCTGCCGTGCTGCTCCAGCGCGTGGCGGATCGCGACGTAGTGCCGACGGGCGTCGCGACTGCAAGGCAATTCGACGACGTTGCGCCCGAGCATGTCGCCGATGTCATAGCCGGTGACCCGACTGAAGGCCTGATTGATGGCGATCAGCGAATAATTCGGGTCGAGGATCACGATGCCTTCGCTGGCGGCCTCGAACACCGTCGCAGCCAGCTGCTGCTGGGCTTCCAGGCTTTTGCTGACGCTGATGTCGCGGCGGGTGCCGACCATGCGGATGACCCGGCCGTTCTCGTCGCGCTCCACTGCACGCCCACGGTCTTCGATCCAGACCCAATGACCGTCGCCATGGCGCACGCGGTACTCGATCTGATAATCCTCGGTGCGCCCCTTCAAGTGCTCGATCAACGCGCGCTTGAGCGGCGGCACATCTTCCGGGTGCAGCCTTGGCCGCAGGTGCCTGAGCAGCCCGGTGACGTATTCCGGATCAATACCGAACAGTTCCTGAATCTGCGTGTGATGAACTTCGTCGGTCTGCAGGTTCCAGTCCCACAGCCCCAGCTCACTGGCCTTCAATGCCAGGGCCAGGCGCGCCTCGCTTTTGCTCAGGGCCTGATTGGCGACGTCCAGTTCCCGGCTGCGCTGGGCGACCCGGTCTTCCAACTCGACCTGCGCCTCGCGCAGCTTGCCCTCGGCGCACCGCCGCTGCTCGATTTCCTTCGCCAACTCCAGATTGAGCTGTTCGCTGCGGGCTTGCGCTTGTTGCAGGTGTTCGATCAGGTGCTGGTTCTGGAAGCGCCGCAGCAAACCGCGATCAATCAGCCGATTGACCTGCCACGCCACCACGCTCAGGGAGCCCAGCAGGATCAGTCCGAGCCAGCCCCAGCCCCGCGCAAGTTCGTCGCCGCCCCAGAACAGATAACCGATGGCCGGCAGCAGGCACGGCAAGGTAAAGGAGAGAAAGGCCGGAATGCTCACGGCGTAAGCCACGCTGGCCGACAGGGTCGCGGCGCCGATCAGGCCGAACACCCAGGCCTGCTGCATGAAATTGTCGGCCGGGACCAGGGCGATGCCGGCGCCGGCCAGGGTCAGGCCGGTCATGGTCGAGCCGAGCAGGAACATCCGCCCCCAGATCGGCTGGGCCTGGCGATCGGGAATCGCCGAGTCGAACGCGGCGACCTGAATCACCCGCAACGCTACCAGCGACAACAGCCACACCAGCCAGACGCTGACCACAAAATACCGCTGCGGGCTCCAGAGCAGACCGGCGCAGACCAGACCATTGATCAACATGAACAGGGTGGGCAACAGCGAACCCTGATAAAGAAGGCGCGTGCGCTCGACCGCCATCTGGGTGGCGTAAAGCTTGCGGATTACCCGGGGTTCCACAGAGGGGCCCGACAGGTCGAAGCTGAGGGTCATAGGCAACGTTCTTGTTCTTATAAGTGTGAGCATGCGCCCGGAAACGTGGACGGAGCATACACAAGCCGAACCACTTGCCAAACTGCCCCAGATCATAATTTCGCCGAAACTTTTTCGCGGCTCGCCCCCCTCCAAAGCCCCGACGCCAGGCGGGCCAACGCCTGTAGCCGGTGACCGACCGGTCGTCACGGGCAGCACTTTCATCGGCTAATGCAAAGCTCGGTTTGCCCGGGCCTGCGGCGCACCCTAGAATGCCCCGATGCGCGATGATCTCTCCCTTCTGCTGAACTCCCTCAACGATGCCCAACGCCAGGCCGTAGCGGCCCCCGTTGGCCGTCAATTGGTCCTGGCCGGTGCCGGCTCCGGCAAAACCCGAGTGCTGGTGCACCGTATCGCCTGGTTGATCCAGGTCGAAAACGCCTCGCCCCACTCGATTCTGTCGGTGACCTTCACCAATAAGGCCGCTGCCGAGATGCGTCACCGCATCGAGCAATTGCTGGGCATCAACCCGGCCGGCATGTGGGTCGGCACCTTCCACGGCCTGGCGCACCGCCTGTTGCGGGCGCACTGGCAGGAAGCCGGGCTGAGCCAGACTTTCCAGATTCTCGACAGCGACGACCAGCAACGCTTGGTCAAGCGGGTGATCCGCGAGTTGGGGCTGGACGAGCAACGCTGGCCGGCCCGCCAGGCCCAGTGGTTCATCAACGGGCAGAAAGACGAAGGTCTGCGTCCGCAACACATTCAGGCCAGCGGCGATCTGTTCCTGGCCACCATGCGCGGCATTTATGAAGCGTACGAGGCGGCGTGCCAGCGTGCCGGCGTCATCGATTTCTCCGAACTGCTGCTGCGCGCCCTCGACCTGTGGCGCGACCACCCGGGCCTGCTGGCGCACTACCAGAAGCGCTTCCGGCACATTCTGGTGGACGAATTCCAGGACACCAACGCCGTGCAGTACGCCTGGTTGCGTCTGCTGGGCAAGGGCGGCGACAGCCTGATGGTGGTCGGCGACGACGACCAGTCGATCTACGGCTGGCGCGGCGCGAAAATCGAGAACATCCACCAGTATTCTTCGGACTTCCCGGATTCGGTGACCATCCGTCTGGAGCAGAACTACCGCTCCACGGCCGGCATCCTCAAGGCCGCCAACGCCCTGATCGCCAACAACACCGGGCGTCTGGGCAAAGAGCTGTGGACCGATGGCGGCGATGGCGAAGCGATCAATCTTTACGCTGCCTTCAACGAACACGATGAAGCACGCTACGTTGTCGAAACCATCGAAAGCGCGCTGAAAACCGGCCTGGCTCGCAGCGATATCGCGATTCTCTACCGCTCCAACGCCCAATCGCGCGTTCTGGAAGAAGCCTTGCTGCGTGAACGCATTCCGTACCGCATCTATGGCGGCCAGCGCTTCTTCGAGCGGGCGGAAATCAAGAACGCCATGGCTTACCTGCGCTTGCTGGAAGGTCGCGGCAACGATGCGGCCCTGGAACGGGTGATCAACGTTCCGGCGCGCGGCATCGGCGAGAAAACTGTCGAAGCGATTCGCGACCATGCGCGCCACAGCGATGTGTCGATGTGGGAAGCCATGCGCCAGCTGGTGGCCAACAAAGGCCTGACCGGTCGCGCCGCCGGTGCGCTGGGCGCGTTTATCGAACTGATCGAAAACCTGGCTGCCAAGTGCGCCGAGATGCCGTTGCACCTGATGACCCAGACCGTCATCGAGCAATCCGGACTGATCGCCTACCACGAAGCGGAAAAAGGCGAGAAAGGCCAGGCCCGGGTGGAAAACCTTGAGGAACTGGTCAGCGCTGCGCGCAACTTCGAGAACACTGAAGAAGACGAAGAGCTGACGCCACTGGCGGCATTTCTCGGCCACGCTTCACTGGAGGCCGGTGACACCCAGGCCGACGAACACGAAGACAGCATTCAGTTGATGACCCTGCACAGCGCCAAGGGCCTGGAATTCCCTTACGTGTTCCTGGTGGGCATGGAAGAAGGCCTGTTCCCGCACAAGATGAGCCTGGAAGAACCGGGCCGCCTTGAGGAAGAGCGGCGTCTGGCCTACGTCGGCATTACCCGGGCGATGCAGAATCTGGTGATGACCTATGCTGAAACCCGACGCCTGTACGGCAGCGAAACCTACAACAAGGTGTCGCGTTTCGTACGGGAAGTACCGAAAGGCCTGATTCAGGAAGTACGCCTGTCCAACAGCGTCAGCCGGCCGTTCGGCGGTAACCAGTCGATGGGCGGCAGCAACCTGTTCAGCGGCAGCGAGATTCCGGAAACCGGCCTGAGCCTTGGCCAGGCTGTCCGTCACTCGATCTTCGGCGACGGCGTGATCCTCAACTTCGAAGGCGCCGGCGCCCAGGCCCGGGTGCAGGTGAATTTCGCCGAAGGCAGCAAGTGGCTGATGCTCGGGTACGCGAAGCTGGAAGCCATTTAAGGGCAGCCCGTAGTTGCTCATCGTTCCCACGCTCTGCGTGGGAATGCATCCCGTGACGCTCTGCGTCACTGTGGACGCGGAGCGTCCATGGCGGCGTTACCACGCAGAGCGTGGGAACGATCGGACACGAACACTGGAGGCAACATCCATGGGCTCGGGCTTCTTTTCTTCCTGGACGTTCTGGGCCCTGCTCTCGGCCACTTTCGCCGCGCTGACGGCCATCTTCGCCAAGATCGGCATCGAAAACGTCAACTCCGACTTCGCCACCCTCCTGCGCACAATCGTCGTATTGGTGAGTCTGGCCTTGATTTTGTACGCCACGGGCCAATATCAGTCCCTGGGATCGATCTCCGCCAAGAGCTACCTGTTCCTGCTGTTGTCGGGCCTGGGCACCGGCGCTTCGTGGCTGTGCTACTTCCGGGCATTGAAAGTCGGCCCGGCGTCGCTGGTCGCCCCGGTGGACAAGCTCAGCGTGGTCTTCGTGGCGGTGCTCGGTGTGATCCTGCTGGGCGAGAAACTCGACCTGCGCCAGTGGGGCGGCATCGGCCTGATCACCGCCGGTGTGGTGATGCTCGCCTTGCGGCGCTGATCCATTTCCTGCTGAACCTATCGCCTTTTCCTACAGACAAAAGTACATGGCCTTATTGCCCCGACCGAGCTGAACGTAACCTGTCAGGCAAAAGCCCGAAACACTCTCTCGCTAGCCAGTAACACTTCAGCTGTGCAACATGGCGCGCGTGTCTCCACAAACGGGAATTCCCTTTATGAAACGTTTTCTTAGCATCGCCATGGCGTTGTGCATCGGCCTGACGATGAGCCTCGACGCCAACGCCAAGCGCTTTGGTGGTGGCAAAAGCGCCGGCGCTGCGCCGACGCACCAGACCAGCCAGATGGCTCCTTCTTCCCCAGGCATGGGCGGCGCTGCGGCGACCGCTGGTGCTGCCGGTGCCGCGGGCGCTGCGGCCAAGGCCGGCGGTGCTTCGAAATGGCTCGGCCCTCTGGCCGGCATCGCGGCCGGTGGCCTGCTCGCTTCCATGTTCATGGGCGGCGGCTTCGAAGGCATGCAGTTCTTCGACATCCTGATCATGGCCGTGATCGCGTTCGTGATCTTCCGCTTCATCGCCGCCCGTCGCCGCAAGCAGCAGGAGCAGTTCGCTCCGGCCGGCGCGCCGATGCAGCGTGAAGTGTTCGAACAGAAACCGGCAGCCATGGGTTCGATCTTCGGTGGTTCGGCCGCGCCTGCTGCCGCCCGTCCGGTGATCAACGCGCCGGCCTGGTTCAACGAACAACGCTTCCTCGAAGCCGCCCGCAGCCACTTCCAGGCGCTGCAGCAGCACTGGGACGCCAACGAAATGGACAAGATCGCCGAGTTCGTGACCCCGCAAATGTTCGAGTTCCTCAAGCGCGAGCGCGCGGAACTGGGTGATGCCTTCCAGTCCACCTACATCGACAACCTCCAGGTACAACTGGATGGCGTGGATGACCGTGCGGACAAGACCATCGCCACCCTGACCTTCAGCGGCGTGTCGAAAACCTCGCGTTTCGACCAGCAGGGCGAAGTGTTCAGCGAAAGCTGGAACATGGAACGTCCACAGGGCGACAACCAGCCTTGGCTGGTCGCCGGTATCCGCCAGAACGGCTGATCACTTCCGACGTTTTACCCGCTGCAATAAAAACCCCGGCCTCGGCCGGGGTTTTCTATTTCACGGTTGCATCTATAGCGAGCTACTGTATAAACCGGCCCATATAAACCGCGCCATTCAAGCAAGAGGATCCCGGACGTGGAAGAAATCATCGAACAACTGCGCGAAGCCAACGAACCCGTACCGGTTCCTTTGGAATTGCCCGACGAAGACCAGTTGGTGGAAATCGAAGAAGAACTCTTCATCAACATCCCGTTCGTCTTCAAGGAGTTTCTGCTGACTGTCAGCGACGTGGTTTACGGCAGCCTGGAGCCGGTAACCGTCACCGACCCGCAATCCCACACCTACCTGCCGGACGTCGCTGCCAACGCTTGGGATGCCGGCGTGCCGCGCGACCTGATCCCGATCTGCCAGGACGGCGACGACTACTACTGCGTCGAAGAAGACGGCACCGTGGTGCTGTGGTCGGGCGAAGAAGAACTGATCACCGAAGAGTCCTGGGAATCGGTCTGGCACTGGGCGCGGGACGTTTGGTTGGAAAGCTGAAACGCCCCACACCATGGGTGGTCAGTGCCCCGACGGCTCCTTGTGGTTGTCGAGGGTTTCCAGCAAGGCTACCTGCATCCGCGTGTGCACCCGGATGAACCAGCGCCAGAGTAGCGCCGCCACGGCGGCCGCGACTACGGCGATCAGCACCAGCAACTTGTTGGTCGGCAAGATACTGGCCGACAAGGCTGCCAGCAGCAGGAAAATCACCAGCAGCGAGATGATCGGGATCACTTCGGCGATCACCCGGCGCACTCGCTGCGTGTGACGCCCGGCCATTTCCGGCTTCACGCCCATCTCCGCCAGCAGCATCGACAGCGCCTTGAGCTTGCGATAGGCCGCGATCAGGAACGGCAACGACACCAGCAACGCCCCGCCCCAGATCAACGCCTTCTGCCAGCTTGGATCGCTGATCCAGTCCTGCATCCAGATCGAGAGACGTCCGGCAAAGAAAGCGCCGGCAAAGAAGATTGCAATCACCAACGCCAGATTGACCCCGACCTGCAACAGTATTCGCCGGATCATAGAAGCCAGCATCGCGCCCTCACCCTGCGGCTGAATGCTGCGCAGCCACTCGCCGTACATCCCGAACACTCGACCGAGGCGCTGCGGCATGGCGGCGGACAGCTTGATCGACAGCGGATCGGCAGCCCGGATCAGGTACGGCGTCAGTAACGTGGTAATCACCGAAACCGCCACGGCCACCGGATACAGGAAATTGCTGGTGACCTGCAGGGTCATCCCCAGCGCCGCGATGATGAAAGAAAACTCGCCAATCTGCGAAAGCCCCATCCCGACCCGCAGTGAGGTGCGTCCGTCATTACCCGCGATAAAGGCACCCAGACCGCAGGACAGCATCTTGCCCAGCACCACAGCCACAGTGATCACCGCGATCGGCCACGCGTACTGCAGAAGAATCATCGGGTCGAGCATCAGGCCGATGGCGACGAAGAAAATCGCGCTGAACAGGTCGCGAACCGGCTCGATCAGGCGCTCGATTTTCAGCAGTTGCCGCGACTCGGCCATGATCGCGCCGATCAGGAACGCGCCGAGCACCATGCTGTACTCAAGCTTGACCACCAGCAGGCAGAAACCGAAACACAGGCCCAGCACGGTGATCAGCAGCATCTCGTTGCTTTCGAACTTGGCGACGTAAGCCAACAGACGCGGCACCAGCAGAATGCCGACCACCAGGGCGACGATCATGAACAGCGAGAGCTTGCCGACCGTGGAAAACACTTCGCCGGAACTCACCGTGCCACTGACTGCGATGCTCGACAGCAAGGCGATGATACCGATGCCGAGAATGTCCTCGACGATCAGCACGCCGAAGATCAGCTGCGCAAAGCGCTCGTTTTTCATCTTCAGGTCGTTGAGCGCCTTGACGATGATGGTGGTCGAGGAAATCGCCAGGATCGCGCCGAGGAACAGCGAATCCATGGTGTTCCAGTCGAACCAGCGGCCGATTTCGTAGCCGATCCAGATCATCAGGACAATTTCGAGAAACGCCGCGATGAAGGCCGTGGCGCCAACCTTGAACAGCTTGCGCAGGCTGAACTCCAGACCCAGGCAGAACATCAGGAAAATCACTCCCAGCTCGGCGAGCGTCTTGATGGTTTCTTCGTCGTGGATCAGGCCGAACGGCGGCGTGTGGGGGCCGATGATGAAACCGGCGACGATGTAGCCGAGCACTACCGGCTGCTTGAAGCGGTGGAACAGCACGGTCACCACACCTGCGACCAGCATGATCACCGCCAGATCCTGAATAAAGCTGATGGCATGCATGGTGTGGGCTCCTTGAATGACGAGGCTCACGCAGGCATGGGAAATGTCTGGGCGAGCTGAGTAAAAATCCGCTTTGGGTGTAGGAATCGCCCTTGGGGAGGCGCTTTTGCAGGGTAACACCGCGACTTCCGGCTGAAAGGCGGTGCAATATATGGAAACAGATCGCTTCCGGCGTGACGGCGACCAGTTGCCTGGCGTCCCGATATCGGTGCTTTTGAAAAGCGACCAGGCACCCGCAGAGGTGTTTCTTCCAGCAACCCTGCCTTGACCCGTGAGAACGTTATGGAACCCGGAAACGCCCAGCTGTCGATGACGGTACTGATGACCCCTGACATGGCCAACTTCTCTGGCAATGTCCACGGCGGCACCCTGCTCAAATACCTCGACGAAGTGGCCTATGCCTGTGCCAGCCGTTATGCCGGCCGCTACGTGGTGACCCTGTCGGTGGATCAGGTGATTTTCCGCGAGCCGATCCATGTCGGCGAACTCGTGACCTTCCTCGCGTCGGTCAACTACACCGGCAACACCTCGATGGAAGTCGGCATCAAAGTGGTGACCGAAAACATCCGCGAGCGCTCGGTGCGCCACACCAACAGCTGCTTCTTCACCATGGTCGCGGTGGACGATCAGCGCAAACCCGCCGCCGTACCGCCGCTGCAACCGCAAAACAGCGAAGACAAGCGCCGCTACATGCAGGCGCAGCAACGCCGGCAGATCCGTCAGGAGCTGGAAAAGCGCTATCAGGAAATCAAGGGCGACGCCTGATCAGCCCTTCGATCTATGGCGCTCTGTAGATAGCTTTCGCGAGCAAGCCCGCTCCCACATTTGGAACGCGTTCCTCCTGTGGGAGCGGGCTTGCTCGCGAATGGGGCCAACTCGGTATTACAGACTGATCGGCGTGGCCTCGAACTTCACCCGCGGATGCGCAATCCGGTCCTGCGCTCGCACCAGCTGCAGCTCGTAACTGGCGCAGGCCTGGGTTTCCAGCAACACCTCATGCACCGCCGCTGCGGTGAATTCAAACGCCGCCACCAGGCTGTCACCGAGCAGCACTCTCGCCAGGAACAGGCCGGACGTCAGATCGCCCACACCAACCGGCTGACGCGGAAACGCCAGCAGCGGACGCCGCAAATGCCAGCTGCCCTCGGCCGTTACCAGCAACATTTCAAAGCCATCCGCCGGTTTGCCCGGATAATCCAGATGTTTGACCAGTACCGCTTTCGGCCCACGTGCCAACAGAGCCCGCGCCATCGCCAGGCAATCGAACAGCGACTGCGGCTTGCGCCCGGAGAAACTGTCCAGTTCCAACTGGTTCGGGCACATGAAGTCCGCAACGGCAGCGGCTTCGTCCAACAGAAAATCACTGACTTCAGCAGGTACGCTGCAGCCCTTTTCCGGATGCCCCATCACCGGGTCGCACAGATAAAGGGCTTTCGGGTTGGCCGCCTTGATCCGCTCGATGCCACTGAGAATCGCCCGGCCCTGCGCCGCACTGCCGAGATAGCCGGACAGCACCGCATCGCAATTGCCCAGCTCACCGATCGCGGCAATACCTTCGACCAGTTCGGGTATCCGGTGCGGCGCCAGCACTTCTCCGGCCCACTGGCCGTACTGCGTATGGTTGGAGAACTGCACCGTGTTGAGCGGCCAGACATTCACCCCGACCCGCTGCATCGGAAAAACCGCAGCGCTGTTGCCGGCGTGGCCGAACACCACATGGGACTGGATGGCGAGCAGATGAGGCGTACGTTTCATTCGGGTTTTTCCGTAAAACGATTGAAATTCAAGCCGCGCAGTATGCGACGAAACGCAGCCTGTACGACAGACCGGCGACGCAGTTAAGCTGACGCCATCATTTGGAGTTTCGTGTTAATGCTCACCCTGGAAAACATTTTCGTGCTGATGCTGTTCGCCGTCGCCGGTGCGTGGCTCTGGCACAACCACGGCTTGCGCGAGCGGGCGCTGGAGCGGGCCAAACAGCATTGCGCGAATGTCGGCGTCGAGTTGCTCGACGGTAACGTGGCGCTGAAGAAGATCGGCCTGATCAAGGACGCCAGCGGTCGGCGACGCTTGGCCCGGGTCTACAATTTCGAATTTACCGTGACCGGCGAAACCCGACACAACGGCACCATCACTCAATTCGGCGCGCACAGCGCGCAGATTGAACTGGCGCCCTACCCGGCACCGTTCGATGACACACCGCCCGTAGTGGAAGTGACCAAGCCGCGTGGTGAAGTGATCGAGTTGAGCCAGTGGCGCCAGGAACACACCAAGTGGAAGCCTTGAATCAGCTCGCCTGAAGCCGACACCAGGCCAGTCCGGCCTGTAATTCACCGACCGACTGCGGTTCGTCGAAAATCAGCTCGATCCGGGAATCCTTGCGCCATTCACTGGGCAGCCAGCTGAGCTCGGCATTGTCCAGGGCATTGGCTGACTGCCAGCCGTCCGGGCTGTGAATCACCAGTTTGGCCCGGCGCCAGTTCAGGCTTTTCAGCCATTGAGTTATTCCCGACACATCGAACACCTGGCTCGGATGCCAGCGCCAACCGATGCTCCAACCACCCTCCTGGGCCTGACTCAGGCAGATTGGCAACGCCGGATCGCTCCAGATGGCCGGCATCTGCGCCAGCCCTTGGGGGACGATCAACTTATCCACACCGGCCTGCGCCTGTACCGCCAGACCTGGCAACTCGCTGAGCGGCAACATCGCCTGTTGCGTCCAGATCAGCCGGACAGGCGGCAACTGTCGGGTGATCCGTTCACGCGTGGGCTCGTCGAGGCTTTCTGCCTTGTTCAACAGCAGCAAGCCTGCACTGGATAAGGCTTCCTGCTGCGCGTCCGGCAGCGGTTTGCCCGCGGCGAGGGCCTGGGCGTCCAGCACCAGCACGCAAGGTTGTACGGCGAGAACGCCTTGCCACGGCGCCTCGTTCAATTGCTTCAACAACTGCGCCGGATGCCCGAGTCCCGAGGGCTCGATGAACAAGCGATCCGGCCGTGCCTTGCGCAACAATCGCCCCAGACCGATCTGGAACGGCGCACCGTTCACGCAACACAAACAGCCCCCGGCCACTTCGCCCAGTGCGATACCATCGGCGTCGCGGGTCAACAGCGCAGCGTCGAGCCCGATCTGGCCGAACTCGTTGATCAGCACCGCCCAGCGTTCGCCCTCCGGTCTCTGGGCCATGAGCTGGCGGATCAGGCTGGTCTTGCCCGCGCCCAAGGGGCCGGCGATGACGTGGGTGGGAATGTTCTGCAACATGATCAAGGTTTCTGGAGGTCAAAGATGCGGTGGATGGGATGGTCGTTGCTGCTCACTCTGATGTCGGGCGAGGCGCTGGCACAGGCCTGCGTGGTGCACAGCCAGGCGGAGCGGCTCGACGTGAAAGTCTGCCAGCAGAACCGCAACATCCCGGAAAAACTGTTCAACGACGGCTTCTGCCAGCCGACCCTGGCCGGGCAGAAAGTCGAGGTTCAATACGTCGACCAGTGCCCCGCCGGCGCGTTCGGCGTGTGCAGCAACGCGCAAGTCGCCAATATGCCTTATCGCCAGGATATCCACTATTACGGCGTGGCCACCGATACGGCGTATTTGCAGCCCTATTGCGAGGCTCAGAGCCAAGGGAAATGGCTCAAGCCCTGAGGCGCTATCCGAGCCAGTCGAGGGTCAGCATCAGCCGCCGCTCACCCGGCGCCGGTTGCGGCGAGCGATGGATCAGCCCGAAACCTTCGTTGCCGTGCCATTTCTCGCCCTTTAGCAACGCCACTTCGCCGCGATTCAATTGCTGAATCCGTGAAGTTTCCCGCGGCTCGGCTTGCGGCTGTCCCAGTTGCCGACGGTCCATTTCCCCTTCCCTGAGCCATTCGCTGCCAACGCCTGAATAGGTCGTGATCAACCGCACCGGCACATGATCGACGTGAAAACGCGGACACATGGCCTTGTCCAGCACACGCAGGCGCAAGCCGATCCGCCGCGCGCCGAGCAAGCAGGCGAAGGCACTGACCAGCCATTTCAAGTCGCTGATAAACCCTTCGTAGCCTTCCAGATCGCGAAAGCCGCTGGCCAGCCCCGTGAGATCCGGTTCGGCGTCTTCGTCCGGCAATTCCAGGCAAAGCGCCTCGGCGTAAGGCTCGTTCAGAGACAACAACAAATCAGCGAACTCGGCAATGTGCAGCGGAAGCTGGCGCTGCCAGACCGCGAGGTTGGTCTCGTCGTCGAGAATGTTCGCCAGTGCCTGCGGGTTCTGGCCGAAAGACTGATGACGAATGCTGCCTGGCAGCGTTTTCAGGGCGAGCATCAGGCGACCTCGTCGTGCCATGAGCCAAACGGATCGCGTAGTTGTAGCCAGCCTTGAGTACCGAGCGCCATTTCGTCATCGGTCAGCAGGCAATCATCCAGTTCCGACGACAGCTGTGCGAAATCGATGTTCTGCCCGATAAACACCAGCTCCTGGCGACAATCGCCTACGCTGGCGATCCAGTTTTCCATGATCGCGGCGGTACTTTCCTGATCCTGCGGCCACTGTTCCTTTGGCACGAAGCGCCACCAGCGCCCGGCGAAACCGTGGCGCATCAGGCCACCTGCCTGGGACCAGCTACCGGCGTCGGTGGGTTTGCTGGCCAGCCAGAAAAAGCCTTTGGAGCGCAGCAATTTGCCGTTTACCCAAGGACGATCGATGAAGTCGAAGAAACGCTGTGGATGAAAGGGCCGGCGCGCCCGATAGGCCGTGGAGGCGATGCCGTATTCCTCGGTTTCCGGCACATGCTCGCCACGCAATTCCTGCAACCAGCCCGGGGCCTGGGCGGCTTTTTCGAAGTCGAAACGACCGGTGTTGAGAATTTTCTCCAGCGGTACCTCACCCATGACCATCGGAATGATCTCGGCCTGAGCGTTGAGGCGTCTGAGAATGGCCATCAGCTCTTCCCGCTCGCGGCTGCTGATCAGGTCGATCTTGCTGATCAACAGGACGTCGGCGAATTCGATCTGCTCGATCAGCAGATCGGTGATCGAGCGCTCATCCTCCTCCCCGAGGAATTCACCACGAGAGGCGAGATTTTCCGCGGCCTGGTAGTCCGGCAGGAAGTTCATGCCGTCAACTACAGTGACCATGGTGTCGAGGCGTGCGATGTCGGCGAGGCTTTGCCCCTGCTCATCACGGAAGGTGAATGTCTCGGCCACGGGTAACGGCTCGGAGATTCCCGTGGATTCGATCAGCAGATAGTCGAAGCGGCCTTCACGGGCCAACTGACTGACCTCTTCAAGCAGGTCTTCGCGTAACGTACAGCAGATACAGCCGTTGCTCATTTCCACGAGCTTCTCTTCGGCACGGTTCAGGCTGACATCACGCTGGACTTCGCTGCCATCGATGTTGATCTCGCTCATATCGTTGACGATAACGGCGACGCGCAAATCATCTCTGTTACGTAGTACGTAATTCAAAAGTGTACTTTTTCCGGCACCGAGAAAGCCGGACAAAACGGTCACGGGAAGTCGGGAAGACATTGGATAAACCTCATCAGACGGTCGCAAAACAGCGCTGGAGGCTCTCGGGGGCGAGCGTTCTTGGGCTTCGATGGGATCACCAGGGAAGCGGACGCTTGAAAAGGAAGCCACGGAAAGCCCGGTCCGGATAATGTTATAGTATAACAACAAAATCAATCCACTCTTTTCTTGCCCAAAGTGACAAAGGGCCGGAAGCTGCAATCAGTTCATCGCCGAGTCACATCATGAAAACCGCGCTGAAATACTCGTTTATCTGCCTGACATTGCTGACGCTGAAGGCCGAAGCACAAGTGCCGGGACTCGCCAATTGCACGCGCAGCGCAAACCTGTTGGCGTGCATCGATGGCAACGGCAACGCCTACAGCGTCAACACCGTCGGCAGAACGATTTACCTGCGCGGATTCGAGAAAGCGGGAAACCGCTATTGGGCACAAACCAACAGCCGCTACGGGCAACTGACGTTCTTCACCGGCATCGCTTCCGATGGGGAAGCCTGGGTTGGCTACAACCGGCGAGTGGGCTGGACGACGATCAATCGGTTCTCCAGCTCAGGCGGCAGCAGTGCGAAGTTCACCTGCAGCCGGATCACCGGCTGCTAAACCCGCGATGCTTTCTGCTCTTGTTGCCATGCCATATAGCTGTCGACAGGTGGATTCTTCTGGAAATAGCGCTGCAAGCCCTCAAACAAACCGTCTGCCACGGCCTGCTGATGACGCGCGGTCACCAGACGCTGACTGTCCCGCGGGTTGGAGATGAACCCGGTTTCCACCAGGATTGACGGCACATCCGGCGACTTCAGAACGGCAAATCCAGCCTGTTCCACGCGCTTTTGATGCAGCGTGGTGATGCCGGCCAGGCTGCCCAGTACTGTGCTTCCGAGTTGCAAACTGGCGGCGATGGTTGCGTTCATCGACATGTCGAGGATCACGCCAGCGAGCATCGGGTCCTTGTCCTTTAGATTGAGCAGGCTGGTTGCACCGAGCAGATCCACACCGTTCTCACGCTGCGCCATGAACCGTGCGGTGGCGGAGGTAGCGCCGCCTTCGGACAAGCAATACACCGACGCCCCGGAGGCCGTCAGACGCGGCGCAGCATCGGCATGTACCGAGATGAACATGTCGGCCTTGTGCTGACGCGCGATTTCCACGCGCTTGCGTAACGGGACGAAGAAGTCGTCGTTACGCACCAGCTTCACATCAAAGCCTTTCTCTCGCTTAAGCCGACGTGCGAGCAGTTGCGCGATGGACAGCACCACATCCTTTTCTCGCTCGCCTTTGGCGCCGATTGCACCCGGATCTTTCCCGCCATGACCTGGGTCGACTACCACCATGATGTCGCGCTTGGGGTGAGATTTTTCCTGGGGTGTTTCACGTGGAACGCTCGCCGGGACTCCTGCTGATGCGCTCATCAAATCCAGAACCAGGCGATGTCCTTGCCCATCCTGAGGCGCCAGCAAGAATGAATTGAGCTGCACCGGGCTGCTTATATCCAGCACGATCCGGGTGTTCCCCTGGCCAAAGTGCCCGGAGCGAATTGAGCGAATCGGAGTTCCGGATAACGACAACTGGCTGAAATCCCCACTCAGACTGGCACCGCTCATATCGATGATCAACCGCTCAGGCGTGCTCAAAGTGAATGTTTTGTAGTTCACAGGCCCGCTTAGATCGAAGACCAAACGCAGCTTGTCATCCGAACGCCAAAGCCGGGCATTGCGTATTTGCGTGGCGGACACCGAGAAAGGCAAAAAAAAGGCCACGCTGGCCAGCATCAGGTTGAGCAAGTGACGTCTGTGCATATGAAAGCCTGTTCATGAAAAAGGCATCGTGGTTTGAATTGTTATAATGTAACATCAAATTCAATCACCATGATGGAACAGCTCATGAACGCGCTGACTTTGCCGGATGTCGCGGCTCAAGCCGCCCGCCAGGCCCTGCCTCTCGAATGGGTGGGGATGTGCGGCATCGCACTACCTGTGTTTATCGAAGGCCAACGCTTGGCTGCCAAAGCGGATGCAGGCGTCAGTCTGGATGATGGAGATGCACGCGGCATTCACATGTCGCGGCTCTATCTGGGGCTGGAAGCGCTGGAGCAGCAGAACCTTTCTCCCGCTCTCCTACGCCACGTTCTGCAGCGTTTTCTCGACAGCCACGAAGATCTGTCCGATGCCGCTTATCTGAATATCCACACCGATTTATTGCTCAGAAGACCGGCATTGGTCAGTCCTTTGGCGGGATGGAAAACCTATCCCATCACCGTTTCAGCCCAGCTAAAAAACAAAGTGTTCCACGTGGAACTGAAAATCGACGTCGCGTATTCCTCAACGTGCCCATGTTCTGCAGCATTGGCGAGGCAGTTGATCCAGCAACAATTCGTCGACGACTTTGCCAACAAGCCACTGCAACACGCCGATGTGTTGGCATGGTTGGGCTCGACCCAAGGCATCGTGGCCACACCTCACAGCCAGCGCAGTACCGCCGAGTTGCATCTGCACCTGGATGAATTTGTCGACGAACTGCCCCTGACCTCCATCATCAACGACGCCGAAGCAGCCCTCGGCACCGCCGTGCAAACCGCTGTGAAACGCGCCGACGAACAGGCCTTCGCCCTCGCCAACGGCCAGAACCTGATGTTCTGCGAAGACGCCGCCCGACGCCTGAACCTGGCACTGCGTCGTTCACCCGGTATCAGCGAATTCCACGTACGAGTCATCCACGCCGAAAGCCTACATGCTCACGACGCCGTCGCCGAGAGTCATTGGCGCCGGGAGCAGCCATGATTCGCTGCCACAATCTGAGCTGGGGGATACCCGGCCAACCGCTCACTGCACCGCTCAACCTGAGGTTGGAAAGCGGCAGCCTGACGGCAATCATCGGCGTCAACGGCAGCGGCAAAAGCAGCCTGCTCAAAGTCATCGCTGGTTTGCAGAGACCGCTGGCCGGCAAAGTCGAACTGGGTGTTCCACGCCAAAGCGGTTTGTCCTTCCTGCCTCAGCAACAGCATCTGGATCGACAGTTCCCGATCAGTCTTCAAGAGTTGGTGGCGGCCGGTTTCTGGGGACGCCGACTGTCGTCGCAACTGAGAGCCCAACGTCTCGAATCCGCACTGGAAGACTGGCACCTGAGCGGACTGGAACATCGTCCCTTGATGGCTCTCTCCGGCGGGGAACTCCAACGCGCCCTACTCGCTCGACTGAGTCTGGCCGACACACCGTTGCTGCTGCTCGACGAACCCCATGCCGCGCTAGACGAAGTGGGTCAGACACTGTTGTGGCAACACCTGCACGCCTGGCATGAACAAGGACGAACCCTGGTCGTGGTTTGCCATGACCTTGCCGCCGTGCGCCAACACATTCCACAGACCTTGCTGATCAAACAGAGCGGCTGCGCATTCGGCAGCAGTGCCGACCTCATCCAGCAAACACCTCACACGCAGGTGGCCTGATGCTGACGTTGAGCCATTTATGGCAACCGTTCCACGAGTTCGTCTTCATGCGTCGGGCCCTGCTCGGCGGTCTGGTATTGGCGTGCAGTACGGCACCACTGGGCGTGTTTCTGATCCTGCGCCGAATGAGCCTGATCGGTGACGCCGTTGCCCATGGCATCCTCCCCGGCGCCGCGTTGGGGTTCTGGTTCGCCGGACTGAGTCTGCCGGCGCTGACCCTCGGTGGACTCGGTGCCGGTCTGAGCATGGCCGGACTCGCCGCGTGGATCACCCGATGCACCGGCCTGCGCGAAGACGCCAGTCTCGCGGCCATCTATCCCATCTCGCTGGCCAGCGGTGTGCTGATTCTCGGCATCGCCGGCAAGCGACTCGATTTGCTGCACCTGCTGTTCGGCTCCGCACTGGCGGTCGACGGGCCGACCCTCAACGGCATGTTGTGGGTATCGGCGCTCAGCCTGATGGCCATGGCGCTGATCTATAAACCGTTGCTGCTCGACACGCTCGATCCGTTTTTCCTGCGCACGGTCAGCCGGCTTGGCCCCGTCGCCCACGGCGTGTTCCTCACGCTGGTGGTGCTCAATCTGGTGATCGGTTTCCAGGCCATCGGGGCCTTGATGGTGGTCGGACTGATGATGCTGCCTGCCGCCGCCTCGCGCTTCTGGAGCCGACGCCTGCCGATCCTGATCGCCATCGCCGCGCTCATCGGTTGCGCCTCGGTATGGCTTGGACTGTTGCTGTCGTTCTACTACTCGCTGCCCAGCGGCCCGGCCATCGTGCTGGTCGCCGGTGGCGGCTATCTGTTGTCCGTGGTGTTCGGACCGGTTCACGGTCTGTTGCGCCGCCCGCCTTTGCTCACATCCCAATGAGGTGTTTCCCGATGCGCGCTCTACTCGTGCTGTTCAGCCTGATGCTGTCGATGTCGTTATCGGCGGCGGAAAAACTGCCGGTGGTCACCAGTTTCAGCATCCTCGCGGACATGGTGCATCAGGTCGGCGGCGAGCATATCCAGATCACCAACATGGTCGGCCCTGACGCCGATGCCCACACTTACGAACCCACTCCAGATGACGCCAAGGCACTGCTCAAGGCAAAGCTGATCATCAAGAACGGACTGGGTTTCGAGCCCTGGCTGGATCGGCTGATCGCCAGCACCGACACCAGAGCCCCGGTGATCAGCGCCAGTCGCGGCGTGATTCCGCGCTCGCTGGATGAGGACGGCGAAACTGTCCCCGACCCTCACGCGTGGCACAACCTGGCGAATGCCGAGCTGTACGTCGCCAACATCACCAAAGCGCTGATCGCTGCTGACCCGGCCAACAAAGCCGACTACGAGCGCAACAGCCAGGCTTACCTGAAACAGATCTACGCCCTCCTCGCCCAAGCGAAAGCCAAGCTCGGTTCACTGCCGCCGGGCAACCGCAAGATCGTCACCAGCCACGACGCCTTCGGTTATCTCGGTCAGGCCTACGGCATCGACTTCATGGCGCCACAAGGTCTGTCCACCGAGCGCGAGCCCTCCGCTGCCGAAGTCGCCGCGCTGATCACCCAGATTCGCCAGGCCAAAGTCAAAGCGGTGTTCATGGAAAACATCAAGGACGCGCGCCTGTTGAAACAGATCGCCGACGAAAGCGGCGCACACATCGGCGGCACGCTGTACTCCGACGCCCTCGCCGCCAGCGGCCCGGCCAGCACCTTTACCGGGCTGTTCGAATACAACCTCAACACCCTCTACCAAGCCCTGAGCCAACCATGATCCGTAAAAACCCTTCCGGTGATTTGCCGCAGATTGCCGAGTCTGCCTACGTCGATAAAACCGCGATCATCTGCGGCAAAGTGGTGATCGGTGAAAACGTGTTCGTCGGCCCGTACGCGGTGATTCGCGCCGATGAAGTAGACGCCACGGGCGAGATGGAACCGATCACCATCGGCGCCAATTCGAACATCCAGGACGGCGTGGTAATCCACTCCAAATCCGGCGCGGCGGTGACCATAGGCGAATTCAGCTCCATCGCCCACCGCTCGATCGTGCATGGCCCGTGTACGGTCGGCGATCGGGTGTTCATCGGCTTCAACAGCGTGTTGTTCAACTGCGTGGTCGGCAATGGTTGCGTGGTGCGACACAACTCGGTGGTTGACGGTCGGGATCTGCCGGACGCGTTCTACGTGCCCTCCACCACCCGCATCGGCCCGGGCACCGACCTCTCACAATTCCCGCCAGTGAGCGTCAGCGCTTCGGAGTTTTCCGAAGACGTGGCGCGCACCAACGTCGACCTGGTGCGCGGCTACAAAGCCTTGCAGAACGAGTTCTGAATCATGAGCAGTGTGCTGATTCGCAATGCGCGGCTGGTGAACGAAGGGCGTGAGTTCGATGCCGATCTGTTGGTCAGCCACGGACGCATCGTCAAGATCGCCGGCAGCATCGAAGGTGAAAACGCGACCCGGGAAATCGACGCCACCGGCCAATGGCTGCTGCCGGGGATGATTGATGACCAGGTGCATTTCCGTGAGCCGGGTGCGCCGGCCAAGGGCAGCGTCCACACCGAGTCCCGGGCAGCCGTGGCCGGTGGCATCACCAGTTTTATGGACATGCCCAACACCCACCCTGCCACCCTCACCCTTGAAGCGCTGGCCGACAAAAAACGCCGGGCAGCAATCAACTCGGTGGCCAACTACGGTTTTCACTTTGGCGTCAGTCACGACAATCTGGACACGGTCGCAGCACTCAACCCGAGCGAAGTGGCCGGGGTCAAAGTGTTCATGGGCGCGTCCACCGGCAACATGCTGGTGGACGACCCGCACACCCTCGAGCGCCTGTTCGCTGAAGTGCCGACGATTCTGCTGGCCCACTGTGAACACACGCCGAGCATCGAAGCGAATGCCGCGAACCTGCGTGAGCGGTACGGCAACCAACTGCCACCCGATGCCCATGCGCAGATCCGCAATGCCGACAGCTGCTTTCGCTCATCGTCTCTGGCAGTGGATCTGGCCAAACGTCACGGCACTCGCCTGCACGTCCTGCACCTGACCACGGCCCGCGAACTGGCCCTGTTTGAAGATAAACCGCTGACGCAAAAACGCATCACCGCCGAAGTCTGCCTGCACCATTTACTGTTCGATGAACGTGACTATCCGAACCTCGGCAACCTGATCAAATGCAACCCGGCGATCAAGTCCCGGAGCGATCGTGACGCCCTGCGCCAGGCACTGCTGAGCAATCGACTGGACGTGATCGGCAGCGATCACGCACCGCACACCTGGGCGGAAAAACAGCAAGCGTATGAACAGGCACCGTCCGGGCTGCCACTGGTACAGCACGCTCTGCCGGCGTTGTTGGAACTGGTGGCGGATGGCGTGCTGCCGATCACCACGCTGGTGGCCAAGACCAGTCACCGGGTGGCAGATCTGTTTGCCATTCCGGATCGGGGTTATTTGCGTGAGGGATATTGGGCGGATCTGGTGTTGATTCAACCGGAGCCCAAAGGCGTCGCGGTGTCACGCCAGCCGGTTCTGTCGCAATGCGGCTGGACGCCGTTCGCTCAGCGCAGCTTTCGGCATAGGGTCAGCACGACGATAGTGTCGGGGCAGATTGCATGGCATGACCACCGGATTCATGACAGTTGTCAGGGCTTGCCACTGCGGTTCATGCGTTGAAAAAAAACCGCCTCCACTCGACGTGGAGGCGGTTTCGATAAAGACGTTACGCTCTCGGTTTGACTGTGCCGCAATCCTGACCCAGCCAGACTGCCCGGGTTTCCAGACTGCCCTTCTGGTTGATCCCGATGGCGTTGAAAGTACCGTTGGCGACGGTGGTGAACTCACGATCACTGAGGAACGTCGCGACGCCGGTGCCTTGGGCTTTCGGGCAACTGAAGCGGAATTTCCACTGGTTGCCGACGCGCTCGGTGATCTGCTGCTTGCAGCCCGACTGTGGGTCCGCCAACGGAATATCGTTGGTCGCCACCTGCTGTGGCGTCAGGCAGGCGCGGATGCCCTTGCCGCCGATGTTGATCCCCTGCTTCTCCAGTTCAGCCCGCTGCTGCGGGGTGATCTGGCCCTGAATCTGACCGAGGATCGATTGCACATCCATCACCTGATCGTCGACCTTCACATTGCTCGACGTCATTTCCCACAACCCCGGCTGCAGCATTTGCGCCTGAGCAACCACCGGCAAGGCCAAACCCAGGCCCAGCGCCAAACCCAGCAGACGAACGTTCATTGAAAAACTCCTGATCAGTAGTGGCCGTTAGACGCCGGCCGCCTGTTTCGGTTCATGGCGGCGCCGGCGGCTTGAAAACAAATAGCGACAATCGCCATGGAACATGGTCTGTTAAGCATTGAATCTTCAGGAGCAAGGTTGCCCCATGGATTATTTCGGACCGCACATTTTCGGTTATCTGATCGCCCTGATACACACCCTCGGCTCGATCGCCGCGATCCATGCCGTGTTGACCGTCCGCACCGCCCAAGGCTCGATCGCTTGGGCGCTGTCGCTGATCTTTATTCCCTACCTCACCCTGATTCCTTATCTGGTGTTCGGCCGCAGCACCTTCGATGGCTACATCAAGGCCCGCCGCCAGGCCAACGAACAGATGCGCCTGGCGATTTCCGAACTCAACTGGCGGCCGTGGGTGGAAGAAGCCCTGACCGCCCGCGCCTCGAATGCTTACGACTCATTGCGCGCGATGCCGAAGCTGGGGCGCATGCCGTGCCTGGCCAACAATGAAGTGCGATTGCTGATCAATGGCGCGGCCACCTTCGAGGCGATTTTCCACGCAATCGACCAGGCGCGGGAAGCGGTGCTGATCCAGTTTTTCATCATTCACGACGATCGCCTCGGCCAACGTTTGCGTGACCTTTTGCTGAAGAAAGCCGCCGAAGGCGTGGTGATTCATTTGCTCTACGACCGCATCGGCAGCCATGCCCTGCCCCACAGCTACGTGCAGGCGCTGCGCGACGGCGGCGTCGAGGTCAAGGCGTTCGCCACCCGCAGCGGCTGGCTCAATCGGTTCCAGGTGAATTTTCGCAACCACCGTAAGATCGTGGTGGTCGACGGGCTGATCGGGTTTGTCGGCGGTCACAACGTCGGCGACGAATACATGGGTGAAAAGCCACCGCTGGCACCGTGGCGCGACACCCACGTCCAGGTGCGCGGCCCCGTGGTGGCGTGCATGCAGGAGTCGTTTGCCGAAGACTGGTTCTGGGCCGCGCGGACATTGCCGCCGCTGATCCTGCCGGACACGTACCCCGAGGATGGCGTGCTTTGCCAATTGCTCGCCAGCGGCCCGGCGGATGCTTACGAAACCTGCTCGCTGTTCTTTGTTGAGGCCATCCACGCCGCCACCGAACGCGTGTGGATCACCAGCCCCTACTTCATTCCCGACGAAGCCGTGTTCGCGGCGTTGCGCCTCGCAGTTTTGCGCGGGGTCGACGTGCGCCTGTTGCTGCCTTCGCGTCCCGACCACCGCATCGTCTACGCCGCCTCCAGCCTTTACGCCTTCGAAGCGGTACGCGCCGGCGTGCGGGTATTCCGCTACGAACCGGGGTTCCTGCATCAGAAAGTGGTGTTGATCGACAGCGAGATCAGCGCCATCGGCAGCGCCAATCTGGACAATCGTTCGTTCCGGCTGAATTTCGAGGTGATGCTGCTGACCGTCGACAGCGAATTCGCCGCCAGCGTGGAACAGATGCTCAACGACGACTTCGCCCAGGCCTACGAAGTCGCCAAAGAAGAAAGCCGGGAGATCCACCGCCTGCAACAGGTCGGCATGCGGATCGCCCGGCTTATTTCACCGATTCTCTAGGTTCAAGGGTTGTAGATGTCGTCCCTCGTCCACGGCAGTTCATGGCTGCCGTCGGCATGGGCCTTCACAGCGAGGATCTGGTGCAGATTGATCCAGCCGCGAGCGAATGCATAAGCGCAGCCCGCCAGGTACAGACGCCAGATACGCAACGCCTGGTCCGGCACCAGTTTCGCGGCGGCTTCAAGGTTGTCCTCCAGCCGTTCGCTCCAGTGGTCCAGAGTGCGTGCGTAATGCAGGCGCAAACTCTCGACGTCGACAATCTCCAGACCCGCTTCGCTGATCTCGGCCGAGATCATCGCCAGGTGCGGCAGCTCGCCGTTGGGGAACACATATTTCTCGATGAAATCCCCGGCGCCGCGCCCCACAGGGCGGCCATCGGTGTGCTTGGCGGTGATGCCGTGATTCATCACCAGACCGCCCTCTTTCACCGCGCCGAACAGGGTTTTGCAGTATTCGGCGAGGTTGGCGTGGCCGACGTGCTCGAACATGCCGACGCTGACCACTTTGTCGAAACGCCCGTCCTGAGGCAGATCGCGGTAGTCGAGCAGTTGCAGTTCAATCTGGTCTTCAAGACCTTCGGCTTTGACCCGCTCACGGGCCAGCGCCAGTTGCTCTTTGCTCAGGGTGATCCCGAAGACCTTGGCGCCAAACTCTCGGGCGGCGTACCGCGCCAACCCGCCCCAACCGCAACCGACGTCCAGCAAATAGTCGCCGGGCTGCAGACGCAGCTTGCGGCACAGATGCCGGAACTTGGCTTGCTGGGCTTGCTCCAGGGATTCGCTGCCGGTTTCGAAATACGCGCAGGAATACGCCATGTCGCTGTCCAGCCACAGCTGGTAGAACGCGTTGGACAGGTCGTAGTGATAGGAAATGGCTTTGGCGTCGGTTTCCTTGTCGTGGAGCGTACGCACCGGCTGACTGTCCTCGTCTTCATCGAGCAGCGCGGAGCTCAGCTCATCGCACACCCGGATGACTTCGCTGATCGAGCCCTCCAGTTCGAGTTTTCCCTCGACGAACGCCGCCCCCAGCGCGTCGAGACTTGGATGGGTCAACTGGGACACCATCAACGGGTCCTTGACCACGATGGTGACGCTGGGCGCCGGGCCCAGATTGAATTCATGGCCGTCCCAGAGTCGCAGGCGCAGCGGAAGCTGCAGATTCTGTAAGGCCGGTGGAAGTTGCGCGAGCATGGAATATCCCCCTGGTTTCAGACGTCTGATCTGAGGGTAGACCATCCTTGAAAATTAGCAGGCTATCGATTTGATAGTCGCCGACTATCAGCCGCACAGGCTGTAATGGCGCTGTCATCCTTGCTTCAGTGCGCCTTCTCAAATGACTGCGAGGGCGGCGCACAGTTCGAAAAATGATCAGTCCGACGCCTTCAGCTTCAGCAGCGGCTCCTGAAACCGCAGCAGGCGACCGGCATTGCCCAGCACCAGCAACGTGCTCAGGTTGTGCAGCAACGCAGCGATCATCGCCCCCGCTGCACCGAGCCAGCCGAAGGCCGCGAATACCACAATGGCCAACGTCCAGCCCAGGCCAATGATCACGTTCACTTGCAAGGTCCGTCGGCACTGACGGCTGAGGCGCACACAAGTGCCGAGCCGACGCAGGTCGCTGCCGATCAGCACGATATCGGCGGAGGCCAGCGCAATGTCCGCGCCACCCGCGCCCATCGCCACACCGACCACCCCCGCTTTGAGCGCCAGCGAGTCATTGATCCCGTCGCCGACCACCATCGGCCGGAAGCCGTTGTCGATTTCCTTGAGCACTCGATTGAGTTTGTCTTCGGGCAACGCCTGGGCTTCGACTTCGTGCAGGCCGACATCCTTGGCCAATGTCTGCGCGACGCTTTGCCGGTCACCGGTCAACAGCAGTTGTCGTCCCAATCCGAGGTCACGCAGTTCACTCAGCGCAAATCGCGCTTCCGGTTTGACGGTGTCGGCCAGCAACAGCCAGGCGAGGAATTCGCCGTTCAGCGCCAACCCGGCAATCGGGCCATCGTGTTCGGGGATCGCCGTGGTCGGGATGCCCAACTGCACAAACAGCTCCGGGCGCCCGAGCGCTGCTTCACCTTGCGCGGTCTTGGCCACTACACCCAGCCCCTGCCGCTCATGAATATCGGTCAGCACCAGCACCTCTTCCGCGCTGACCAGTCCGGCGAGCGCGCGGCTGACCGGATGGCTGCTCGCCGCACCCAGGCTTGCAGCCAGCGCCATCACCGACCCGTGATCCGCTCGCGGGCTGTTGATCGACTGCAAGCGCAGCGTGCCGTAAGTCAGAGTGCCAGTCTTGTCGACGACCAGCGAAGTGAGATCAGCCAGCTCCTCAAGAAATGCCGAACTGCGAATCAGAATCCCGTGCCGCGCCGCCACCGCCACCCCGGCAATCGCCGTGGCCGGCGCTGACAACACCAGCGCGCATGGGCATGCCGCCACCAGCACCGCGAGCATCGCCTGCGCATCGTTGGTGATGAACCAGGTCACCGCCGCGAGCAGCAACACCAGCACCATGTAACTGCCGGCATAACGTTCAAGCAATCGGGTGATCGGTGGCTTGGAGCGTTCGGCGTTCTGCATCAGCGCGATGACCTTGCCGAGGGTGGACTCATCCCCGGTACGGGTTACTTCGATTCGCAGCAAGCCGTCGAGGTTGATCGCACCGCCGAACACCGCCATGCCGACGCCCGCCTCCACCGGCACCGACTCACCGGTGATCGACGCCGTATCGAGGCTGGCCTGACCGGACAACACCCGACCGTCCGCCGGCACCCGATCCCCGGCGCGCACTTCGACGTTATCGCCGGCCTTGAGCGTGCCGTTGTCGACTTCGATGATAGAGCCGTCCGCCTGCACCTTGCGTGCATGGCTGCGGGTCAGTTGGCCGAGGGCATGAATCGCTTCCTGGGAGCCGATCACACTGCGCTCTTCCAGCACGTGGC
This sequence comes from Pseudomonas sp. 22085, assembly GCF_052045815.1. Taxonomy (NCBI): domain Bacteria; kingdom Pseudomonadati; phylum Pseudomonadota; class Gammaproteobacteria; order Pseudomonadales; family Pseudomonadaceae; genus Pseudomonas; species Pseudomonas sp. 22085. The sequence continues at coordinate 44,552 of NZ_JBQEQA010000013.1, forward strand.
CGAAGATCATGATGATCGGCAACAACGCGGCCGTGAGCAGATCACCCGTGGCCCAGGCTCCTATCATTGCCAGGGCGATCAACTGGTCGGTGATGCCGTGCAGGCTCGGATAACGCAGGCTGAACCAGGCCGAACGCATTACCGGCACCGCGACTAATAAAGAAGCGAGTCCGAGCAACAACTGACTGACGCCGGTTTGCTCCGGCATCAGCCAGCGCCAGATCAGCCCCAGACCGAGTAAGCCGAGGGCGAGCATCGCCAGGGTCAACTGGCGCGCGGCGCGGCGTTGTTCGGCCGAGGACAACAGGCTCGGAGCGGAGGTGGTTGCAGTCATTGGCTGGCTCCCTGAATGATCAGGCGTGAATCGTCTTTCGGATCGACCGTGGTCACCGAACCGGCCTGACCGAGAATCTTCGGCATCCGCTCGCGGTACAGACGCAACAGCAGTTGCGGATCCGTGCCCTGCTGTTGCGCCTTGGCCAGGCTCAACACTGTTGCCGTGTCGGCGGAGGCTTTCGCCAGGCGCTCACCGGCCTGGGCGTGGGCGACTTGCAGCGTGCGGTCGGCTTGCTCGTTGGCGGACTGGGTGAGTTTCTCAGCTTCCGTGCGGGCATTGGCGACCGCTTTGTCGGCTTGCTGGCTGGCGGTGAGGACGGCGTTGAACGCACTCACCGCCGGCTCCGGCAGACTCGATTGCACATCGACCCTCGCCACTTCGATGCCGATGCCCTGCCCGCTCGCCTTCAACTCGGCGAGACGTCGGTTGATGCCTTGCACCAGGTCACCGCGCAACCTTTCACGACGTTCGGCAGCCTGATTATCAGCGCCGATCAACTCCGGTCGCGCCACCAGAATCGTGTCCAGATCCCGCGCTGCCGTCAGTGCGACTGCGCTACGCGTTACCACTCGATCCAGCGCCGGCAGCACATGTTCGCCTTGCAGTACGAAGTCATAGGGATCGGTGACTTTGTAGAACACCCGCACATCCAGCTGCACAACACCGGCATCACCGGTGAGCAGATAACCGGAACCGGCCAGCGCATCACTCAGCGGCGTGGCGAAGGTTGCCACGCGATCCGCCTGCAGGGCCTGATCGCTGCGCAGCAAGTTTTCCACTCTGCGCTCGATCACCCGATCCGCCGCCGGCAATAAAACCACCTGTTCGAACGGCTGCGGCCACGCCAACAACAGCCCGGCATTCTGAATGCGATCCAGCGCTCCGAAATGCAAAACCACCGCTCGGTTTTGCGGATCGATCTGCCGGACATTGGAAAATGCCCAGGCCAATGCCGCGAGCACGGTTACCGCGTACAGCGCGAAAAACGCCAAACGTCCTGCTTGAATCCACGGACTGTTCAGCGAATGTGTTCCACGTGGAACTTCATTCATGGCTGCAATCCGCTCTTGCTGTCGAGATTCGGCGGACCGTCGACCAACATCCGGAATGGCGCGGCGTCGGTGCGCAGGATCAGTTTGGTGTCTGGCGAAACGATAGTGCCGAGGGTGTCCAGCGAACGAAGCAAGTTATACAACTGCGGCGAACCGGCGTAAGCACGCCCGTAAATCTGCGCCGATTCCACCCGCGATTGGGCTTCGATATCGGCGGCTTTCACCGTGGCATCGGCTTGCACGATTCGCGCATCGCGTTCGGCGGCGGAGCGGATCTGCGCTGCTTCACGCTTGCCGATGGCAGTGCGTTCGGTGGCGATGGTTTCACGCTCTGCGCGCATCCGGTCAACCGTTGCGGTCAGGGTCACCGATGGCAATGTCAGCCGTTCGATGCCCACCTGCACCACGCGAACGCCATAAGTGGCGAGCAGTTGCTGATCGATTTGCTGACGCAACTGCGCTTCAAAATCGGCGATGCGAACCTGACTGGCATCGGTGTTCACCAGATTGGCCAGATCGAAACTGCTGGCCGTGGTTTCCAGTGCCGAGCCGACAAACGTCCGGATCTGCCGCGCCGCTTCGTCCGGCTGGTTCTGCACCGCGCGCATGAAGCGCTGCACGTTGTCGGGATCGCCCTGCACCTGCCAGGCCACGTACGCCTGGACGATGATGCGCAGACCGTCGCGGGTGCCGACGTCCTGCAAACCGCTGGAGGTCGTGCGCAAACGCAGATCCACCGGAATCGCCGCTTCGAACGGTGCCGGCCAGCGCCAGCTCAAACCCGGCTCCAGCAACACGCGGGACGGGTTGCCAAACCGCGTGATGACCGTGGCTTCACCGGAGCGCACCTGCACCAGGCTCGCCGCCGCGATGGCGAACGCCACCAGCAACGCCGCCCAGCCCATACGTTTCCAGGGGAAAGGCCCCGCCTCTTCCGGCGCACCGTGGTGATGGTGATGATGCCCGTGATGGTGATGACCGCCGCCATGAGCATGATCGTGGCCGCTGTAGTCATGGTGATCGTGAGTGTGCGACTGGCTCAATGGGTGGCTCCTGGCTGAGCGGTGGTGCGCGCCGGATCTGCCGGCAGCGTGAACGTACGCAGGTCGATGGTCGGTGCGTTACTGCTGCCGCCCAGGCGATGGTCGAGTACCAGCAGTTTGGCTTTGCTCAAACCCTGGCTGAGTTGGCTGAGGTATTGCTCCAGAACAAAGGCCTGGCCGGCGCTGGCGTAGGCTTTTTGTTCGGCGCTGAATTTCAGATCCGCCGCCCGGGCGGTGGCATTGATTTCGTGGGCGTTGGCACTGGCCTGGTCCCGCGCGAGGCTGGCCTGCAACTGCGCCTGATTACTCGCTTCGGCAGCGGCACCGCGCTCGCGGGAGATCAACGCCTGAGCACCGATCTGCGCCGCTTGCACGCTGTGATAGGCATTGGCCGCCCCGGCCGGCGGGTGTATCGCTTCGACCACTGTGGCGAGAATTTCCACGCCGCTGTCGAGTTTCTGCAGATCGCTTTGCACGGCATGGCCGATTTCTTCGGCGAGCCCGGTCCTGTCCTCGCCGAGCAATCCGTCGAGGGTGCGCGAGGCAAAGTCATGCACCAGAATCCGGCTGGCGGTGCTGCGGATCAGCGTCGGCACATCGGCGCTGTTGTAGGTGGCGGCCAGCGCGGCTTGATCGCTCAGACCGATGCGATAGACGAAGCGCACGTCCATGTTGACGATCTGAAAGCTCTGCTGATCGCCCCGGCTGCTGGCAATGACCTGAGACTTGTCATTGACGTGACTGGCGTCCCACAAACGGTTCGCGGTGAATGGCGCCGGACCTTCTGCCGGGTCCAACTGCACGGGTGTTGAGTTCTCGCCGACGCTAGTTGCCAGTTCATGCACCACACCATTTTCAACGTTCAGCACACGCCCCAGCGGCCAGGGTAAACCGGCGTGCAGCCCCGGCCCGAACACCTGCACCGGTTTGCCGAAGCGCTCGTAGATGCCACGGCTTTGCATCGGAATTTCGTGAAGGCCGGTGAGCAACCAGCCCACCGTTGCTACCAGCACCAACACCGGCAAGAACGCGCGGCGCATGTAACTGAAGGCCCAGATCTGACGCAGATCGATGCCGAAGCGGTTATGCAGTTCATGCTGCAACGCGAGCAACGGTTGTGGCGGCCAACGCAGCAGATCAGCGACAAAACTGCGGGCCAGCAGCACCGGTTCGAGTTGCTCGCGGCGCGGGCTGAACAGCGACAGCAGCGCACGCAGCAGCAATTCCAGAGCAACCAACCCCGGCAAAATGCCAATCAACACTGCCAGCCGCACCGGCCAGATTGCACTGTCACTGGCGAACAACAAACACAGCGCGCCCAGCACCAGACTGATGATTGCCACTCGAGTCAGCTGCGCCAGCGCTCCGGCCTCGGGCCATTGCGCCGGGTTTTCCTGGGCCAGCTGTCGCTCCAGTACCAGCAGAGCGAACGCCAAGAGCAACGCGATGGCCGCGCCGACCGTGGCGGACACCCCCACACCCGCCGCCGGCAGCGTCAGATTCCACATTTGCTCGATGCTTAACAGCGCCAGCAACGACCACCCGCCCAGCCACAACGTGGCTGCGCCGATCTGCCCGAGCAGCTGCAGACTGCGCTGGCTCATGCGATCCAGCAGTCGCTCGTACCAGCCTTCTGGCGCAGGTTCTTCAGCAGCCGTCACCGGCACCACGGGATTGATCACCCGCGCCCGCCATTGCGTCACCCACCACGCCGATTGCAGCCCGGCCACCAGCACCAGCAGTGCCGCGCTCTGATTGACCAACAGCGCGGGCCACAGCGATTGCGGCGCAAACAGCCCGACAAAAAATGCCAGCACCCACCCTGCACCGGCCAACGCAGCCAGACCGATCGCCAGGCGACGCAAGCGCCGGCCCTGCGTCGCCGCTTGCTGAAAGCGCGGCAACCCGGTGACCGGCGTGCCTTCATCCAGATCGACTTGCATATCCCCCCAAAACCCTTGGCTCACTGCACATATCGTTACGATATAACGAAAGTCGTGAAATATTTGTACTCATTTGCATCATTCAAAGATGCGCAACCTGTCGCTTGCCTGAAGCCTTGACCGAAATGTCGGGAAACGCTCATATTACGTTCGTAATTTTTAGCACGAACTACTTTTACTGATCCGCATCCTTCAGCCAGGAGCAAGAGCATGAGCAACTATGACGTGGTGATTCTGGGCGGTGGCCCCGGCGGTTATAACGCAGCGATCCGCGCCGGCCAGCTGGGCCTCAAGGCCGCGTGCGTCGAGGGTCGCGCCACGCTGGGTGGTACCTGCCTGAACGTCGGCTGCATGCCGTCCAAGGCGCTTTTGCATGCGTCAGAGCTCTACGAAGCGGCCCTGGGAGCGGAGTTCGCCAACCTCGGCATCGAAGTCAAACCCACGCTCAACCTTGCGCAAATGATGAAGCAGAAAGACGAAAGCGTGAGCGGCCTGACCAAAGGCATCGAGTTCCTGTTCCGCAAGAACAAGGTCGACTGGATCAAAGGCTGGGGCCACATCGACGGCCCCGGAAAAGTCAGCGTGACCGGCGATCAGGGCAGCAGGATCGAGCTCACCGCAAAAGACATCGTCATCGCCACCGGCTCCGAGCCCACTCCCCTGCCCGGTGTGGAGATCGACAACAAGCGCATCCTCGACTCGACCGGTGCGCTGTCCTTGAGCGAAGTGCCCAAGCATCTGGTGGTGATCGGCGCTGGCGTAATCGGTCTCGAACTCGGCTCGGTCTGGCGCCGGCTCGGCGCGCAGGTGACCGTAGTGGAATACCTCGACCGCATCTGCCCCGGCGTCGACGGCGAAGCCGGCAAGACCCTGCAACGTTCGCTGAGCAAACAGGGGATCAGCTTCAAGCTGAGCTCGAAAGTGACCAGTGCCACTTCATCGGCCAACGGCGTACAACTCAGCGTCGAGCCCGCCGCTGGCGGCAGCGCGGAAATCCTTGAAGCCGATTACGTTCTGGTGGCCATCGGTCGTCGTCCATACACCCAGGGCCTGGGCCTGGAAAACGTCGGCCTGAGCACCGACAAACGCGGCATGCTCGCCAATAAACAGCATCGCACTGAAGCGCCTGGCGTGTGGGTGATCGGTGACGTGACCTCCGGGCCGATGCTCGCGCACAAGGCCGAAGACGAAGCCATGGCCTGCATCGAACAGATCGTCGGCAAGGCCGGCGAGGTCAATTACGACCTGATTCCCAACGTGATCTACACCCGCCCCGAGCTGGCCAGCGTCGGCAAGACCGAAGAGCAGCTGAAGGCCGAAGGCCGGGCGTACAAGGTCGGCAAATTCCCGTTCACCGCCAACAGCCGGGCGAAGATCAATCACGAGACCGAAGGCTTCGCCAAAGTCATCGCCGATGAGCGCACCGACGAAGTCCTCGGCGTGCACCTGGTCGGCCCGAGCGTCAGCGAAATGATCGGCGAGTTCTGCGTGGCCATGGAGTTCAGCGCCTCGGCCGAGGACATCGCGCTGACCTGCCACCCGCATCCAACCCGCTCCGAAGCGTTGCGTCAGGCGGCAATGAATGTCGAGGGGATGGCGACGCAGATGTAAGCACTGTGCGAATACTTCCCGCGCAATGCGGGAAGTATCAGGACGGCAGATGCCCCAGCGGCAACGCGCCGGGCGTCTTCACCGTGTGGATCGCAAAATTGCTGCGGATATCGCTCACCCCCGGCAGCTTCAACAGGCACCCGGTGAGAAAGCGGTCATAGGCGCGCAGATCCGGCACCACCACTTGCAGCAGAAAGTCCGATTCCCCGGACACCAGAAACGCGGAAATAACCTCCGGCAATGCCGTCACCGCCCGGTGGAATGCCTCGGCCTGTTCGTCGTTGTGCCGCTCGACCTTGACCCCGACAAACACCGTCAGCCCCAACCCCACTTCATCACGATCCAGATTGGCCTGATAACCGCGAATCACCCCGGCCTCCTCCAGCATCCGCACCCGGCGCAGGCACGGCGATGCCGACAGACCGATTTCGTCAGCCAGCTGCACATTGCTCAGGCGCCCGTCCCGTTGCAGCGCGGCGAGAATCTTGCGATCAAAGGCATCCAGTTTCATGGCTGGCAGATCCTGATGGCTTAGGCGGTGAAGGAGCGCAGATTATGCCAATTCAGAGGCCTTTAGAAGCTGACTACGCAACCACCTGCCCTGCCCTTCGGCTCTAAACTGAGGCGACCGAATCGACGACGAAGGGGTGCGACATGGCTAGTCTCTGGCTGTTTTTCCTGGCGCTGGCAGTGGTCTTTCTGTTGCCCGGCCCGGACATGATCCTGCTGTTGCAGACCGGCGCCCGCCAGGGTCGCGGCGTAGCGCTGGCCACGGCGGTGGGCCTGGCCGTTGCCCGAGGCTGTCATGTAGCGCTCGCGGCATTGGGGCTGGCGGCGCTGTTCAAGGCGGCGCCGTGGACGTTCGATGCCGTGCGAATCGCCGGGGCGGCGTATTTGCTGTGGATTGGTATTCAATGCCTGCGCACTACGTTGCTGCCGGATCTGAACGCCGGCACCCTCACGGACAGTCATGCGCAGTGGTACGCCGCCATCCGTCGCGGCCTGTTGACCAACCTGCTCAACCCGAAAGCGTTGCTGTTCTGCTCGGTGTTGCTGCCGCAGTTCATCGTGGCAAATGGCGCACCGGTGCTGACGCAATTCGCCGCGCTTGGCGCGATGCTGGTGGGCGCCGGTCTGTTGTTCGACAGCGCCTACGCCCTGACCGGCGCCGCGCTGGGCCGCTGGCTGAAGCACAACCCGACGGCCCAACGGGTGCAACAGTGGCTGTTCGGCAGCCTGTTGATCGGCTTCGCCGTGCGCCTGACGTTTGTCCAGCAGGCTTAGGTTTTGCGAGCCTTGCGCTGGCGGCGGGTGATCAGCAAGAACGCCACAGCGGTGAGGGCCACGATCGCTCCGATCTGAACCGGCCACTTGTACGGCCGCAGTGTCGAACGCACCGAGTCGGTCACCTGAGTGACGTAGCGCTTGTCGGCACTTTCGAAGTCCGGATAAGGACACTGATGGCCGAAATCTACGGCCCACGGCACGTACGGCCCTTCGTCGACATAGCGTTTGTACAAGGCGCTCTGCTCTTCCAGGCTGCTGTTCCAGCCCGCCGCCGAGCACAACACGGCGGCGAACGCCTGACTGGTGTGCGGCAGATTATCCGCCGCCCGGCTGGCCAGCGCCGTGGCGACAAACCGATAGTGAAAACGCTCATCCGGCTGCGCTTCACTGGTCTTCTGACGCTGCACTTCGGCTTCGCTGACCAGCGGGCCGACTTTCAGCTCGGTATTTTCCAGGCTGTAGTTGCCGCCGAAGGTCGCGTAATCCGGAGCCATTTCATAGCCCAGGATGTCCATGCCCCACTCACGGGCCGTCCACGCGGCATTGAACAGCGCGCTGGCACGCTTGGTCGGCCACCAAGCCGAGTCGGCCTTGAGGCGTTGCTGGCCATAGAGCCGGGCCTTGTTCTGCAGATCAGCATTGTCGAAATAACCGACCGCTTCTTCGTAATGCCCCTCACGCAACAGGCGCCGACCCAGCAGATTGCGCAGGCTGGCGGCCACTGGCAGCGGCACGTAATTGTCGCGATCCTGCTGGCTCAGCGCGGGCGGTGCCGGGACGTTGGTATCGACATAGTTTTTCAGCTCATCGACCGTCAGCACTCGCTCGGCCACGGTCGCGGCGTCGAACCAGTAAATATGCTGGCTGCGATACAACTGGTCGAAGGCCTGCAGGTACTCGCCACGTTGCAGCGCAAGAATTGCGCTTTCACCTTCGACCCGGCATTTGGGCTGCACGGTTTCGAGATTCCAGTCGGCGGTGCGCCGCTCGCCCCAGGATTCGTCCTGCGGGAACGCTTGCGCAGCTTTCGCATAGGCCGCAGCTGCCGCGTTCCTGTCGCCATCGCGCACCGCCAGTTTTGCCCGCAGCCACCACGCCAGACCGCTGTCGCCCGCGTGTTCGAGGAACGCCTTGGCGCTGGCGTAATCGCCTTGCTGATAATTCATCGCCGCCAGGCGATCAGCGTTGTCGAGGCTGCCTCGGGTACTCGCTTGCAGCGCCTTGACCAGCTTCTTCTCGTTCGGCGGTTCATCGCCGAACGACCAGCCAATGCGGCTAATCAGCGAGGCGGTCACCAGTTGCTGCACGGCTTCGCGGCGCAGCAATTTCGCCAGCCGATCTTCGGGCTCCTCGGCCAGTTCGTTCATCAACTGCTTCAGCGAGGTGTAACCGACGTTCGAGCCATGCAGGTTCTGCGCGGCATACAGCTTGATGGCGTTGTTCCAGTCACCCGCCATGCGCAGCGCCCGCGCCTCTTCGCCAAGGCTGGCCACACCCAGTTCCAGCGGATCGCTGAAACCGTCGATGCTCAGTTGCCGCGTCTGGCGGAACGCGTCGATAGCGTTTTCCCAGGCTTCAAGCGCATCGCCCGCTTCGCTGCTCATGGCAAAGAACGCCCGGCCCAGAGAATAGGCAGCCCAGGTGCTGCGTAACGCCCGCTGATCGGCCGGCAGCGCCAGCAACTGACGGAAATACTCGACCGCCAGTTGATGGTCACCGGCGCCGAACGCCACCGCGCCCGCCACATACAGACGCAGTTCCGCCGGCAGGCTCGCGCCCTGCACGTCAACCTGATGCGCATCGGTCAGGCCGCGCAGTTGTTTGACCAGCGCTTGCTGTTCAGGGGTCAGGCCGATCTGCTCGGCCTTGTCGCGCACCTCGGCGGGATCTGGCGCCTCGGCGTAGATGTCATCCGGATTGTGGGTGGTGGCGGTAACGTTCTTCAGCCCGGCAATGGTTTTGCCGAGGCGACTGATCTCGAATCTGAAGTTGCCCTCCGGCAGTTCCGCCAGTGATTGCCCACGATCATCGAGCAGACGCATCGGAAAATCCGGGCCGCAGGCCAGCGCCGAGCCCAGCGGCAGGCTGAGGCTCAGGTAAAGCAGATGGCGGGGCCAGTTACGGGTCAACATGCGAACCTCCTTGATCAATATTTGCGCAGCGTGCCCAACCGATCGCCCGCTGCCCGCCCGCCGGCAGGCGGCCGTCGCGCAGGCGGGTGAAGGTAAGCAGATCCGCCGTCTGTTGCAACGCATAACCGGCGAGCGCGTCAGCCCCTTCGCAGCCCCGGGCCTTGAGGGTGATGCGGGCGGGCCAGGCGCTGTCGAGGTTACCGACATTACGCAGGGCGATGTCTTGCAGGCCATTCTGATTGGTGAACGTGAGGCCGAGCTGGCTGCTCAATGCATCGCCTCGGGCGACCGCACGCAGCGTGCTCAGGCTCCAGGCTCTGCGGTCGTTGGCCAACGGCAGGCGAAACCAGATCAGACCGGCCAGGTGCGCCGGGCGATCCTCGCGAAGTTCAATGGCCAGCCGGCCCAGTTGTTGCGGATCGGCGAGCAATTCGCGCCGCTGGCCACCGCGCTCGAGCGGCACTTCGCTTTCCACCACCGGGGCGCCATCGACATCCGGCAATAGCGCCACGCCATAAGCCGGCAGCGCCAGATAAAACGGTTTGTCGGTCACCCGCCCCCAGGCCTTGGCCCAGCGCCGCGCCTGCTCGGGATCGAACAGACCGCGACGCGGATCGCTGACGGCATGCACCTGCAACACACTGCTGTCGACGGTCGCCAGCAGCGCCGGCAACTGCGGGCTGTCGAGCCAGGCAGGTAACGCAGTGATGCTCAGGCGCAGATTGGCCGGCAATGCGTCGCGCAAGTGGGTGAGGAATTCGGTGTAAGCGGACAGTCGGGCACTGCCGGCGTCATGGTCGATCTCGACGCCACTCAGGGTCAGTCCCTGCCCTTGCCAGTCGGCTAGTACTTGAAGGATTTGCGCCGTAACCGCTTGCGGGTCGAGCGCCTTGAGCTGGCCGTCGAGGCGAATCACCGCGATCAACGGCCGGGCATCGCGTTTCAGCAACTCGGTATCGATGCGTGCCCGGCTCCATCCGGCATTCGGGAAAGCCTGCAACGCCAAGACCCGCAACGTCGAAAAGTCGCTGCGACTGTCGTTCAGCGCAGGTTCATGGGCCGGCGTCCATTGCCGTTGCCAGACGTAAAGCTGCTGGTCGAGCGGCACTGCGTCCTGTCGTTCACAAGCACACAGCAACAACACAGCCACCAGGGCTGACCACCCGATGATAAAGCGCATACCTTGCAGATCCCTGAGACATCAGGCTGCAAGGTTACACAAAAGCGCTCAGGGCTTGCGGGCAATGATGACCTGACTTTTCGCCACCACCGCATCCAGCGCCTGCTTGATCTGCGCGCCGCGCGGCGAGTCGAGCACCGCTTGCCAGGTATCGGCCCAATGGTTGAGCAGCGGATGATCCGGGTTGCTGAATTCGACCTTGGCTTCCCAGAACAGCATCATCCACATTGACCAGTAAAAGCCGTACTGGCTATGGCTGATGATCTCGAGTCCCGCCTCGCTGACCATCGCCTTGAACTGCTCTTCGCTGATGATGCGAATGTGGTTGGGCTTCTGGAAATACTCCGGCGCGGCAATGTCCTTTTGCAGGTCTTCGGAGCTGGGGTGCGGCACGCTCAGCAAATACAGCGCGCCCGACTGGCCGACACGTACCAGCTCGGCAAGGAACTGCGCCGGGTCGTCGACGTGCTCGATGACTTCCGTGGACACCACGCGAGTGGCCGTGCCATCGGCGATCGGCAGCGGATTACAGTCGGTCACATGGCATTCGACGCTGCGCGCCGGCGTATCGCTCAGGCGCTGGCGGGTCGCCTCGACCTTGGCGCCGTCGATGTCGGCAATGATGATCTTCGCCCCGCGCATGCCGCAGAAATGCACGTTGCCACCGTCGCCGCAGCCAACGTCGAGCAAGGTGTCATCGGCGGTCACCGGGAAGCCTTTGAACAGCTCACCGGTTTGCTGGTTGAACCAGCCGCTGAGCATCGCGTCGTGCAGGCCGAGCATGTAAGGGTCGACCTTGTCGGCGACCGGTGCGACAGCGTGTGCGGGGGCCGGAGCCGCCGTGAGTTTTTTCAAAAGGCTCAGCATGAGGTGGCTCCAGGGGACGAGACGACGGTTCGCGAGGTGCCGAGGCGTTTCACCAGCGTGGCGCCTCGATTGCGCATGGGCATTTCGATCAAGCGGTAATTGAGTTCGCTGAGCAGCACGATCAGGCCACCGGCAATCAGCAGCGTCACGATCGGATGCCCCGCCGGGCTCGGAAGATCGGCGCTCTGCAAACGAAAGGTCAGTTCCCGCACCAGTTGATAGGCCGGGATGTGGATCAGGTAAATGCCGTAGGAGCGGCTGCCGATCCAGGCCATCAGTCGTTGCAGCCTGCCGGCCGGCAGCAGGTAATTGCGGTCGTACGAAGCAATCCACACCAGAACGGCGCTGAGCACGGCGATAGACCCGATGCGGTAACCGGCAAAAGTGAAACGGTCGGTGGCCATGAAGCTCAGCAGCGCTGCGAGGCCGATCAGCGCCAACACTCCGGCCCATGGCCGACGCAGGAATACCGGCTGCCAACGGCAGTAACCCGGCTGCACGCTCCACATCGCCAACAGCACGCCCAACGCCAGCGCATCCGTGCGAATCACCATCAGCAGCGGCGTACGCACCGTGAACAACTGCACCGCCACCAGTGCCAGCAATGCCCACACCAGGTGCTTGCGGCACAGCAGGATCACTAGCGGGAACAGCAGGTAGAACTGCTCTTCCAGCGCCAGACTCCAGTAGACGAAACTGCTGCCGTATTCGTAATGAAAGAACGCATCGGCAAAGCGGAAGTTGGCGTACTGCAGCACCCCGGCCAACGTGGCCTGGACGTTGGCGGACCACGTGCCGAACGCCCCTGATCGATTGAGAAACACGCACGCCAGCAGCATCAGCGCCAGCCATAGCCAGGCCGAGGGCAACAGACGAAACGCCCGACGCAGCCAGAAATTGCGCGTCTGCTCCCAGTATTCCCGGCGGTTGCTGCAACCGCGCAGCGCCGGAATCAGGCTGCGGGCGATGACAAACCCCGAGATCGCAAAAAACAGGTCAACGCCCCACCATGGCTGCGCCCAGGCATGGATCCTTTCAAGCAGCGGCACCGGGTCGGTGAACAGGCTGCCCTGCAAGTGATGAAACAGCACGCCGAGTACCGCAATAGCACGCAGCACTTCGATGTCCATGATCCGCTTGCCGCTCATGACACTCGTCCTGCATCGAGCGGTTTGCGGGCGATGATTACCTGACTCTTGGGCATGAATCGGTCGAGTATCTGCTTGATCGCCAATCCGTCTGGCTGCGCCAGCAAGTCCTGCCAGGTTCTGGCCCAACTCTCCATCAACGGTGGATACGGCGCCTGGATCCGGTCGCGCACGGCCCCCCCGAGGTCACGCCCGGCAGCCCGTTCGCTGGCCCAGAAAAAAATCATGCCCATCACCCAGAAAAACCCCGTGGCCTGACGATGCTCGATCACCAGACCGGCATCCTCCACCAGTGCCGCGAAGCGCTCCGGGGTAAAGATCTGCACATGATTGGGTGACTGGTAATAACCCGCCGGGGCAATGCCCTGCTGCAAATGCTCACCCACCGGCGCCGGGACACTGAGCAGGTACAGCGCACCGGGACGACCCATGCGTACCAGCTCGGCCATGAACGGCTCGGGCTGATCGATGTGCTCCAGCACTTCCATGCACACAACCTTGCTCGCACAGCCATCGCTCAGTGGCAGTGGCAGGCTGTTGCTGACCAGGCCGAGACTGGCCTTGCGGCTCTGCGCCTCGACTTGTCGGGCGAGGTCGCGCACCTTGTCGTGTTCGCTGTCGGTGAAGATCACCGAGGCCCCCTGGCGCACGGCGAACAATGTCGCCACGCCCTCACCGCACCCCACGTCGAGCAGGGTGTCGTCCGCGTCAATGGCAAAGCCCTTGAGCAACTCGCCACTGTCGCCGTGAAACCAGCCGTCGAGCATGGCATCGTGCAGGCCGACGTCCCGCGGCGACACGCTGACGGACACAGGATCCGGCAGAGAGTCCGGCACCGATGGCGCAACCCGACGCAAACGCCTCAGCCATGCGCGGATCATGCGCCCGTGGCTTCCGTTGCAGCGATAGCGCGGAGCTCGTGCACTTGAGCGAGAAAATCGCGCAAACGCTGCTCGGCCACCGCCTGACTGCAGAACGCCTGGAGACTGGCAACGGCTTGCGCCGACATTTGCGCATAACGCCCGGGATCGTTCTTCGCCACCTCATAGCTGTCGCGATAAGCCACGCAGACCGATGCCCAGTTGGTCATGTAACGCAACGTGCGGAATGCCCTGCGCGGGTCGTGAGGCCAGGCCGTGAGTTCATCGGTGGACTCGACCAAAAAGGCGTTGTCGGTGCTCAGGTAATCGATCATCGCCGTGGTACGCGGCGCCACGGCCGGTTTGCCGCAGGACATGAATTCCATCAGCGGCAGGCACTGGCCCTCGCCGTAGGAAGTGTTGACCACGTAACGGGTGGCCTGCACCAGACGCTCGTAGTCGGCGTCCGCGAGGTAGCCGTAAATCAGCACGATGCGGCAGCGGTAGGTCTGGTTTTTATACAGGTGATGAAGAATGTCGCTGAGCGCTTCTTCGGCATCGTGATGCGTGAGCTTGAGTACCAGCGTCGCGTCTTCGACGTCGCGGAACGTCACGCAGAAGGCGCTGAGCATGTCTTCCCAGTTCTTGCGTCCGTCACCGGGATTGAACACCGACGTGTAGACGACACCGTCCAGCAGCAACTCCTGCTCGCGCACCGGTGCCTGGAAATCGATGCCCTTGCCACGGCGCAGGTGTTTCGGGCCGAACGCATTGAGATCGAGCTGACGACTGTCGGCGACCAGCCCTTTGATCGTCAGGCGCACCGGCCCTGTCGAGGGCTGCCCCTGAAGCTGCGCGCCCCGGGCTGCAAAGCGATCCCACACCGGCGCCGGCACCGCGACAATCGGGTAATCGGCGCCCATGGCCTCGCGCACGGCGTTGACCGTGTAGCTGGAATGGGTGATCGCCGCGCCGCAGGCCCGGAGCACCGTGCGCCAGTCATTGCGCGGCTCGTTGTCGAAGGGTTCATTGGGGATGGTGCTGAACTCCCAGGCGAACACCGGCAGCGTCGGGCACGCCAGGTGGATCGGCGTGCGGTGCGGCGGCGAGAACGACAGGAACACGCAGGGCTCGCCACGGGACAGGCACTCCAGGTACAGCGCATCGACTTCGCGCGCCGGATCGACGACTTCCACCACACGCCCAAGGCGTTCGAGCACCGGCCGGTATTCCTTGAGCACGAAGTAATAGCTGTACTCCGAACGACCGAGGTTCTGCGCAATGGTGTGCTGGTTGGTTTCCGAATGAATGATGATCAGCATGAGGCGTTGTCCGTCACGGGGGCGGCATCGACGGTCAGTGGCGCGAGGCCGAAAAAGTCCGCCATGCGCTGCTGCACTGGGGCAAACGCGCAGTAGTCGTGCATGCGCTCGACAGCAGCGGCAGACATCCGCGCGTACTCCTGCGGCTGCGCCTTGGCCATCCGGTAGCTGTTCTCATAGGCGCTTATGAGCGAAGACCAGTCCGGCCGATAGCGCAAAGTGCGGTAGATGATGCGGGTGTCCTGGGGCCAGATCGTCAGCTCTTCGCTGGATCGGACGACGAAGGCCACGGTGTCGTCGATGTAGTCTTCCATGGCCGTGTGATCCGGGGCGATCACCGGTTTGCCGCTGGACATGAATTCCATCAACGGCAGGCACAGGCCTTCGCAGCGTGAAGCGTTGACGTAAAAACTGGCGGCCTGGTAAAGCCGCGCGTATTGCGCATCGTCCAGATAACCGTGCATCACCAGCACCCGGCAGGCGAACGGTGTCAGTTGTGCGAGCAGGGTCATCAGTTCGCTGTAGTAGGACGCCAGATCGTTCTGGGTGATTTTCAGCACCAGCGTCGCGTCAGGCGTTTCGCGAAAGGCCCAGCAGAAAGCGGTAACCAGATGATGCCAGTTCTTGCGGCCGTCCCTGGGGTTGAACACGGTCACGTAGATCACGCCTTCCACCGTGACCTCGACCACCGAGGACGTGTCCGGCAGATCCAGCGGCGGTGGCTCGGCTACGGCCACCGCATGCGCTGCGGCAATGGCCGGCAGGCGTTTCTCGAGCCAGGCGTGTATGCGATCCGAGAGCAGATCCTGCACACCTTCCCAATACCAGTGATGCAGGAACTTCACCCGGTCTTCACCCGCCCCCAGCCACCACAGACGCAGATAATGGCGGGCAATCACCAGGCGGCGTTTGAACGTCAGCGGTGGTGGGCGTAGCGCCTCGATTTCGGCCAGTTGCTCGGCAGTCAGGGGCTTGGGCAACAGATCGTCGGCAGATAACGCCAGCGTGCGACTGTCGAAAATGCAGCCCTTGATGGCCAGGGTCGCGCCGGGATTGATCGGCGCACTGACATGTTGCTCACGAATGGCGGAGAAGTTTTCCCACAAGGGCGTCGGCAGCACGAGTACCGGAAAGTCCTCGCCCATGGCGCGGCGAATCGCGCGGGCGGTGTGGCTCGACAGCGTAATGACCCGTCCCTGTCGGGCGAGCATTTGCGTCCAGTCATGGCGCGGATCATCTTCCCATGACTCATCGGGGATCGAATCGAATTCCCAGGCAATCACGCAGATCGTCGGGCATTCAAGGTCGGTCGGGGTATTTTGTGGCGGCGTGAAGGACAGGAAAACGCTGCTTTCACCGGCGGCGAGCAGTTGCCGATAGAGTGGATCAACCTCGGCGCTGGTAGACACCACATGCACCCGCCCCAGGCTTTCCAGCACCGGGCGATAGGCCTTGAGCACGAAGTAGTAGCTGTATTCGGGACGCCCCAGACTCTGGCTGATGGAGCGGTCGTTGACGTCCGAGTAGAGAATGAAATTCATGGCATCCCACGGTGCAACCGCCATCCCGGCAGCTTCACGCTATGACGGCCGAGCGTCGGATCGAACCGGCATCAGCGCTGTTCGTCCTGCGTCATCGGGCACGTCTCTGTTCTTGTTTTAATGGTCGGTTTTACCCTGTCGCACGATCCTTGCGAAAAGCCGCCGGGGATCGCGACGAGGGGCATTCTAAACACATCCGTCGCGCCTTCGGGAACCGCCCGGCGAGAAAAACCCGACTACTCTGACGAGAACTGACCGGTCACGGTTTGGCCGGTTGAAATTGCTGCGCAATTGGCACAGATTGGCAGCCAAACAACTACAACAATGACTTCACCCTTTGTCTCGGCCGGATTTTCTCTCAGTCTGACGGACATTCCCTTAAAGCCTGTGGGAAGTGGTGAAAGTTAAAGACCAAGGGGTCGCTGTTTGAAAAAAAGTCTGTTCATCACGGGCCTGAGTGGGTTCGTAGGACAACACATCCAGTCACGTCTGGAAGGGGAAGACGCGTCGTGGCAACTGCTGCCTGTCGCCTCTGCCTATGACCTGACAAACCCGGACAGCCTCATTGACCTGTGGCCGCAACTGCCCGATGCGGTGATTCATCTGGCCGGCCAGACTTTTGTCCCTGAAGCGTTCCGCGATCCGGCACGTACCTTCGACATCAACCTGCTCGGCACCCTGAACCTGTTGCAGGCCCTCAAGGCCCGCGGCTTCAAGGGCACGTTTGTGTATGTCAGCTCGGGCGATGTCTACGGCCAGGTCGAAGAAACCGCACTGCCGATCACCGAGCAACAACCACCCTGCCCGCGCAATCCTTATGCAGTCAGCAAGCTGTCGGCCGAGTTTCTCAGTCTGCAATGGGGGTTGAGCGAAGGCTGGCCGGTGCTGGTGGCGCGCCCGTTCAATCACATCGGCACCGGGCAGAAAGAAAGCTTCGTCATCGCCAGCGCCGCACGGCAGATCAACCGCATCAGGCAAGGGCTGCAAGCGCCGCAACTGGAAGTCGGTGACATTGATGTCACCCGCGATTTCCTCGACGTCGGCGATGTGGTCTCGGCCTATTTCGCGCTGCTGGAAAAAGGCACGCCGGGACAGATCTACAACATTTGCTCGGGCCATGAGCAAAGCATCCGCAGCCTCATCGAACAGATGGCCGACCTGGCCCAGGTCAAGCTGCAACTGGTTCAGGATCCGGCACGCATGCGCCGCGCGGATCAGCGTCGCGTCTGCGGCAGCCACCAACGGCTGGCCCGGACCACAGGATGGACGCCGCAAATCACTACACAACAATCCCTGCGGGCGATCCTGTCCGACTGGGAGACGCGAGTACGACAAGAATGACAAAAAGTGCATTGATCACCGGGATCACCGGCCAGGACGGGGCGTATCTGGCCAAGCTGCTGCTCGACAAGGGTTACAAGGTTCACGGCCTTGTCGCACGGCGCAGCAGCGATTCACGCTGGCGCCTGCGGGAGATGGGCGTCGAAGCGGACATCGTCTACCTGGATGGCGACATGGCCGATGCCTGCTCGGTGCAGCGCGCGGTGATCAAGTCGGCGCCTGACGAGGTGTATAACCTGGCGGCCCAGAGCTTCGTTGCCGCCTCCTGGGACCAACCGGTAACCACCGGCATCGTCGATGGCCTGGGCGTGACTCACCTGCTCGAAGCGATCCGTCAGTTCAGCCCGCACACGCGTTTCTATCAGGCGTCCACCAGCGAAATGTTCGGTCTGATCCAGGCCGAGCAACAGGACGAGAACACCCCGTTCTACCCGCGCAGCCCGTACGGCGTGGCCAAACTCTATGGCCACTGGATCACCGTCAACTACCGCGAAAGCTTCAACCTGCACGCCAGCAGCGGCATTTTGTTCAATCATGAATCGCCCCTGCGCGGCATCGAATTCGTGACCCGCAAGGTCACCGATGCCGCCGCCCGGATCAAACACGGCAAACAGCAGGAGCTGGCCCTGGGCAACATCGATGCCAAGCGCGACTGGGGCTTTGCCGGTGACTACGTCGAGGCCATGTGGCTGATGCTGCAACAGGACAAGCCCGACGATTTCGTGGTCGCCACCGGCGTCACTACCACCGTGCGCGAGATGTGCCGCATCGCCTTCGATCACGTCGGCCTCAACTATCGGGATTACGTGAGGATCGACCCGGCGTTTTTCCGCCCTGCGGAAGTCGAAGTGCTGCTCGGCAATCCGGCCAAGGCCCAGCGCGTGCTGGGCTGGAAACCGAAAACCGACCTCGACACCCTGATCCGCATGATGATGGATGCGGACATGAAACGCGTCGCCAAGGAGTAGGCCATGCTGATCCCCGTGATTCTGTCCGGCGGTGCCGGCACCCGTTTGTGGCCGGTGTCCCGGGAGGGCCATCCCAAGCCGTTCATGACCCTGCCCGACGGCCAGTCGCTGCTGGGCAAGACCTACCGCCGCGCCGCCGCGCTGCTGGACGGCTGGGGCGACATTGTCACGGTGACCAACCGCGAGTATTACTTCCAGAGCAAGGATCACTATCAGGCCGCGCACCTGTCCCGCCATCGCGGGCACTTCCTGCTTGAGCCCACCGGGCGCAACACCGCGCCGGCCATTGCGGCGGCGGCACTGTCGCTGCAAGCGCTGCACGGTGATGCCGCGATCATGGTGGTGATGCCCGCCGACCATTTGATCGTCAATGAAGAGGCGCTCAAAAGCGCGGTCGAACACGCGGTCAATCTGGCGAAGGACGGCTATCTGGTGACCTTCGGCGTGGTGCCGACCGCCCCGGAAACCGGCTTCGGCTACATCGAGACCGGCGCCCCGCTCAACGACCGCGGCGCGGCCAAGGTGCAGCGTTTCGTGGAAAAACCCGACCTGCAAACCGCCACCCATTACCTGGAAAGCGGCAACTTCCTGTGGAATTCGGGGATGTTCTGCTTCTCCACCGCAACGGTGATTGCCGAACTGGCGCTGCACGCCCCGGAGTTGCTGGAACAGACGCGCGCCTGCATGGCCGCCAGCGAACCGGTGGAAACCGCCGGTTGCCTGCAACAGGAATTGTCCGCGCAGCTGTTCGCCGAAATCACCGACATCTCCATCGACTACGCCTTGATGGAGCGTTCGGAAAAAGTCGTGGTGGTACCCGCCGGTTTCGACTGGAGCGACATCGGATCGTGGGGCGCGGTCGCCGCGCTGGTGCCGGCCGACGCCGATAACAACCGCGCCAGCGGCGAGGCGATCTTCATCGACAGCCGCAACAACTTCGTTCAAAGCGATGGCCGGCTGGTGGCCGCCGTCGGTGTGGAAGACCTGATCGTCATCGACACCGCCGACGCCGTGCTGGTAGCCCATGCCGACCGTGCGCAGGATGTGCGGCGGGTGGCCAAGCAGCTCAAGGACAAATCCCACGAAGCCTATCGCCTGCATCGGACGGTCAGCCGTCCGTGGGGCACCTACACGGTGCTCGAGGAAGGCCCGCGCTTCAAGATCAAACGCATCGTGGTCAAACCCGGCGGCAAGCTGTCGTTGCAGATGCACCATCACCGCAATGAACACTGGGTGGTGGTCGAAGGCATGGCCAAAGTCACCAACAACGGCAGCGGCACGACCCTGGTGGCGAAGAATGAATCGACGTTCATCGCCGCCGGTCACAAGCACCGTCTGGAAAACCCCGGCGTGATCGACCTGGTGATCATCGAAGTGCAAAGTGGCGAATACCTTGGAGAGGACGACATCGTCCGCTTCGAAGACCAATACGGCAGGACGGTGTGAATGCTGCTTTCCCTGTACCGCTCGCTGCACGACTATCGAGGTTTCATCCTCGGTAGCGTCAAGCGGGAGTTTCAAGCGCGGTATCGCAATTCGCTGTTCGGCGCGCTGTGGACGGTACTCAACCCGCTGTCGATGATCGTTGTGTACACGGTGATCTTTTCCCACATCATGCGCGCCCGCCTGCCCGGCGTGGACGACGGCATGGCCTACAGCGTCTACCTGTGCGCCGGGCTGCTGACCTGGGGCCTGTTCTCGGAAATCACCCTGCGCAGCCAGAACATGTTTCTGGAAAACGCCAACCTGCTGAAAAAAATCAGCTTCCCGCGCCTGTGCCTGCCGGTGATCGTGCTGCTCAATGCCGGCATCAACTTCGCGATCATCATCGGCCTGTTCCTCGGGTTTCTATTGATCAGCGGGCGCTGGCCGGGCACGGCCCTGCTGGCACTGGTGCCGCTGCTGGCGCTGCAAGTGCTGTTCTGCGCCGGACTGGGGATGATCCTCGGCGTGCTCAACGTGTTCTTTCGCGATGTCGGGCAATTGTTCGCCATCTGCCTGCAATTCTGGTTCTGGCTGACGCCGATCGTGTATCCACTGAGCATCCTGCCCGAGTGGGTGCAGCGCCTGTTGCAGCTCAATCCGCTGACCAACCTGATCGGCAGTTACCAGAACCTGTTTCTCTACGGTCAGTGGCCGGTGTGGAGTTCGCTGCTGCCGATCTTCGTGATCGGCCTGCTGCTGTGCGCGATCGGCCTGCGCCTGTTTCGTCGGCGGGTCGGCGAAATGGTGGATGAACTCTGATGGGGCACATACGCGTTACGGGCCTGGGCAAGGCCTACAAGCAGTACCCCACCCGCTGGAGTCGCCTGGCCGAATGGCTGATTCCTTTTTCGCCGATGCGCCATCGCCAGCACTGGGTGCTGCAGGACGTGAATTTCGAGATCGCCCCCGGTGAAGCGGTGGGCATTGTCGGGGTTAATGGCGCCGGCAAAAGCACCCTGCTGAAAATGATCACCGGCACCACTCAACCGACCTGCGGCCAGATTCAGCTCGAGGGCCGGGTCGCGGCGCTGCTGGAGCTGGGCATGGGTTTTCACCCGGACTTCACCGGTCGGCAGAATGCAGTGATGGCCGGGCAACTGCTGGGCATGCAGGTCGAAGACATCGAAGCACTGATGCCGGACATCGAACGCTTCGCGGAAATAGGCGAAGCCATCGATCACCCGGTGCGCACCTACTCCAGCGGCATGCAGATGCGCCTGGCCTTCAGCGTCGCCACCGCGCGCCGCCCGGACATTCTGATCGTCGACGAAGCGCTGTCGGTGGGCGACGCCTACTTCCAGCACAAGAGCTTCGACCGCATCCGCAGCTTCCGCAAGGCCGGCACCACGCTGTTGATCGTGTCCCACGACCGCTCGGCGATCCAGTCGATCTGCGACTCGGCGATCCTGCTCGAAGGCGGCCACATGGTGATGCACGACAAGCCCGAAGCGGTCATGGATTACTACAACGCCCTGCTCGCCGAACGCGAAGGCCAGACCGTGCGCCAGGAACTGCTCGACGGCGGCCAGGTGCGTACCGTGTCCGGCACCGGCGAGGCCGGGATCCTCAGCGTGCGCCTGCTCGATGAACGCGAACGTTCCATCGACGCTGCCGAAGTCGGTCAGCCGGTGACCCTGGAAGTCGAGGTAGAGATTCGCCAGGACATCGAGCGGCTGGTGCTCGGCTTCATGATCAAGGATCGCCTGGGTCAGGCCATGTACGGCATCAATACCCACCGCCAGAACCAGGCACTGGAAGACTTGCGTGCGGGTGAACGCATCACCTATCGCTTCTCTTTCGTCATGGGGCTGGGCAAGGGCAATTACTCCGTGGCCCTGAGCCTGTCGCGACTGGACTCGCATTTGGATCGCAACTTCGAATGGCGTGACTACGGCCTGGTGTTCCACGTGATCAACAACCGTCAGGAAAATTTTGTCGGCTGTTCATGGCTGGGCGCCAGCACCTCGATCACCCGCCACGCGGACAACCTCGCGGAGCGTGCGCCATGACCCGCCTGCTGGTCGAATGCACCCACGTGTTTAAACACCCGAAGGTCAATTCGGGGATTCAGCGGGTGGTGCGCAACGTCATCAAACAGCTGCCGCCGAGCGCCGAAGGGGTCGAATGCGTGCCGGTGGTTCTGCTCAAGGGCCAGTTATACCGAGTGAAGCGTCTGGCGCCGCTGGATTCGCCGCTGTTCAATGCCATCGTCACGTTTGGCGAACGTCTGGAACGGTTGGCTCATCGTTTCTGGCAGCTGCATCAACGGCTGGACACCCGTTGCCGCACAAAACTGGCACGACGCGTGTTGTACGTCGGCTATCGCCTGACCTCGTTCGGTGCATTCGGGCTACCGCTGCGGCTGGTCGGGCTAGTCAATCGCTATCAAATGCCCCAACGCTGCGAGCCGCTGCAACACCAGCCGGGCGATCAACTGGTGCTGCTGGATTCGTCCTGGCATTCCGACTTTTTCCTGCATGCCGAGCGCCTCAAACAGGAAGGTCTGGGCATCGTTGCGGTGATCTACGACCTGATTCCCCTGTCCCACCCGCAGTTCTACGACACGCGGCTGGTCGAGGTGTACAGCGAGTGGTTCGACTGGATCGCCCGCAATGCCGACGGCTTCATGGCGATTTCCGCCACCGTGCGCGATCAGCTGCGTGCAGAACTGCAACGTCGCCTGGATTCGGCACAAGTCGGCAAACGCTGGTTCGACTACTTTCACCTCGGGTCGGAGCTGGATCTGCAGAGCGTCGAAGCCGCCGTCGAACCGCGTCTACAAAAGCTGTTCGCAACACCGGAGCCGGTGTTCCTGATGGTCAGCACCATCGAACCGCGCAAGAACCACGACTATCTGCTGGATGCCTTCGACCATGCCTGGGCGAACGGCTCGAACGTCCGGTTGTGCATTGTCGGGCGCATTGGCTGGAAGTGCGACGCACTGCTGGCCCGGATCCATCATCATCCCGAACTGAACCGACGCCTGTTCATGTTCAACGACTTGAGCGACACCAGCCTCGAACACGCCTACGCCCATGCCAGCGCGCTGGTGTTTCCGTCGTTCGTCGAAGGCTTTGGTCTGCCGCTGGTGGAAGCCATGCAGCGCGGGCTGCCGGCGATGGGCAGCGATATCCCGGTATTTCGCGAGATCGGCGGTGAATTCATGGCGTATTTCGATCTGCAGTCGCCGCAAAGCCTCGCCGATCTGCTGCAGAGCTTTGAGCGCAGCGGTCGATTCCCCGCCGCCCGTGATGTCAGCGACTGGCAATGGATCGGCTGGCGTGAAGCCGCCGCGCAACTGGCCGAGCGTACCGCGCGCCATGTGCTGGAGGCACCTCAGGTGCCAGCGAGGCAACATGCGCATAGCCCTTAACGCCCGCATTCTCCAGGCGCCGCGCACCGGCATCGGCCATTACGTGGCCGAACTGGTGAATGCCTTGCACGCTGAAACCGATATCGAGCTGGCGCTGTTCCATGGCTGGGGCTGGAGCTCGCAACTGCCGCAAGCGGCGATGCCCGGTTATTCGCGTCTGACGCCGCTGCTGCGGCAGATCCCCGGGGCCTATCAGGCCCGCCGCTGGCTGGAGCAGAAACGCTTCGATCAGGGCCCGGCGCAACCGGTCGATCTGTATCACGAACCGAGCCTGTGGCCGCTGGCCTTCGATGGCCCGACCGTGATCACCCTGCACGATCTTACGCACCTGCATTTCCCCGAAACCCAGCCGCCGGCCCGGCTGCGGGAAATCGAACGGCGGCTCGCCGATGGCGTACGCCAGGCGCGGATCATTCTGACCGACTCGCAAGCCATCGCTGATGAGGCCCGGGACTATTTCGGACTGCCTGCCGAGCGCTTCGTGGTCGCGCCGCTGGGTGTCGCCGAGCGTTTCCATCCGCGCGATCCGCAAGACATCGATGCGGTGCTCAAGGCCCATGCGGTCGAGTATCGGGAGTATTTCCTCTGCGTCGGCACTCTGGAGCCACGCAAGAACCTCAACCTGGCCCTGCGCGCCCACGCGCTGTTACCGGACCCCGTGCGCCAGCGTTTCCCGCTGTTGATCGTCGGCATGGCAGGCTGGCAGCGCGACCAGTTCAGTGAAGAATTGAATCAGGCCCTGGCTTGCGGGCACGTGTGCCTGCTCGGCTATTTGCCCGATGAGCAAGTCGCGCAATTGCTGGCCGGTGCCCGGGCACTGATTTTTCCGTCGCTGTATGAAGGTTTCGGCCTGCCGGTGCTGGAAGCGATGGCCAGCGGCACGCCGGTGGTGCTCACCCGCTCTTCGGCCATGCCGGAAGTGGCGGGAGACGCCGGCAACTATATTGAAGCTGACGATGCAGACGGCTTGCGTAATGCGATGAGCCGACTGATCGATGATCAAGCGCACTGGCAGGCATGCCGGGAAGCCGGATTGCAGCAGGCACGGCTTTTTTCCTGGAAGCGTTGCGCGCAGGCCACGGCCGGCGCCTACCACCAGGCCATGGGAGGTTGAATGCGAGTTCTTCATTTCTTCAAGACGTACCTGCCTGACTCGGTCGGCGGTATCGAACAAGTCATCTTTCAACTCTGCGAGAGTGGCGCCCAACACGGTATCGAAGGCCAGGTGCTGACCCTCAGCGCCCATCCAGAACCAGCGATGGTGCGCCTGGGCCAGCACGAGGTGCATCGGGCAAAACTGGATATCCAGTTCGCCTCCACCGGTTTTTCCTGGAGCGTGTTCAAACAGTTTCGCGAACTGGCCGCCGAAGCGGACGTGATCAACTACCACTTTCCGTGGCCGTTCATGGACTTGGTGCATTTCGCCAGCGGCGTGAACAAACCGACGGTGGTGACGTACCACTCGGACATCATTCGCCAGAAGCACCTGCTCAAACTGTATCGCCCGCTGATGAACCGTTTCCTCGCCAGCGCCGACCGGATCGTCGCGGCTTCGCCGAACTATCTGCACACCAGCGATGTGTTGCAGCAATTTCAGGCCAAGACCCGGGTCATCCCGTATGGCTTGAACAAGGCCGGTTATCCACCGCCCGATATCGAGCGCATGAACCGCTGGCGGCAGCAGCTTGAGGATAAGTTTTTCCTGTTCGTCGGGGTGATGCGTTATTACAAAGGCCTGCACATCCTGCTCGACGCCTTGAAAGACGTGGATTACCCGGTGGTGATCGTCGGCGCCGGCCCGCTGGAGCAGGCACTGCACGCCCAGGCCGCCGCGCTGGGTCTGCGTAACATTCATTTCCTCGGTCGTTTGAGCGACGAAGACAAGGTCGCCCTGCTGCAACTGAGCTACGCCATCGTCTTCCCGTCGCACCTGCGCTCGGAAGCGTTCGGCATTTCGCTGCTCGAAGGCGCGATGTATGGCAAACCGATGATCTCCAGCGAGATCGGCACCGGCACCAGCTACATCAATATCCACAACGAGACGGGACTGGTGGTGCCACCGAGTCATCCACAGGCGTTTCGCGAAGCGATGCGCACCCTGTGGGAAAATCCGGCTCTCGCTGCCGAAATGGGCCTCAAGGCCGAGGCCCGCTATCGGCAGTTATTCACAGCCGATGAAATGGGCCGCAAATGGACCGAGCTGTATCAGGAGCTGCTGGAGGAAAAGGCGTTGTCCTACGCCTGATCCGTTACAGATCCAGCACCAGCGGCTGGGCACTCTGGGCCGGCACCGCGCAGCAGATCAGCACCTGCCCTTCCTCCGGTACTTCAGCCGGAGGCTGTGGATAATTCACCGCGCCGCTGATCAGCCGGGTCTTGCAGGTGCCGCACGAACCACCGCGGCAACTGAATTCCGGCCGCAGGCCGCGGCTTTCCGCCAGCTCCAGCAGACTGCCGCCGTCGGGCTGCCAGCGCGCCTCCTTGGCCGAACGGTCGAACACCACAGGTACTGACGTGGTCGCGGCCGGCGGTTGTTCCATCACGATCGCATCCGGATCGGGTTGACGCTTTAGGGTCGAAGGACCAAAGGTTTCTGCGTGGATCTGCCCGTCCCGCACATCCAGTTCGCGCAAGATGTCGTAAATACCTTGGGTAAAACCGCCGGGACCGCAGAGCACGAAGTCGACCTGATCGAAGTCCTCATCGGTGAGCAGATTGCGCAACAGATCGCCATCGATACGGCCACGCAGGTCAAAGTCTTTTCCTTCGACCAGATCGTCTTCCGGCTGGCTGAGCACTCGCAACACCTTCACGGCGTCACCGGCATCCTCCAGCAAACGATCCACCTCTGCGCGGAACGGCTGGTCGGCGAGGCTGCGGGAACTCTGAACAAACAGGGTCGGACGAATCCGCCGCGTCCGCAGGCCCTGATAGACCACCTCACGCAACATCGACAGCAACGGCGTGATGCCGACCCCGGCCGCCAACAGCACCAGTGGACGACGCTCCAGCGCCGCGACCGTGAAATGCCCCTGGGGCAAGCGCGCCTCCAGCACATCGCCCACACGAATCTGCTCATGCAGATGCGTCGACACCCGACCTTCACGTTTGACGCTGATCCGGAAGAAATCGTCCGACGGCGCACCCGACAGGCTGTAGGTGCGGATGTGCATCTCACCATCGAGGTTGAACCGCAGCGGCAGATGCTGCCCGGCGAGAAACACCGGCAGCCCCGCACCATCGTCCGGCTCCAGGTAGATCGAGCGGATGTGACGGCTTTCCATTTCGACTCTTGCCACGCGCAATGGGCGCCAGCTGTCACCTAATGCCTTGGCCTGCAACCGTGCATCGGCCTGGGCCCAGTTGCCGGTCAGCAGACTGGTGGGCGACATCCCGTCGAAGCGCCAGCGCAGTGCCAGTGCCGCAGGACGCCGGACCAGTTTTTCCACCTCGAATGTCCACAGCCGCTCGGCGCCCTGAAACGCCTCGATTTGCGGCGCTTCAAGAATGACCTCGGTGCGACCGCTGAGCTGCAACACGTCGCCTGTGGAAAAGTCGATGAACAACAAACCCGCCAAGGGATTGAGCAACAGATTGCCGAGGGTATTGAAGTGCAGGTTGCCGGCAAAATCCGGAATCGTCAGGCGATTGCCTTCGATCCGCACAAAACCGGGCTGACCACCGCGGTGGGAAACATCCACTGAACGCTCACCGTCGACATCAACGTAACTGGCGACGAAGAAGGTGTCGGCACTTCCAATCAGCGCAACGGCGGCGTCATCGAGGCTGTCACGGTGTTCGGCTTTGCGGGTCTGCGGATCCGTCAGCGGCACTCGCTGAAACTGGCGCAACTGAATGTACTGCGGGCAGTTGCCGAACGACTGATCGACCGTCAGCCCGAAGCCGTTCGCGTCGAGATGATCGATGTGGCCATTGAGCCGATTGCGCCGGCGGGTGTGCAGTTCGATCCCAAGCAGACCGATCGCGGCGCCAGCCTGTAACTGTGCAGGATCATCAGCAGCCGGCAGACTGGCGAACTGCAGTTGCGTCGGCTCGGGAGAGTGCGCAAAGCCCGGCTCCCCCTCCAGCACGCTGGCCCAGGGGCGACCTTCGGCATCCACCGCGCCGTACAGCATGAATGGCAATTGCTGATAGAACTGGCGGTGTTGATCCGGCATCCAGGTGCGAATCACCTTACGACCGAATTCCTCCATGCGCTCGGCAACGCCGACATGGGCCTGCAACTGTTGCTCGCCAGCGTGCCACGGTGAACGTTCCATCACGGTCTCTCCCCTGCGCCGTTGGCGCAGATTGAATGTCAGACGGTGGTTTGCAGGCCGGCAACGGTGCGCGGCATGCCGACAAAACCGGGCAGCGCTTCGATGCGCGAGAGCCAGGCGCGAACGTTAGCGTAGTCGTCCAGCGATACATTGCCTTCCGGCGCGTGGGCGATGTAGCTGTAGGCCGAGACATCGGCAATGGTCGGCTCAGTGCCGGTCAGGTACGGGGTTTTGCCCAGTTCCGCATCCATCACCTTGAGAAAATTGTGTGCACGGGTGATGACTTCCTCGGCGTTGAACTTCGCCCCGAACACCGTGATCAAGCGTGCGGCAGCGGGCCCGAAAGCAATCGGCCCGGCGGCTGCCGACAACCAGCGCTGCACGTGCGCGGCGCCGACCGGATCACTTGGCAGCCAGCGGCCATTGCCGTATTTCTGTGCCAGGTAGACAAGAATCGCGTTGGAGTCCGCGAGCACCACACCATTGTCATCAATGGCCGGAACTTGGCCGAAGCTGTTGATGGCCAGATATGCCGCCTGTTTATGTTCGCCCTTGGCCAGATCGACGAAGATCAGCTCGGTCGGCAATTGCAGCAGGGACAACATCAGTTCGACACGATGGGCGTGGCCGGAACGCGGGAAGTTGTAGAGTTTGATCGCTTGCATGGTCGACTCCGCTGGATGATGGCGCCGTTCAGGATGAACGGCGGCCGTGGGAACCATCTTCCCCTGATCGCGAAAACAACAGAATCACCAGCAAATGCAATCCATTATTTCTCTGGATGAAATAACGCAGCGTTTTTCAGCGCCGGATGCTCGCGCAGCGCCTGCACGATGAAGTCGACAAAACTGCGTATCCGCGCCGGCGCCTTGCGCCCGCCCTGATACACCACATGGATCGGCAGAGCAGGCAATTCGAACTCGGCAAGGACGATTTCCAGCTCGCCGGAGGCGACCTTGCTGGCCACCTGGTAAGACAGCACCCGGGTCAGCCCCAGGCCCAGCGACGCCGCTGTGATCGCGGCCTGATTGGCAGTGACCACCAGACGCGGTTCCGGTTTTACGCCGATGAGTTCACCGTGTTCCATGAATGGCCAACTGCGCTGTTGACCGATGGCCGATGTCGCCACCACTGGCGCCCCGGCCAAGGCCTGCGGATGGGCAGGCCGACCATGGACCGCGAAGTATTCCGGCGAGCCGCAAATCACCCGCCGTACCTCACCGACCCGGATTGCATGCTGATTGCTGTCCGGCAACTCGCCGATTCGCACCGCGACGTCGACGCCCTCCTCGACCATGCTCACCACCCGGTCGAGCAACAGGGCGTTGATGGAAACGTCCGGGTATTGCGTCAGATAACGCGCCATCACCGGCGTGACAAACAGTTCACCGAATAAAACAGGCGCCGTCACCGTCAACTGCCCGCGGGGCTGGGCATGACTGCCGGCAGCGGAATCCTCCGCTTCCTGCACCTCGGCGAGAATTCTCCGACAGTCTTCCAGATAACGCAGACCGGCTTCGCTCAAATGCACGCTGCGGGTGGTCCGGATCAACAACTGCGTACCGATCCGTTGCTCCAGCGCCGCCACCGCCCGGGTCACGCTCGCCGCCGACAGACCCAAACGCCGCGCAGCGGCGGAAAAGCCCTGTTCCTGGGCGACGATGGCGAAAACCTGCATTTCCTGGAAGCGATCCATGGTGCCCTCGATCCGAATAAAAAAATCGCAGCCGAAGCTGCGATTTCATTGGAGGTGATTAACTGTGGATAACTTATTCCACCGTCACCGACTTCGCCAGATTACGCGGCTGATCCACGTCGGTGCCCTTGAGCACAGCAACGTAGTACGACAGCAGCTGCAGCGGAATGGTGTAGAGAATCGGCGACAGGATGTCGTGGATGTGCGGCATCTGCACCACGTGGGTCCCTTCGCCGTTGGTCATCCCGGCCTTTTCGTCGGCGAACACGATCAGTTCGCCGCCGCGGGCGCGGACTTCCTGCAGGTTGGACTTGAGCTTCTCCAGCAGTTCGTTGTTCGGTGCGACGGTGACCACCGGCATGTCGTTATCCACAAGCGCCAGCGGGCCATGTTTCAGTTCGCCGGCCGGGTAGGCTTCGGCGTGGATGTATGAAATTTCCTTGAGCTTCAAGGCCCCTTCCATCGCCACCGGGAATTGCGCACCACGGCCGAGGAACAGTGTGTGGTTCTTCTCGGCGAACAGCTCTGCGATTTTTTCCACAGTGCTGTCCATCGCCAGCGCTTCGCCCAGACGGGTTGGCAGACGGCGCAGTTCTTCCACCAGCGTAGCTTCTACGCCTTCACCCAAAGTACCGCGCACCTGACCGAGAGACAGGGTCAGCAGCAGCAGACCAACCAATTGTGTGGTGAACGCCTTGGTCGAGGCCACGCCGATTTCACGACCAGCTTGGGTCAGCAGGGTCAGGTCGGATTCGCGTACCAGCGAGCTGATGCCGACGTTGCAGATCGCCAGGCTGCCCAGAAAACCCAGTTCCTTGGCATTGCGCAGAGCGGCCAGGGTATCGGCGGTTTCGCCGGACTGGGAGATAGTGACGAACAGGGTGTCCGGCTGCACCACGACTTTACGGTAGCGGAACTCACTGGCAACCTCGACCTGGCACGGGATCCCGGCCAGCTCTTCGAGCCAGTAACGGGCAACCATGCCGGCGTGATAGCTGGTGCCACACGCCACGATCTGTACGTTGCGCACCTTGGCGAACAGCTCGGCGGCCTGGGGGCCGAACGCCTGCACCAGCACCTGATCCGCACTCAAACGACCTTCCAGAGTGCGCTGCACCACGGACGGCTGCTCGTGGATTTCCTTGAGCATGTAATGACGGAACTCGCCTTTGTCGGCGGCTTCCGCACCATCCGTGTACTGCACGGTCTGGCGCTCGACGGCTTTGCCGGTCACGTCCCAGATCTGCACCTTTTCACGCTGGATTTCGGCGATATCGCCCTCTTCCAGATACATGAAACGGTCGGTGACCTGACGCAGGGCCAGTTGGTCGGAAGCGAGGAAGTTTTCGCCCAGGCCCAGACCGATCACCAGCGGGCTGCCACTGCGAGCAGCAACCAGTCGATCCGGCTGCTGAGCGTGAATAACCGCCAGACCGTAAGCGCCATGCAGCTCCTTGACCGCAGCCTTCAGAGCGTCGGAGAGGTCTGGCGACGACTTGAGTTTTTCGGTCAGCAGGTGGGCGATGACTTCGGTGTCAGTGTCCGAGGTGAACACGTAGCCCAATGCCTTCAGTTGTTCACGCAGCGCCTCATGGTTTTCGATGATGCCGTTGTGCACGACAGCGACGTCGCCGGAGAAATGCGGGTGCGCATTGCGCTCGCTCGGCGCACCGTGGGTGGCCCAGCGGGTATGGGCAATACCGAGACGGCCAACCAGCGGATGTTCTGCCAGCGCCGCGTCGAGTTCGCTGACCTTGCCGACACGCCGGGTGCGTTCCAGAGCGCCGTCTTTGGTGTACACCGCAACACCGGCACTGTCATAGCCCCGGTATTCGAGGCGTTTGAGGCCTTCGACCAGAATGGCGGTGATGTTACGTTCAGCTACCGCGCCGACAATTCCACACATGCTTATTTCTCCTGACTGACAGTCGCGCAAATCAAGTTGATACCGCGAGCCTGAATCTGATCGCGCGCATCAAGGGGCAGGCGATCATCGGTAATTAGGGTATGGACGCTGCTCCATGGCAGCTCCAGGTTGGGAATCTTGCGACCAATCTTGTCGGCCTCGACCATCACGATCACTTCCCGCGCCACTTCCGCCATCACCCGGCTCAGTCCGAGCAATTCATTGAAGGTGGTGGTACCACGCACCAGGTCGATGCCATCGGCACCGATAAACAACTGGTCGAAGTCGTAAGAGCGTAGTACCTGCTCGGCGACCTGGCCCTGGAAGGATTCCGAGTGCGGATCCCAGGTGCCGCCGGTCATCAGCAGCACTGGCTCGTGCTCGAGTTCGCTCAGGGCGTTGGCCACGTGCAGGGAGTTGGTCATCACCACCAGACCAGGCTGCTGACCGAGCTCGGGAATCATGGCGGCAGTGGTGCTGCCGCTGTCGATGATGATGCGGGCATGTTCACGGATGCGTTTGACCGCAGCCCGGGCAATCGCCTGCTTGTATTTGGAAACGTTGAGGCTGGTGTCCGCCACCAGTTCCTGCGGCATGGTGATGGCTCCGCCGTAGCGACGCAGCAATAAACCATGACTTTCCAAGGCAGCGAGATCCTTGCGAATCGTAACTTCCGAAGTTTCGAAGCGCTTGGCCAGTTCATCCACACTCACTTCGCCCTGCTCATTGAGCAAAGCCAGAATGCTGTGACGGCGCTGCGGTGTGTTGCGTTTCGACATGGCTGATTAAGTTTCGATTCGAAAGATAACGGAAGCAATCAAAACCTATCAGCTGCAAATCGTCAAGCCTACGCCCATAAAAAAAGACCGCTGGCGGCGGTCTTTTTTAATTCGAGCATTGTGGATAACTCAGCTCTTCTTGATCTTCTCCGGCCGCTTCCAGCCATCGATGTTCCTCTGCCGCGCACGACCTACGGCCAATTGCGCGTTGTCCACATTCTGGGTGATGGTCGAACCGGCAGCGGTGGTTGCACCGGCGGAGATATCCACAGGCGCCACCAGCGAGTTGTTGGAACCGATGAACACATCCTCACCCAGCACGGTTTTCCACTTGTTGGCGCCATCGTAGTTGCAGGTGATGGTGCCGGCGCCGATATTGGTGCGGGCACCGATCTCGGCATCGCCCAGATAAGTCAGGTGGCCGGCCTTGGCGCCCTCCCCCATCCGGGCGTTTTTCAGTTCGACGAAGTTACCCACATGGGCGCGGGCCTCCAGCACGGTACCCGGACGCAGACGGGCAAACGGGCCAGCATCGCTGCCTTCGCCCAACACCGCGCCTTCGATGTGACTGTTGGCCTTGACCACCACTCCTTTGCGCAGGGTGCTGTCCTTGATCACGCAGTTGGGGCCGATGACTACGTCGTCCTCAATGACGACCTTGCCTTCGAGAATCACGTTGATGTCGATCAGGACATCGCGACCCACGGTCACTTCGCCACGTACATCGAAACGGGCCGGGTCGCGCAGGGTGACACCCTGAGCCATCAGTCGACGACCGGCGCGCAACTGGTAATGACGCTCCAGCTCGGACAGTTGTTTGCGATCGTTGGCGCCCTGCACTTCCATCGGGTCGTGAGGTTGTTCGGTGGCGACCGTCAGGCCGTCGCTGACTGCCATCTCGATCACGTCGGTCAGGTAATACTCGCCCTGCGCGTTGTTGTTCGACAGGCGACTCATCCAGTCCGCCAGGCGATTGGCCGGCACCGCCAGGATGCCGGTGTTGCCTTCAGTGATCGCCCGCTGCGCTTCGGTGGCGTCCTTGTGTTCGATGATCGCGGCGACCTTGCCATCGGCATCGCGCACGATGCGGCCATAACCGGTCGGGTCGTCCAGCTCCACGGTGAGCAAACCCATCTGCCCGGGTACAACGTGCTTGAGCAGACGCTGCAGGGTCTCGACTTCGATCAGCGGCACATCGCCGTAGAGAATCAGTACGGTATCGGCGGTGATGAACGGAACAGCCTGGGCCGTGGCGTGGCCGGTGCCCAGTTGCTTGTCCTGCAACACGAAATTCAGATCGTCCGCGGCCAGACGTTCACGCACCACATCAGCGCCGTGGCCGATGACCACATGAATGCGCTGTGGATCAAGTTGACGGGCGCTGTGGATAACATGACCGAGCATGGAATTGCCGGCAATCGGGTGCAGCACTTTTGGCAGCGCGGAGCGCATGCGGGTGCCTTGGCCGGCCGCGAGGATTACGATTTCAAGAGACATGACTGGCTACCAATCCTGGGTGGTCAGCAACTGCGACCGGGTTTGTAGAATTCTGGAAAGAAAAAAAGGGTAGCCGAGGCTACCCTTTTTTATCAATCGCACAACAAGTGGCTGACGGATTAACCGCCAAACTTCTTGCGGATCTGCTGGACGGTGCGCAGCTGAGCTGCAGCCTCGGCCAGACGTGCGGACGCAGCTCCGTAGTCGAAATCTGCGCTCTTCTCGTGCAGAGCAGCTTCGGCAGCCTTGAGAGCTGCTTGAGCCTGAGCTTCATCCAGGTCGGCGGCACGTTGCACGGTATCGGCAAGCACCTTGACCATGTTCGGCTGAACCTCGAGGAAACCACCGGAGATGTAGAACACCTCGGCTTCCCCGCCTTGCTTGATCAGGCGGATCGGACCTGGCTTCAGATTAGTGATCAGCGGCGCGTGGCCCAGAGCGATACCAAGATCACCCAGAGCACCGTGCGCAATCACCATCTCGACCAGGCCGGAAAAGATTTCTCCTTCCGCGCTGACGATGTCGCAATGGACTGTCATAGCCATCTGATTGCCTCAACCTAAATTAGCGCCCGTTGCCGGGCGCCTGGATTACAGTTTCTTGGCTTTCTCGATCGCTTCTTCGATGCCGCCGACCATGTAGAACGCTTGTTCTGGCAGGTGGTCGTAGTCACCGTTGAGGATGCCTTTGAAGCCAGCAATGGTGTCTTTCAGGGAAACGTATTTACCCGAAGCACCGGTGAAGACTTCAGCCACGAAGAACGGCTGCGACAAGAAGCGCTGGATCTTACGAGCACGGTTTACCAACTGCTTGTCGGCTTCCGACAGCTCGTCCATACCCAGGATCGCGATGATGTCCTTCAGCTCTTTGTAACGCTGCAGCACGTACTGAACACCACGAGCGGTCTCGTAGTGATCGTTGCCGATCACGTTCGGGTCCAGCTGACGCGAAGTCGAGTCCAGTGGGTCAACCGCAGGGTAGATACCCAGGGAAGCGATGTCACGGGACAGAACGACGGTGGCGTCCAGGTGAGCAAACGTGGTCGCTGGCGACGGGTCAGTCAAGTCGTCCGCTGGTACGTATACGGCCTGGATCGAAGTAATCGAACCTTGCTTGGTCGAAGTGATGCGCTCTTGCAGCACGCCCATCTCTTCAGCCAGGGTCGGCTGGTAACCTACTGCCGAAGGCATACGGCCCAGCAGTGCGGATACTTCGGTACCGGCCAGGGTGTAACGATAGATGTTGTCGACGAACAGCAGAACGTCGTTACCTTCGTCACGGAACTTCTCGGCCATGGTCAGACCGGTCAGCGCTACGCGCAGACGGTTTCCCGGTGGCTCGTTCATCTGACCGTAGACCAGGGCTACCTTGTCGAGAACGTTGGAGTCCTTCATCTCGTGGTAGAAGTCGTTACCCTCACGAGTACGCTCACCCACACCGGCGAACACGGAATAACCGCTGTGCTCGATGGCGATGTTACGGATCAGTTCCATCATGTTTACGGTCTTGCCTACACCGGCACCACCGAACAGACCGACTTTACCGCCCTTGGCGAACGGGCAAACCAGGTCGATAACCTTGATGCCTGTTTCCAGCAGCTCGTTGCCACCGGCCTGTTCAGCGAAGGAAGGAGCGGCGCGGTGGATACCCCAACGCTCTTCTTCGCCGATCGGGCCAGCTTCGTCGATCGGGTTGCCCAGTACGTCCATGATCCGGCCCAAGGTCGCTTTACCGACCGGTACGGAGATGGCTGCGCCAGTGTTGTTGACGTCCAGACCGCGCTTCAAGCCTTCGGTGGAGCCCATCGCAATGGTACGAACCACGCCGTCGCCCAGCTGCTGCTGAACTTCCAGAGTGGTTTCGGCGCCTTGAACCTTCAAGGCGTCGTAGATGCTCGGTACGCTGTCGCGTGGAAATTCCACGTCGATAACGGCGCCGATGATTTGAACGATACGTCCGCTACTCATAGCTGGATCCTCTGAATATTTGAACCGTTAAACCGCGGCAGCGCCGCCGACGATTTCCGAGATCTCTTGGGTGATCGCAGCCTGACGCGCCTTGTTGTAGATCAGCTGCAAATCGCTGATCAAATCACCGGCGTTGTCGGTAGCGTTCTTCATCGCGATCATCCGCGCAGCCTGTTCAGCCGCGTTGTTCTCGACCACCGCCTGGTACACCTGCGACTCCACGTAACGCACCATCAAGCCGTCAAGCAGCTCTTTGGCGTCCGGTTCGTAGAGATAGTCCCAGTGGTGCTTGAGATCCTGATCCGGGGTTGCCACCAGTGGAATCAACTGCTCCACGGTAGGCTGTTGTGTCATGGTGTTGATGAACTTGTTGGATACCACGGACAGGCGGTCGATACGGCCGTCCAGGTAGGCATCCAGCATCACCTTGACGCTGCCGATCAGATCATTGATCGACGGCTCTTCACCCAGGTGGCTGATAGCTGCAACGACGTTACCGCCGAAGTTGCGGAAAAAGGCCGCACCCTTGCTACCAACGACACACAGATCGATCTCGACGCCGTTTTCGCGGTTTACCGCCATGTCCTTGACCAGGGCCTTGAACAGGTTGGTGTTCAAGCCGCCGCACAGACCACGGTCACTGCTCACGACGACATAACCGACGCGCTTTACTTCGCGATCGATCATGAACGGGTGGCGGTATTCCGGGTTGGCGTTGGCCAGATGCCCAATTACCTGGCGGATACGCTCCGCATAAGGACGGCTAGCAGCCATGCGCATTTGTGCCTTGCGCATTTTGCTGACCGCCACTTTTTCCATGGCGCTGGTAATTTTTTGCGTGCTTTTGATGCTCGCAATCTTACTGCGAATCTCTTTTGCGCCTGCCATGTAACACCTATCAGGTTAGCAAGCGGGAGCCTTGCGGCTCCCGCTGCGGCTTACCAGGTTTGGGTGGCCTTGAACTTCTCGATACCAGCCTTCAGGCCAGCGTCGATTTCGTCATTGAAGTCACCTTTAACGTTGATCTTGGCCATCAAATCGGCGTGATCGCGGTTGAAGAAAGCGATCAGCGCTTGTTCGAAGCTGCCGATCTTGGCGATTTCAATGTCAGTCAGGAACCCACGCTCAGCGGCATACAGCGACAGCGACATGTCGGCGATCGACATTGGCGCGTATTGCTTCTGCTTCATCAGCTCGGTAACGCGCTGACCATGCTCAAGTTGCTTGCGGGTCGCTTCGTCCAGGTCAGAAGCGAACTGGGCGAATGCCGCCAGTTCACGGTACTGAGCCAGAGCGGTACGGATACCACCGGACAGCTTCTTGATGATCTTGGTCTGAGCGGCACCACCCACACGGGATACCGAAACACCGGCGTTCACTGCAGGGCGGATGCCCGAGTTGAACATGGCCGATTCCAGGAAGATCTGACCGTCGGTGATGGAAATCACGTTGGTCGGAACGAACGCGGAAACGTCGCCAGCCTGGGTTTCGATGATCGGCAGTGCAGTCAGGGAACCGGTTTTGCCGGTCACTGCGCCGTTGGTGAACTTCTCTACGTACTCTTCCGAAACGCGGGATGCACGCTCCAGCAGACGGGAGTGGAGATAGAACACGTCGCCTGGGTAAGCTTCACGGCCTGGTGGACGGCGCAGCAGCAGGGAAATCTGGCGGTAAGCCACTGCTTGCTTGGACAGATCGTCATAAACGATCAGCGCGTCTTCACCGCGGTCGCGGAAGAATTCACCCATGGTGCAACCGGAGTACGGTGCCAGGAATTGCAGTGCTGCAGATTCCGAGGCGCTCGCAGCAACGATGATGGTGTTAGCCAGTGCACCGTTTTCTTCCAGCTTGCGAACCACGTTGGCGATGGTCGATTGTTTCTGACCGATTGCCACGTAGACGCAGAAAATGCCGCTGTCTTTCTGGTTGATGATCGCGTCGATCGCCAGAGCGGTTTTACCGATCTGACGGTCACCGATGATCAGCTCACGCTGGCCACGGCCGACAGGGATCATGGCATCGACAGCCTTGTAGCCAGTCTGTACAGGCTGGTCTACCGACTTACGCCAGATCACGCCCGGAGCAACTTTCTCGACCGCGTCGGTCTCGGTGTTGCCCAGTGGACCTTTGCCGTCAACAGGGTTACCCAGTGCGTCGACAACGCGACCCAGCAGTTCCTTGCCAACCGGAACTTCGAGGATGCGGCCGGTGCACTTGGCGCTCATGCCTTCAGCCAGACTGGTGTACGCGCCCAGTACAACGGCACCTACGGAGTCTTGCTCCAGGTTGAGGGCCATACCGTAGACGCCGCCCGGAAACTCGATCATCTCGCCGTACATGACGTCGGCCAGACCGTGAATCCGCACGATACCGTCAGATACGCTGACGACAGTGCCTTCGTTACGGGCTTGGGAGGTCACATCGAGCTTTTCGATGCGGCCCTTGATAATTTCACTTATTTCGGAAGGATTGAGTTGCTGCATTGCTCTGCTGCCCCTTCAAACTCAAGATTTCAATGCTTCGGCAAGTTTCGCGATTTTGCCGCGAATCGAGCCATCGATAACCAGGTCGCCGGCGCGGATGACCACCCCCCCGATAAGGGAGCTGTCTTCCTCGACTTGCAGGCGCACTTCCCGGTTGAGTCGTGCACTGAGAACCTTGGCGAGTTTGTCTTGCTGTTCTTGGTTCAATGCAAAAGCACTGGTCACTTCAACGTCTACCGATTTCTCTTGCTCGGCCTTGTACAGGTCGAACAGAGCGGCGATCTCCGGCAGAAGCGGGAGACGGTCGTTTTCGGCAACGACATTGATGAAGTTCTGTGCCTTGGCATCAAACTTGTCGCCGCACACGTCAATGAACGTGGCGGCCTTTTCTGCGCTCGTCAGTCGCGGGGCCTTGAGCACGCGCTGCATGGTGTCGTCTTGCGACACCGCTGCTGCCAGGCCGAGCATGGCTGACCAATTGGCCAGTTGCTGGTGGGCCTGAGCGTGCTCGAAGGCCGCCTTAGCGTAAGGTCGGGCCAACGTGGTCAGTTCTGCCATGATCGCCCTCGCTTAGATTTCAGCAGCCAGTTGGTTAACCAGCTCTGCGTGCGCGTTTTGATCGATTGTGGCACCCAGGATCTTCTCGGCGCCGCCGACAGCCAGCAAGCCCACTTGGGCGCGCAGCTTGTCTTTGACACTGTTCAGTTCCTGTTCGATCTCGGCTTGAGCCTGAACCTTCACACGGTCAGCGTCGATGCGGGCCTTTTCAACGGCCTCTTCGACAATCTGGTTACCGCGTTTCTTGGCTTGCTCGATGATTTCAGCTGCCTGAGCTTTCGCTTCGCGCAGTTGCTGACCCGCTTTCTCTTGGGCCAACTCCAGGTCGCGAGCTGCACGGCTGGCAGCGTCCAGACCATCAGCGATCTTCTTTTGACGTTCGTGCAGAGCTGCGATGACCGGAGGCCATACGAACTTCATGCAGAACAGTACAAAAATCAGGAACGCAACGGACTGGCCAATCAGGGTCGCATTAATGTTCACGCCAACACCTCGCAGTTACGTTGTCCATCACACCAAATCACTCGGAGATCCGAATGATTAGCCAGCGATCTGACCAACGAACGGGTTCGCAAAGGTGAAGAACAGAGCGATACCAACACCGATCATGGTTACGGCGTCGAGCAGACCGGCAACGATGAACATTTTAACTTGCAGCATTGGAACCATTTCTGGCTGACGCGCTGCGCCTTCCAGGAACTTGCCGCCCAGCAGGCCGAAACCAATTGCGGTACCCAGTGCGCCCAGGCCGATCAACAGTGCAACAGCGATAGCGGTTAGACCAACTACAGTTTCCATCTTTCCTCCCGACTTTTACGTCGTATGGTTTAGGTTTTTTAGATTAAAGCGGTAAAACAAATCGTTTCATGGTGCCCCGTGAGGAGCCCCTTCCCGTTTGACCGGGAAGGACATCAGACTAGTCGAGACTGGTCTTAATGGTTTTCTTCGTGCGCCATCGACAGGTAGACGATGGTCAGCATCATGAAGATGAACGCCTGCAGGGTGATGATCAGGATGTGGAACACAGCCCACGCCCACTGCAGGACAACGCCCAGGCCGCTGAGCCAGAGCAGGCCGCTGCCGAACATCACAGCGATCAGGATGAAC
Organism: Pseudomonas sp. 22085; assembly: GCF_052045815.1. NCBI lineage: Bacteria > Pseudomonadati > Pseudomonadota > Gammaproteobacteria > Pseudomonadales > Pseudomonadaceae > Pseudomonas > Pseudomonas sp. 22085. Next base: position 84,315 of record NZ_JBQEQA010000013.1, read on the forward strand.
ACCAGCTCGCCGGCATACATGTTGCCGAACAGACGCAGAGCCAGAGAGATCGGTTTGGCGATCAGGGTCACGAATTCCAGCAGGAAGTTCACCGGGATCAGCAGGGCCTGAACGAAGATGTTCTTGCTGCCGAACGGGTGCAGGGTCAGTTCGCCGATGAAACCGCCGATGCCCTTGACCTTGATGCTATAGAAAATGATCAGTGCGAAAACCGAGAACGCCATGCCCAGCGTCGCGTTCGGGTCGGTAGTCGACACGGCGCGGAACGGGATGTGGTGGTCGCCGGAGATCAGGATGGCCAACTGAGGAATCCAGTCGACCGGTACCAGGTCGACGGCGTTCATCAGGAACACCCAGACGAAGATGGTCAGTGCCAGCGGTGCGATCACCGGGCTACGGCCATGGAAGCTGTCTTTCACGCTGCCATCGACGAATTCGACCAGGACTTCAACGAAGTTCTGCAGTGCACCCGGCTGACCGGAAGTCGCCTTCTTGGCCGCCATGCGGAAAAGAATGACGAAGATCAGACCCAGTGCGACCGACCAGCCGAGAGTATCGACGTGGAAAGCCCAGAAGCCCATTTCCTTGGCTTCTGCTGCGGTGTGGGCAAAGCCCCAGCCGCCGTTGGGTAGCTGACCGAAGGTCAGGTTCTGCAAGTGGTGCTGGATATAGCCCGAAGCGGTTGTTTCTGCCATGGTTGCCTCAAACGCCCTAAGGTCTCGAAAGTCTTGTTCTCATCAGCAGGGGAGCGAACCAGCTGACCGACTGAGTCAGCACGAAGGCGCCGAATACAGCGATCGGCGCCAGTGGCTTCACACCTGCAAACACCAGTGCAAACAGCACTGCCGTCAAAATCAGTTTGCCTGCCTCGCCGGCATAGAAAGACCGGACGATGGACTGGGCTGCTCGGGCGCCGGAAAACCGAAATGCCTTGTGAGCGAAATAAACATTGGGCAGCAAGGCTATCAGGCCTCCGCAAAGTCCCGAGTATCCGGCAACGACTCCGTGCCATTGCCAGAGCGCCAAAGCGGCAATGAGCAAAATGACAAATTGAGCCATCAACACCGGAAAAACCGCCAGGCGATGGAACGGCAGGCGGTTTGGCTTGCGGGTTTCCATCACTATTGCTCTCCAATGGTCGGCTGCCGAAATTCAATAACTTGGCATAATTTGTGCCGACAAAATGCGCGCAGAGTATAGGGGCGGTTCTGCCCCTATTCAACTGTCAGGTAGTGATTTCCGACTGCGCGCTACAAGAGGAATTGTTTCAGCGGATGTGTGCGAGCACACCTTGAAGCTCATCGAGGGAGTTGTAACCAATCACCAGCTGACCCCTGCCCTTCTTGCCGTGGCGGATCTGCACCGCAGAGCCTAGGCGCTCGGCCAGACGCTGTTCGAGGCGGGCGATATCCGGATCAGGTTTCGCAGGCTCTACCGGCTCCGGTTTGCCACTCAACCATTGGCGAACCAGTGCCTCAGTTTGGCGCACAGTGAGACCGCGTGCGACAACATGTCGCGCCCCTTCCACCTGCTGATTGTCCGGCAGACCGAGCAATGCACGAGCATGACCCATCTCCAGGTCGCCGTGGGACAACATGGTCTTGATGACTTCCGGCAGCGCAATCAGGCGCAACAGGTTGGCCACGGTGACGCGGGACTTACCCACAGCGTCGGCAACCTGTTGCTGAGTGAGCTGGAATTCCTGCTGCAAGCGCTGCAGGGCCACCGCTTCTTCGATCGGGTTCAGGTCCTCGCGCTGGATGTTCTCGATCAGCGCAATGGCGATCGCGGTTTCATCCGGCACGTCGCGGACCATCGCCGGGATGGTTTCCTGGCCGGCCTGCTGACTTGCGCGCCAGCGACGTTCGCCGGCGATGATCTCGAAGCGGCCACCACCAATCGGACGAACCACGATCGGCTGCATCACGCCCTGGGCCTTGATCGACTGCGCAAGCTCTTCCAGCGCCTGAGGATCCATGTCCCGGCGTGGCTGATACTTGCCGCGCTGCAGCAGGTCCAGTGGCAGGTGCTGCAACTCACGGCTGTCAGCCTGCGCCGCTTGTTCTTCCAGCGAGCTGACAGTCGGACCGCTCAGCAGCGCGTCCAGTCCTCGTCCGAGACCTCGTTTCTTGACGGCCATGGGGATTCCTTAAGTTGGCTGGGCAGCGGCGATGCGTGAATTTTTGCGCTGACGGCGAACCATCTCGCCCGCCAGGGCCAGGTAGGCCAGCGCACCACGCGATTGCTTGTCGTAAGCCAGCGCCGGCATGCCATAGCTCGGGGCTTCAGCGAGGCGGATGTTGCGCGGGATCACCGTGTCGTACAGCTGATCGCCAAAGTGTTCCTTGAGCTGTGCCGAAACGTCGTTCATCAGGCTCAGGCGCGGGTCGTACATGGTCCGCAGCAGTCCTTCGACTTTCAGGTTCGGGTTCAGCAGTTCGGCGATGCGTTTGATGTTATCCACAAGGTCGCTCAGACCTTCGAGCGCAAAGTACTCGCACTGCATGGGGATAATCACCCCGTCAGCGGCGACCAGTGCGTTCAGCGTAAGCATCGACAGCGACGGCGGGCAGTCGATCAGGATGTAATCGTAGTTTTCACGGACCGGCGCCAGCGCGCTGCGCAGACGGCTTTCTTTCATCTGCATTTCCAGCAGAACCACTTCAGCCGCCGTCAGGTCACGGTTGGCCGGCAGCAGCTGATAACCGCCATGTTCCGAATAGTGCATGGCCTGGGCCAGATCGCATTCGCCGATCAGCAGGTCGTAGACCGAGTTTTCCAGGCCATGTTTATCCACACCGCTACCCATGGTGGCGTTGCCCTGTGGATCGAGATCGATCAACAGCACCCGGCGCTTGGTCGCGACCAGGGATGCTGCGAGGTTGATGCAGGTGGTGGTCTTGCCCACACCACCCTTCTGGTTCGCTATCGCGAATACCTTAGCCATTCTTGCTTGTGTTCCCAATCATGCCGTGCGGCGCAGTATCAGCAGATGGCGTTGGCCTTGGCAACCGGGTACGGCCAGGGCGTGTTCGCTATCGAGTTTGAAGTCTGCCGGCAATGCTACCAGCTCATCGGCCGGATGAACGCCCTTCATTGCCAGCCAGCGCGTATCGGCGTCGCCGAGGTGGCGAGTCCAGTTGGTGAAGTTCTCCATGCTGCTGAATGCCCGGGAAATGATCCCGTTGAACGGCTGTGCAGGATGGAAGGCTTCGACGCGGCTGTGGATAACTTGCAGGTTATCCAGTTTGAGTTCGAGTTTGACCTGGGTCAGGAAGCGGGTTTTCTTGCCGTTGCTGTCCAGGCAGGTCACTTGCGAGTCCGGATACAGGATCGCCAGAGGGATCCCCGGCATGCCGCCGCCGCTGCCGACATCCAGCCAGCGGCCGTTTTCGATGAACGACATCACGCTGAGGCTATCGAGCAAGTGACGGGACACCATTTCGTCCGGATCGCGAACGGCAGTCAGGTTGTAGGCCTGGTTCCATTTGATCAACAGGGCCAGATAACCCAGCAGCAATTCGTGCTGGGCTTCAGTGAGATTGACACCGAGCGCGCGGGCTCCTGTGGATAACTCTTCGGCGTGTTGCGAAGTGACCTTAGAACTCAAGCGCTTTGCTCCAACTGACGGCCCGCGCCGCGTTTTTTCAAGTGAATCATCAACAGCGAAATCGCTGCCGGAGTCACGCCCGGGATCCGCGAAGCCTGGCCAAGCGTCTCGGGACGCGTGGCACCCAGCTTGCTCTGGATCTCCTTGGAGAGACCGGAAATTTTGGTGTAATCGATATCCACAGGCAGTTTTGTGTCTTCGCTTGCACGCAGGCGGGCGATTTCGTCCTGTTGGCGATCGATGTAACCGGCGTATTTGGTCTTGATCTCGACCTGCTCGGCGACCTGTGGATCTTCGGCGCCCTGCCCGGTCACTTCGACCAGACCAGCGTAGTCGATTTCCGGACGGCTCAAGAGATTGAGCAAGTTGTATTCGTGAGTCAGCGGCGTACCGAATTTCTCGGCAATCGCATCGCCCTGCGGAGTGCCCGGGCGAACCCAGGTGCTTTTCAGGCGCTGCTCTTCGAGCTCGATACTTTCGCGTTTCTTGCAGAACGCTGCCCAACGCGCGTCATCGACCAGACCCAGTTCGCGACCTTTTTCGGTCAGACGCAGGTCCGCGTTGTCCTCACGCAGGATCAGGCGGTACTCGGCACGGGAAGTGAACATGCGGTACGGCTCTTGGGTACCGAGGGTAATCAGGTCGTCAACCAATACCCCGATGTACGCTTCATCGCGACGCGGGCACCAGGCTTCTTTGCCCTTCGCACGCAATGCGGCATTGGCACCGGCCAGCAAACCTTGCGCACCGGCTTCTTCGTAACCGGTAGTGCCGTTGATCTGGCCAGCGAAGAACAGACCGCCGATGACTTTGGTTTCCAGGCTGTACTTCAGATCACGCGGATCGAAATAGTCGTACTCGATCGCATACCCCGGACGCACGATGTGCGCGTTTTCCATGCCGCGGATCGATTGCACGATCTGCAACTGCACGTCGAACGGCAGGCTTGTGGATATTCCGTTCGGATACAACTCATGGGTGGTCAGGCCTTCCGGCTCGATGAACACCTGATGGCTTTCCTTGTCGGCAAAGCGGTGGATCTTGTCTTCGATCGACGGGCAATAACGCGGACCAATGCCTTCGATTTCACCTGCAGCGGAATACATCGGCGAACGGTCGAGGTTCGCGGCAATGATTTCGTGGGTGCGCGCGTTGGTGTGGGTGATCCAGCAACTGACTTGCCGTGGATGCTGTTCCTTGTTGCCCATGAACGACATCACCGGGATCGGCGTATCGCCTGGCTGCTCGGTCATCACCGAGAAATCCACAGACTTGCCGTCGATACGCGGTGGCGTACCGGTTTTCAGGCGACCGACACGTAGCGGCAGTTCACGCAGACGATGCGCGAGGGCGATCGACGGTGGATCACCGGCGCGACCACCGGAAAAATTCTGCAAACCGATGTGGATAAGTCCGCCCAGGAACGTACCGGTGGTCAACACCACAGAATCGGCGAAGAAGCGCAGACCCATTTGCGTGACGACACCGCGTACTTGTTCCTGCTCGACGATCAGGTCGTCAGCGGCTTGTTGAAATATCCACAGGTTCGGCTGGTTTTCCAGAATTTCGCGGACAGCGGCCTTGTAAAGAATACGGTCGGCTTGCGCACGGGTCGCCCGTACGGCCGGGCCTTTGCGGCTGTTCAGTACGCGAAACTGGATACCCCCCAAATCGGTGGCCATGGCCATCGCGCCGCCGAGGGCGTCGATTTCCTTGACCAGATGGCTTTTGCCAATGCCACCGATTGCCGGGTTGCAACTCATGGCACCGAGGGTCTCCACGTTATGCGTCAGCAGAAGGGTTTTTGCACCCATGCGTGCTGAGGCCAGTGCTGCCTCGGTACCGGCATGACCGCCGCCGATGACGATCACTTCAAAACGGGAAGGGAAATCCACCACGCACCTCGTGCCTGCTTAAGTAGGTCATTCAGGAATAGTTTGAGATCAGGTTTCTGGACCTGGTCGGCAAGTATAGGGACTTCGCCCTTCCTAAAGAACCCTTTGCACAAAATTTAACCAGCTGTGGAGAACTCGCGGTTAAAAGAATAAAAAAGAGAGAAATTTATAAAACCTTTGTTTTAAAGCTTATTCTTACTGCCCTTCGTTTCTGTGGATAGATTTCTACAGGCCTCTATTTTCAATGTGTACAGAGATTTAAAACCCTGTGACCATGTCGCCATGAGGCCCTTGGATAACCGGTGTAAGCCTGTGGATGAATGAGGTGGTTATCCACAGCGGCAGTTATGTTCAGTTTTCAGGCCCTGTTATCAACTGCCCTTAGCGGCAGTTATTCACAGGGCTTAATCCACAGAAATCGGATGAATGAAGGAATCGCGGACACGGAAAATCCGCTCAGGAATAGATATCTGTCCGGCACTGGAGGAAGGAAATACGAGGGAGGGAGAACAGACAGGTCGCGAACGGACCTGTCTGTGGAAAACGGAAGGCTTATTTACCGATGCAGAAGCTGGAAAAGATCCGTCCCAGCAGATCATCCGAGCTGAACGCTCCGGTGATTTCCCCAAGGGACTGCTGGGCCTGACGCAAGTCTTCAGCCAGCAGTTCCCCAGCACCCGCCAACGTCAGCTGGGCACGCCCATGTTCCAGGGCATCACTGGCATGACGCAGGGCTTCCAGGTGCCGGCGGCGTGCGCTGAAACTGCTTTCCGACGTTTGTTCGTAGCCCATGCAGGCCTTGAGGTGATCGCGCAGCAAGTCCAGCCCCTCACCGGCGGATTTGGCGCTCAGGCTGATCGTCACATGGCCATCGTCACTGACTTCCAGGGCAATGGGTTCGCCGGTGAGATCAGCTTTGTTACGGATCAACGTGACCTTCGCCGGATCCGGTCGGGTTTCGAGGAATTCAGGCCACAGGGCGAACGGGTCGGCAGCTTCAGGTGCTGTGGCATCGACGACCAGCAGCACTCGATCAGCCTCGCCAATGGCTTTCAATGCTCGTTCAACGCCGATTTTTTCCACATGGTCATCGGTATCACGCAGACCGGCGGTGTCCACAACGTGCAGCGGCATGCCGTCGATGTGGATATGTTCGCGCAGGATATCCCGGGTGGTGCCGGCGATTTCGGTGACGATCGCGGCTTCGCGACCGGCCAGCGCGTTGAGCAGGCTGGATTTGCCGGCATTCGGACGACCGGCAATCACCACGGTCATGCCGTCACGCAGCAATGCACCCTGTCCGGCTTCGCGCAATACAGTGGATAACTCGTCGCGAACCTTGTCGAGCATGCTCAGCACGTTGCCATCGGCGAGGAAGTCGATTTCCTCTTCAGGGAAGTCGATGGCTGCCTCGACATAAATCCTCAAGCCGATCAGTTGTTCGGTGAGGTGATGCACACGCTGGGAAAACGCTCCCTGTAAGGAACGCAATGCGTTGCGTGCAGCCTGTGCAGAACTGGCTTCGATCAGGTCGGCGATGGCCTCGGCCTGAGCCAGGTCGAGTTTGTCATTGAGGAATGCTCTTTCGCTGAACTCACCGGGACGGGCCAGACGGCAGCCCAGTTCCAGGCAACGCTTGAGCAACATGTCGAGAACGATCGGGCCGCCGTGGCCCTGCAGTTCCAGCACATCTTCACCGGTGAACGAGTTCGGCCCCGGGAAATACAGCGCCAGACCTTCATCCAGCACCTGTTGATCGTCACTGAAGAACGGGCCGTAGTGGGCAAACCGTGGTTTCAGTTCGCGGCCGCTGATGGCTCTGGCCGCGACGCTGGCCAGCGGCCCGGAAATTCGAACGATGCCCACGCCGCCACGACCCTGGGCGGTGGCGACGGCTGCGATGGTTTCACGAGGTGCGCTCATAAACCGGTATCCAGACAAAAATGGCAGATAGCAAAACGCCCCACTAGGGGGCGTTTTGAGTGGTGTTATCCACAGAGTAAGTTACGCCTCGGCTTTTTTCGTCGCCGCTTCGATCTTACGCGTGATGTACCACTGTTGGGCAATCGACAGGCAGTTGTTCACAACCCAGTACAGCACCAGACCCGCCGGGAACCACAGGAAGAAGAAGGTGAAGATGATTGGCATCATTTTCATCACCTTGGCCTGCATCGGATCCGGAGGAGTCGGGTTCAGACGCTGCTGGATGAACATGGTCGCGCCCATGATGATCGGCAGGATGAAGAACGGATCCTTGATCGACAGGTCGGTAATCCACAGCATGAACGGCGCCTGGCGCATCTCCACGCTTTCCAGCAGAACCCAGTACAGGGAAAGGAAAACCGGCATCTGCACAAGGATCGGCAAGCAGCCGCCCAGCGGATTGATCTTCTCTTTCTTGTACAGCTCCATCATGGCTTGCGACATTTTCTGCCGGTCATCGCCATGTTGCTCTTTCAGTGCAGCCAGTTTCGGAGCCACGGCGCGCATGCGGGCCATCGACTTGTAGCTGGCGGCCGAGAGAGGGAAGAAGATCCCTTTGATCAGCATGGTCAGGAAGATGATCGACCAGCCCCAGTTGCCGACGATGCTGTGGATATGTTGCAGCAGCCAGAAGATTGGCTGGGCAATGAACCACAGAATGCCGTAGTCGACGGTCAATTCCAGACCAGGGGACAACTCTTTCAGCACCGCCTGGCTTTTCGGACCGGCGTACAGAACAGCGCTGGTTTCAACTTTCGCACCCGGTGCAGCGGTCAGTGAAGGACCGGTGTAACCGATGATGTAGTTGCCTTTGCTGTCCTTACGGGTCTGGACGATGTTGTTTTCGCCCTTCGGAGCAACCCATGCAGTCACGAAGTAGTGTTGCAGCCAGGCTACCCAGCCACCGGTGACGGTTTCCTTGAGCTGAGCCTTGTCCATGTCCTTCATGGACACTTTCTTGTACGGCTCGGAACTTGTCCACAGGGCGGCGCCCAGGTAGGTCGCGGTACCGGTAGCAGTCGTGGAAGAAGGATCGGCGCTGGCGTCGCGTTTCAGCTGGGCGAACATCGAACCGGACCAAGGCTGAGCGCTCTGGTTGTCGATCAGATAGGTCACGGTCACGTCATACAGGCCACGTTTCAGAGTGAAACGCTTGATGTAATTGACGCCGTCCTTGCTGAATTTCAGGTCGACGACCAGTTGGTCCTGACCGTCAGCCAGTTTATAAGTCTTCTTCTCCGAAGAGTAGATCGGGCGACCGGCCGGGTTTGCATCCGGACCGTTGGTGCCAATCAGACCGCTCTGTGCCAGATAGGTACGTTCGCCACCGTTGTCGAACAGCTGGAACGGAACGTCCGGACGATCCTGACGACGTGGATACAGCGGCAAGGTCAACTGAGCAACATCACCACCTTGTGGATCGATCGACAGATCGAGCACGTCGGTTTTGACCTGGATCAGATCCTTGCTGGCGGCGACCGGCGTTTCGGCAGGTGCGCTGGTATCGCTTGCGGCGCGCGGAATATCGTCACTGGCAGCAGCATTATTGCCAGTGGCGGTGTCCGGCAAACCGGATGTAGTCGTACTGGAAGCAACATTCTGAGTCGGCAGGGCAGCCTGGCCGTAGTCCTGGTTCCATTTAAGGACCATGACGTAGGACACGATTGCCAGGGCGACGATCAGGATCGTGCGTTTGATATCCATGATTACTCGGCCATCGAAGAAGAACGGGAGGTAGGGATAGGTGGAACCGGGTCATAACCACCGGGATTCCACGGATGACAGCGACCTAAACGACGAAAGGTCAGCCAGCCACCGCGCAGAAGGCCATGATTTTCGATGGCTTCATACGCGTAGCAAGAACAACTGGGGTAGAAACGACAGTGACTGGCCATCAGGGGACTAATGGCATAGCGATAAAACTGGATCGGAACGAGTGCCAGTTTACGCATCTGGACTGTCTACCCCTACAGTTTCGGTTTTGACTGCTGGTACCGGCTTGTTGCGTGCCAGACGCTTCCAGAGTTTGCCGAAATGCTGAATCAATTCGGGGTTTTCTACGTCACCCAAACCTTTGCGCGCGACGATAACAATGTCCCAGCCGACCAGTGAATCCTGGTGCAGGCGAAACGATTCGCGCATCAGACGTTTGAGGCGATTGCGCTCGACGGAGAGCTTGACGCTCTTTTTCCCGATAACCAGCCCGAGACGGGGGTGATCGAGATCGTTGTTGCGCGCAAGGAGCAGGAGATTTTTCCCCGGAACCTTGCCGGTAGGGGAGTCAAAGACTGCCTTGAAATGCCGGGGAGTAAGCAGACGCTTTTCCCGACTGAAGTCCTGACTCACCTCCAGTGCCGGATTATCAAACTGCCAGACGTGCGCGGCCTTTGGCGCGACGACGCGACAGTACGGCACGACCGTTCTTGGTAGCCATGCGAGCACGGAAACCGTGGGTACGAGCGCGTTTGATAGTGCTTGGTTGGAAAGTACGTTTCATGTCGTGTTACCTGGTTCGTCCACAACGGGCCGGAATGGCCCCCGTTTTAAGAGACCGGGGATTCTAGAGAAAGCAAGTCCATAGGTCAATTTCCAACCAACGTTTCCTTATAAATAGATCTTCGGAGCGTCCGGAACGGATTACCCGTTTGCCAAAGATAAAAATAAAGAAGGGAATTATTTAAAGCTTTTCTGTAAAGCTTGTAAAAGCTAGGCAGGCCCTTCTCTGTGGATAACTGGCTCAACGCCTTGTATCAAGCGATGTACAGAGAATGACAACTACAGTGGAAAACCGTGTTCAGCCTGTGCCGCACTGTCGGATAACCTGTGCGTGGAATGGACGGTTATCCACAGGCTGGTTATCCACCGACTTTCGCCCCCGGTTGTCCAGTGTGCTCAGATAGGGTTATCCACAGAGCTTATGCACACACCGTCGGTCGCCTTTTTCTCGTTTAACGCATTGATAAATCATGTCGACCGGGCAACCTGCATGTGGATAAGTGGACGACTGGCCGCTACAATGGCCGCTTGTTTTTGCCTCACCGGCTTTCAACTTAGGGGATATCCGTGTCAGTGGAACTTTGGCAGCAGTGCGTGGAGCTTTTGCGCGAAGAGCTGCCTGCCCAACAATTCAACACCTGGATCCGTCCACTACAGGTCGAAGCCGAAGGCGACGAGTTGCGCGTCTACGCACCGAACCGTTTTGTTCTGGACTGGGTCAACGAAAAGTACCTGGGGCGCGTCCTTGAACTGCTGGATGAGCATGGCAACGGTCTGGCACCGTCGCTTTCCTTGTTAATAGGCAGCAAACGCAGTTCGGCCCCGCGTGCCGCGCCGAATGCGCCCTTGGCCGCGGCGCAAGTGTCCCAGGCTCAGGCCAACGCAGTGCCGGCCAGTGCGCCAGCGCCAGCCCATACGCCTGCACCGACCAAGCGTTCAACGCAGAAAACCGAAGAAATCAGTGAAGAGCCGTCCCGTGACAGCTTCGATCCGATGGCTGGTGCCGCTTCGCAACAGGCGCCGGTTCGTGCCGAACAGCGCACCGTGCAGGTCGAAGGCGCGCTCAAGCACACCAGTTACCTGAATCGCACCTTCACCTTTGAAAACTTCGTCGAAGGTAAATCCAACCAGCTCGCCCGTGCGGCGGCCTGGCAGGTGGCGGACAACCCGAAGCACGGCTACAACCCGCTCTTTCTCTATGGGGGCGTAGGTCTTGGTAAGACTCACTTGATGCACGCGGTGGGTAACCACCTATTAAAGAAGAACCCGAATGCCAAGGTCGTGTACCTGCATTCCGAGCGTTTCGTGGCTGACATGGTCAAGGCGCTGCAGCTGAACGCGATCAACGAGTTCAAGCGTTTCTACCGTTCGGTGGACGCCCTGCTGATCGACGACATTCAGTTCTTCGCCCGCAAGGAACGTTCCCAGGAAGAGTTTTTCCACACCTTCAACGCCCTGCTTGAAGGTGGCCAGCAGGTCATTCTCACCAGTGACCGCTACCCGAAAGAAATCGAAGGCCTAGAAGAGCGCCTCAAATCCCGCTTCGGCTGGGGCCTGACAGTGGCCGTCGAGCCGCCTGAGCTGGAAACCCGCGTAGCGATCTTGATGAAGAAGGCCGACCAGGCCAAAGTCGAGTTGCCACACGATGCAGCATTCTTCATTGCCCAACGTATTCGCTCCAACGTCCGTGAGCTGGAAGGCGCGCTGAAACGCGTGATCGCCCACTCGCACTTCATGGGCCGCGACATCACCATTGAGTTGATCCGCGAATCCCTGAAAGACCTCTTGGCGCTGCAGGACAAACTGGTCTCTGTGGATAACATTCAGCGCACCGTCGCCGAGTACTACAAGATCAAGATTTCCGACTTGCTGTCCAAGCGCCGTTCGCGTTCGGTCGCTCGTCCGCGTCAGGTGGCCATGGCACTGTCCAAGGAACTGACCAACCACAGCCTGCCGGAAATCGGCGATGTGTTTGGCGGCCGCGACCACACGACCGTGTTGCACGCCTGCCGCAAGATCAACGAACTTAAGGAATCCGACGCGGACATCCGCGAGGACTACAAGAACCTGCTGCGTACACTGACCACTTGATGAACACCAGCGCAGCTTATTAAGGCAAGGGACTAGACCATGCATTTCACCATTCAACGCGAAGCCCTGTTGAAACCCCTGCAACTGGTCGCAGGCGTCGTCGAGCGCCGACAGACCTTGCCGGTACTGTCCAACGTGCTGCTGGTTGTCGATGGCCAGCAACTGTCGCTGACCGGTACCGACCTGGAAGTCGAGCTGGTCGGTCGCGTGCAACTCGAGGAGCCGGCTGAGACAGGTTCCATCACTGTGCCTGCGCGCAAGCTGATGGACATCTGCAAGAGCCTGCCGAACGATGCGCTGATCGACATCAAGGTCGACGAGCAGAAGCTGGTGGTGAAAGCCGGCCGTAGCCGTTTCACCCTGTCGACCCTGCCGGCCAACGACTTCCCGACTGTGGAAGAAGGCCCGGGTTCGCTGACCACCAGCCTGGAACAGAGCAAGCTGCGTCGCCTGATCGAACGCACCAGTTTCGCCATGGCCCAGCAGGACGTGCGTTATTACCTCAACGGCATGTTGCTGGAAGTCTCGACTGGTGTGATCCGCGCCGTGGCCACTGACGGTCACCGTCTGGCCATGTGCTCGATGCAGGCCGACATCGGTCAGCAGGATCGCCACCAGGTGATCGTGCCGCGCAAAGGTATTCTTGAACTGGCACGTCTGCTCACCGAGCCGGACGGCAACGTCAGCATCGTCCTGGGTCAGCACCATATCCGCGCGACCACCGGCGAATTCACCTTCACCTCGAAACTGGTCGACGGCAAGTTCCCGGACTACGAGCGCGTTCTGCCGAAGGGCGGCGACAAGCTGGTACTGGGTGATCGTCAGGCGCTGCGTGAAGCGTTCAGCCGTACCGCTATTCTGTCCAACGAAAAATACCGCGGTATCCGTCTGCAACTGGCCAGCGGTCAGTTGAAGATCCAGGCCAACAACCCGGAGCAGGAAGAAGCGGAAGAAGAAGTAGGCGTGGAATACAACGGCGGCTCCCTGGAAATCGGCTTCAACGTCAGCTATCTGCTCGACGTGCTGGGCGTGATGACTACCGAGCAGGTTCGCCTGATCCTGTCCGACTCCAACAGCAGTGCGCTGATGCAAGAGTCCGACAACGACGATTCGGCTTACGTTGTTATGCCGATGCGTCTGTAATCAGCTGACTCTGGATGTCTTTAAGTCGCGTCTCGGTCACCGCGGTGCGCAATCTGCACCCGGTGACCTTCTCCCCCTCCCCCCGAATCAACATTCTTTACGGCGCCAACGGCAGCGGCAAAACCAGTGTTCTGGAAGCCATTCACCTGCTGGGGCTTGCGCGTTCGTTTCGTAGCACACGGCTGTTGCCGGTCATCCAGTACGAGCAGCTGGCCTGCACCGTATTCGGCCAGGTCGAGCTCGCCGAGGGTGGCCACAGCGCATTGGGGATATCTCGTGACCGTCAGGGCGAGTTCCAGATCCGCATCGACGGTCAGAACGCTCGCAGCGCTGCGCAACTGGCGGAGATCCTGCCGCTGCAGTTGATCAACCCCGACAGCTTTCGCCTGCTGGAAGGCGCGCCGAAGATTCGCCGGCAGTTTCTCGACTGGGGCGTGTTCCATGTCGAGCCGCGGTTCATGGCCACCTGGCAGCGTTTGCAGAAGGCCTTGCGCCAGAGAAACTCCTGGCTGCGGCATGGTACACTTGACGCCGTTTCGCAAGCGGTTTGGGACAGGGAACTGTGCCAGGCCAGCGCTGAAATCGATGAATACCGCCGCGCTTATATCAAAGCCTTGAAACCGGTCTTTGAACAAACCTTGAGCGAACTGGTTGAGCTCGAAGGTTTGACGCTCAGCTATTACCGAGGCTGGGACAAAGACCGGGAATTGAGCGCCGTACTTGCCGGATCCGTGCAACGGGACCAGCAGATGGGTCATACCCAGGCCGGGCCACAACGGGCTGACTTGCGTCTTAGATTGGGCGCACACAACGCCGCGGACATCTTGTCCCGGGGCCAGCAGAAGTTGGTGGTCTGTGCATTGCGGATTGCCCAGGGGCATCTGGTGAGTCAGGCCCGACGCGGCCAGTGTATTTATCTGGTGGATGATTTGCCGTCCGAACTGGACGAGAGCCACCGTCGCGCGCTGTGCCGTTTGCTGGAAGACTTACGCTGCCAGGTTTTTATCACCTGTGTAGATCACGAATTATTGAGGGAAGGCTGGCAGACGGAAACGCCAGTCGCTCTGTTCCACGTGGAACAGGGCCGTATCACCCAGACCCACGACCATCGGGAGTGAAGGCATTGAGCGAAGAAAATACGTACGACTCATCGAGCATTAAAGTGCTGAAAGGCCTGGATGCCGTGCGCAAACGTCCCGGTATGTACATTGGTGACACCGACGATGGCAGCGGTCTGCACCACATGGTGTTCGAGGTGGTCGACAACTCGATCGACGAAGCCCTCGCCGGCCACTGCGACGACATCAGCATCATCATCCACCCGGATGAGTCCATCACCGTTAAAGACAACGGCCGTGGCATCCCGGTAGACGTGCACAAAGAGGAAGGCGTTTCCGCCGCCGAGGTCATCATGACCGTCCTCCACGCCGGCGGTAAGTTCGATGACAACTCCTACAAGGTATCCGGCGGTCTGCACGGTGTAGGTGTTTCGGTCGTGAACGCGCTGTCCGAAGAACTGGTCCTGACCGTTCGCCGCAGCGGCAAAATCTGGGAACAGACCTACGTCCACGGCGTGCCTCAGGCACCGATGGCGATCGTCGGCGACAGCGAAACGACCGGTACTCAGATTCACTTCAAGGCTTCCAGCGAAACCTTCAAGAACATTCACTTCAGCTGGGACATCCTGGCCAAGCGCATTCGTGAACTGTCTTTCCTCAACTCCGGTGTCGGCATCGTCCTCAAGGACGAACGCAGCGGCAAGGAAGAGCTGTTCAAATACGAAGGCGGCCTGCGTGCGTTCGTTGAATACCTGAACACCAACAAGACTGCGGTCAACCAGGTGTTCCACTTCAACATCCAGCGTGAAGACGGCATCGGCGTGGAAATCGCCCTGCAGTGGAACGACAGCTTCAACGAGAACCTGTTGTGCTTCACCAACAACATTCCGCAGCGCGACGGCGGCACCCATCTGGTGGGCTTCCGTTCCGCACTGACGCGTAACCTGAACAACTACATCGAGCAGGAAGGCCTGGCGAAGAAGCACAAAGTCGCCACCACCGGTGACGATGCCCGTGAAGGCCTGACCGCGATCATCTCGGTGAAGGTGCCTGATCCGAAGTTCAGCTCCCAGACCAAAGACAAGCTGGTGTCTTCTGAAGTGAAGACCGCGGTCGAACAGGAAATGGGCAAGTACTTCTCCGACTTCCTGCTGGAAAACCCGAACGAAGCCAAACTGGTCGTCGGCAAGATGATCGACGCTGCCCGTGCCCGTGAAGCGGCGCGCAAGGCCCGTGAGATGACCCGCCGCAAAGGCGCGCTGGACATCGCCGGCCTGCCGGGCAAGCTCGCTGACTGCCAGGAAAAAGACCCGGCGCTGTCCGAACTGTACCTCGTGGAAGGTGACTCCGCGGGCGGCTCTGCCAAGCAGGGACGTAACCGCAAGACCCAGGCCATCCTGCCGCTGAAGGGCAAGATCCTCAACGTCGAGAAAGCCCGTTTCGACAAGATGATTTCGTCCCAGGAAGTGGGCACCCTGATCACCGCACTGGGCTGCGGTATTGGTCGCGAAGAGTACAACATCGACAAGCTGCGCTATCACAACATCATCATCATGACCGATGCTGACGTCGACGGTTCGCACATCCGTACCCTGCTGCTGACCTTCTTCTTCCGTCAGTTGCCTGAGCTGATCGAGCGCGGCTACATCTACATCGCCCAGCCGCCGCTGTACAAGGTCAAGAAAGGCAAGCAAGAGCAATACATCAAAGACGACGACGCCATGGAAGAGTACATGACGCAGTCGGCCCTGGAAGATGCGAGCCTGCACCTGAACGAAGACGCCCCGGGTATTTCCGGTGAAGCGCTGGAACGTCTGGTGAACGACTTCCGGATGGTGATGAAGACCCTCAAGCGTCTGTCGCGCCTGTACCCGCAGGAGCTGACCGAGCACTTCATCTACCTGCCGGCCGTCAGCCTGGAAATGCTCGGCGACCACGCCAAGATGCAAGATTGGCTGGCCCAGTACGAAGTTCGTCTGCGCACCGTCGAGAAGTCGGGCCTGGTCTACAAGGCCAGCCTGCGTGAAGACCGCGAGCGTGGCGTGTGGCTGCCAGAGGTCGAACTGATCTCCCACGGCTTGTCGAACTACGTCACCTTCAACCGCGACTTCTTCGGCAGCAACGACTACAAGACCGTCGTCACCCTCGGCGCTCAACTGAGCACCCTGCTCGACGAAGGCGCGTACATCCAGCGCGGCGAGCGCAAGAAAGCGGTCACCGAGTTCAAGGAAGCCCTGGACTGGTTGATGGCTGAAAGCACCAAGCGCCACACCATTCAACGATACAAAGGTCTGGGCGAAATGAACCCGGATCAGCTGTGGGAAACCACCATGGACCCAAGCGTGCGCCGCATGCTGAAAGTCACCATCGAAGACGCCATTGGCGCAGACCAGATCTTCAACACCCTGATGGGTGATGCGGTCGAACCTCGCCGTGACTTCATCGAGAGCAACGCTCTGGCGGTGTCCAACCTGGATTTTTGATCCCGGTCGGCACCAACGAAAAGGCCAACGCACCAGCGTTGGCCTTTTTTATTGCCTGCAATTCACTCCCCCGCTGCCACACTCTCCAACCGATACCCATACCCGTAAATCGTCAGCAACTGCCAACCCCGATCCGCCGTCAGCCCGAGCTTGTTGCGCAGGCGATAGATATGAGTGTCCAGCGGTCGCGACGTGGACATTTCTTCGTGGGGCCAGAATCGTTCGTAAAGGTAATCCCGTGACAGCGGTCGGCCGAGGTTGCTGAACAGGCAATGGGCGAGGCGATACTCGCGCTCGGTCATGGCGATCGGTTTCCCGTCGCGGGTGACGGTCAGTTCGGCGTCGTCGAACACCAGGTCGTTGAAACGCAGGACGTCGGCCGGGGCGTTACGTTGCAGGCTGTGTCGACGCAGTACCGCCGCCACGCGGGCCTTCAGTTCATTGGGCCGAAACGGCTTGCTGACGTAATCGTCGGCCCCGGCATTCAGGGCCTGGACGATATCGCTCTCACCATCGCGGCTGGTCAGCATGATGGCCGCTGGCGGCGCTTCCATGTGTTCGCGGGTCCAGCGCAGCAGCGCCAGGCCAGTGAGGTCGGGCAATTGCCAGTCGAGGATCAGCAGGTCGAAGGTTTCCCGGCGCAACTGTCGCAGCAGGTCTTCACCGCTTTCGAAGCTGTGCAGTGACCAGGGCTGTCCTCCGGTCTCGGCCATTTGCTGCAGGGTCTGCTCGACCCGACGCAGTTCGGCGGGTTCATCGTCCAGTATCGCAACGCGCATACGCGGTAGTTCCTTGTCGCTCGGGCAATGGGTGCCGACCGGATCGGCTCACTCCATGCAGTGAAAGTAAGCGGCACGCCTTGGGGTGAGCCGCTATGATTCTTCGGGTCTACGTCCTCAGACCGGCCGCCTATGAAACCATTCAACCCGCCCTGCCCTGTTTCCCATGAATAACCAGCGCCGACATGAAAGCCGCGTACCCAGCCAGGTTCAGCGTTTGTTCCGGCAACTGGTGCGCGAGTGGGTGTGGATAAGTCTAGTGCTGTTGCCGCTGACTGCACTGCTTTCCTGGCGGGCGCAGATCAATTTGCATGACCCGGCGCCGTTGATGGGCGCAGGACTTTCGGTAGCCATGGTCGCGTGTGTACTTGGGTTGCTGCTGTGGCGCCCGCGACTGGCGTTATGGCTGACATTGGGCGGGATTGCCTGCGTGCTGCTGACCAGTGCAGGCCTGGCTGAAATGCGGCGTTGGTGGTCGCCGACGCCTGCGGCGCTGGGCATGTTGTTCGGCTATCTGATCTGGAACTGGCGTCGCTTGAGTGTGGTGCTCACCTACTTCGGCTGGGAGTTGGCGCGGCTGGACAGTGAACCGAAAGTCCTTCCCGAACGACGTCGGGCGCAGTTTCCCAGCGCCGACCGCTTGCAGGGGCAGATCATGGCGCTTGAGCAAGCCATGAGCCGCACCCGCGATACCCGCCGCTTCATTGCCGACGGGCTGGAGTATCTGCCGGTTGCAACCCTGATCAGCGATCCTCGAGGACAGGTCTTGTTGGGCAATCGCAAGGCACGGAGCCTGTTCGATCACAATCTGGTGGGCGAGGATGTCCTCGATCAACTGGCGCGCCTGGGCTATCCAGAGTTGTCCACAGAGCCGCGCCCGCCACTATCCGAGCTGCCTCTGCTGGAGTTCCGCGATCACAAGGAACGTAGCCTGCGCCTGGAACGCGCCGCGTTGTTGCCAGTGGATGGCGACATACCGATTGGCTGGCTGCTAAGTCTCACTGACCTGAGCGCCGAACGCGCCGCCGAGGAACAGCGCGGTGTGTTGCTGCGCTTCCTGTCCCATGACCTGCGCGCTCCCCACTCGGCGATTCTTGCCCTGCTTGAGGTACACCGGCATCAGACGGGGACGGATTCGCCGCTGTTCGAACAGATTGAACGACAGGTCCGTCGGGCGCTGGAACTGACCGATGGCTTCGTTCTGTTGGCCCGGGCCGAGTCCGAGGCGTATCAGTTCCAACCGAGTCTGTTCGGGATGCTGGTCATGGACGTTCTGGATCAGGCGTTGCCCATCGCTCAGCAAAAACGCATCGAGCTATTGAGCGACATGGACGAACAATCACAGGAGCGTCTGATTATGGCCGATCAGGGTTTGTTGACCCGCGCCCTGTTCAACCTGCTGGAAAATGCGATCAAGTACAGCCCGGCTGGATCCACAGTGAATCTGCATGTCAGTTGCGACAACGACTGGCTGCGGTGTGAACTGTCCGATCAAGGCAAAGGAATCGCTGCAGAAGAACTGCCTGACCTGTTCAGCCAGTACCGGCGGTTTTCCTCTGCGCAGGGTATCGATGGCGTGGGCCTGGGGTTGTCGATGGTCAAAGCCGTTGTGGATCACCATGGCGGCCGAATCGAATGCCTCAGCGTGGTCGATCAAGGCACGACGTTCCGTCTGGAACTGCCACTGATCGCTGAAGAGCAGGCATAAAAAAACCGGCTATATCAGCCGGTTTCCTTACTTCCGAAAAAAACTTATGCACCTTTTACGGTGATTTATCAGCTTCGGAAATATATAAGTAAATCAGTAAGTTAATTCGATAATTCGGGATTTTGCGAACAAACCGTACACAGGTTATCCACAAATCTCAGACAGCGATCTGATCGTTCGCAGCCGGTGCCTGGGGGGCCGGAGGCAGCGAGCCCATTTCTCGTTGCGTTTTCTCGTTCCACGCCTGCACCCGGTCATTCAGATCGGCGATGGCGCGCGGGCCACTGCCCTCGGCGTACATCGGCTCACCGATGACCACGGTAATCACACCCTGCTTTTTACCCCAACCGATTTTCGGCCAGAACTTGCCGGCATTGTGTGCGATTGGCAGCACCGGAAGCGCCGCATTCACCGCCAAGGCGCTGCCACTGCGGGAAAACTTGCCGATAGTGCCATGAGGAACGCGAGTGCCTTCCGGGAAGATCAGCACCCAGACATTGTCCTTGAGCAACTCATCACCTTTCGCCGCGACCTGCTTGAGGGCGGCTTTCGGGTTGTCGCGGTCAATCGCGATCGGCCGCAGCATGGCCATCGCCCAGCCGAAGAACGGCACGTAGAGCAATTCGCGCTTGAGCACCTGGCTCAAGGGCGAGAAATAGGCCGAAAGAAAGAACGTCTCCCAGGTGCTCTGGTGGTTCGATTGAATCACACAGGGACGGTCAGGCACGTTTTCCGCGCCTTTGACTTCGTAACGGATACCGAGGAACACCTTGGTCAACCACAAGGCACAACGGCACCAATACACGTTGATGAAACGATAGCGCGCCTTGAACGACAGAAAGGGCGCGATAAAAAAGCTCAGGCTGCACCACAGCAGGGCGGTGGTGCCCAGCAGCAGGTAAAAGAGGAAGATTCTGATGGCCTGCAGTATCGACATGGCGACGTTTACCGTTACGGGCAATGCCCGACTGTTCAAGCGCACTCCCGATCAATCCCTGGTCAGGAACTTCAGAAGCACTCTAGTTGTGGATAAGTTCTGCGGCAATCGCCGCGAGATCGTCAAAAATCAGGGTGCCCACCGGCAAGGTCTTGGCCTGAGTCTTTTCGCCTTTCCCGGTCTTTACCAAAACGGGCTGTGAATCGACGGCTTTGGCGGCCTCCAGGTCACCAAGGCTGTCGCCGACGAACCAGACATTCGTCAGCGCGACGTTGTAATGCTGCGCGATGGTTTTCAACATCCCCGGTTTCGGCTTGCGGCAGTCGCAACCCTCATCCGGCCCATGCGGGCAATACACGATCAGCCCGACTTCACCGCCCTGCTCCGCCACCAGTTCGCGCAGGCGCGCGTGCATGGCATCGAGGGTGGCGAGGTCGTAGTAGCCGCGAGCAATGCCCGACTGGTTGGTGGCGACCGCCACCGTCCAGCCGGCCTTGCTCAACTGCGCAATCGCCTCGATCGAGCCGGGCAGCGGAATCCACTCCTCTACCGACTTGATGTAAGCGTCGGAGTCGTAATTGATCACTCCGTCCCGATCGAGAATCAGCAGTTTCAACAGCAATCCCTCAACCCAGCAGCGAAATGTCGGCAACGCCCAGGAACAGACCACGCAGACGCGCCAGCAGCGCGTAGCGGTTGGCCCGCACATTGGCGTCTTCGGCATTGACCATCACCGCGTCGAAGAACGCGTCCACCGGCTCGCGCAGGGCGGCCAGGCGTGCCAGCGATTCGTTGTACTGACGTGCTGCGGCCATTGGCTGTACAGCCTGGTCCGCTTGCTGGATCGCCGAATACAGCGAGAACTCGTTGGCGTTGTCGAAGTACTTGGCCTGGACTTCGGTCGGCACCGAGCCTTCCACCTTGCTCAGCAGGTTCGACACACGCTTGTTCACCGCCGCCAGCGCTGCCGCTTCCGGCAGTTTGCGGAAGGCCTGAACCGCTTGTACACGCTGGTCGAAGTCCAGCGCCGAACCCGGCTTCAGGGCACGTACCGACAGGTAGGTGGCGACATCCACGCCTTCGTCTTCGTAACGGGCACGCAGACGGTCGAAGATGAACTCCAGCACCGCGTCGTTCAGGCCGGCAGCCTTGACCTTGGCACCGAACGCATTCACGGCGAACGCCACGGCGTCGTTCAGGTCCAGATCCAGTTGTTTCTCGATCAGGATCCGCAGTACGCCCAGTGCTGCACGGCGCAGGGCATACGGGTCTTTGCTACCGGTCGGCAGCATGCCGATGCCGAAGATGCCGACCAGGGTGTCGAGCTTGTCGGCGATGGCCACGGCCGCACCGGTCAGGGTGGCTGGCAGTTCAGCGCCGGCACCGCGTGGCATGTACTGCTCGTTCAGCGCCAGGGCGACGTCTTCCGGCTCGCCGTCATTGAGGGCGTAGTAGTAGCCGGCGACACCTTGCATCTCCGGGAACTCGCCGACCATTTCGGTGGCCAGGTCGCACTTCGACAGCAGGCCTGCGCGGGCAGCCCACGAAGCGTTGCCGCCGATGCGTGCGGCGATGTACGCCGCCAGTTTCGACACGCGCTCGGCCTTGTCGTAGACGCTGCCGAGTTTTTCCTGGAACACCACGTTCTGCAGGCGATCGTTGAAGGCTTCGAGCTTCTGCTTCTTGTCCTGCTTGAAGAAGAACTCGGCGTCGGTCAGACGTGGGCGAACCACTTTCTCGTTACCGGCGATGATCTGCTGCGGGTCTTTGGATTCGATGTTGGCCACAGTAATGAAACGCGGCAGCAACTTGCCGTCGGCATCCAGCAGGCAGAAGTACTTCTGGTTGTCCTGCATGGTGGTGATCAGTGCTTCCTGCGGCACGTCGAGGAAACGTTCCTCGAACGAGCACACCAGCGGCACTGGCCACTCGACCAGCGCGGTCACTTCGTCGAGCAGCGCCGGCGGCACGATCGCAGTGCCTTCCTGACGGGTCGCCAGTTCTTCGGTGCGTTTGCTGATGATTTCGCGACGCTCGTTGGCATCGGCCAGCACGTAGGCGGCACGCAGGTCGGCCAGGTAGCTCGACGGCGAACCGATGCGCACGCTTTGCGGGTGGTGGAAGCGGTGGCCACGGGATTCACGGCCAGCCTTCTGCGCGAGAATCGTGCAGTCGATGACCTGGTCGCCGAGCAGCATCACCAGCCATTGGGTCGGACGCACGAACTCTTCCTTGCGCGCACCCCAACGCATGCGTTTCGGGATCGGCAGGTCGTTTAGCGAGTCTTCGACGATGGTCGGCAGCAGGCTGGCGGTCGGCTTGCCGGCGATGTTCTGGCTGTAGCGCAGTTTCGGACCGCTCTGGTCGATTTCGCTCAGCTCGACGCCGCACTTCTTGGCGAAGCCCAGTGCCGCTTGAGTCGGGTTGCCTTCGGCATCGAACGCGGCCTGACGTGGCGGGCCGTCGAGGTTGATGCTGCGATCCGGCTGCTGGGTGGCCAGCGCGGTGATCAGCACAGCCAGACGACGCGGCGCGGCGTAGACGGTTTTGCTCTCGTAATTCAGGCCGGCAGCTTGCAGGCCTTTGTCGATACCGGCCAGGAACGCTTCGGCCAGGGTGTTCAGGGCTTTGGGTGGCAGTTCTTCGGTGCCCAGTTCAACCAGAAAATCTTGAGCACTCATTGTGCAGCCTCCAGCTTGGCCAGTACTTCGTCACGCAGGTCCGGGGTTGCCATCGGGAAGCCCAGCTTGGCGCGGGCCAGCAGGTAGGCTTGGGCGACGGAACGCGCCAGGGTGCGTACGCGCAGAATGTATTGCTGACGCGCGGTCACCGAGATCGCCCGGCGCGCATCCAGCAGGTTGAAGGTGTGCGAGGCCTTCAGGACCATTTCGTAGCTTGGCAACGGCAGCGGCTGGTCGAGTTCGATCAGGCGCTTGGCTTCGCTTTCATAGAAGTCGAACAGCTCGAACAGCTTGTCGACGTTGGCGTGTTCGAAGTTGTAGGTGGACTGCTCCACTTCGTTCTGGTGGAACACGTCGCCGTAGGTCACTTTGCCGAACGGACCGTCAGCCCAGACCAGGTCGTAGACCGAGTCCACGCCCTGCAGGTACATGGCCAGACGCTCCAGACCGTAGGTGATCTCGCCGGTCACCGGGTAGCACTCGATGCCGCCCGCCTGCTGGAAGTAAGTGAACTGGGTCACTTCCATGCCGTTCAGCCAGACTTCCCAGCCCAGACCCCAGGCGCCGAGGGTCGGCGATTCCCAGTTGTCTTCGACGAAGCGGATGTCGTGGACCAGCGGGTCCAGGCCGACATGCTTGAGGGAGCCCAGGTACAGCTCCTGGAAGTTGTCCGGGTTCGGCTTCAGGACGACCTGGAACTGGTAGTAGTGCTGCAGACGGTTCGGGTTTTCGCCGTAACGGCCGTCAGTCGGACGGCGGCTTGGCTGCACGTAGGCGGCGTTCCAGGTTTCCGGGCCGATGGCGCGCAGGAATGTCGCGGTGTGGAAAGTGCCGGCGCCTACTTCCATATCGTAGGGCTGAAGTACCACACAACCTTGCTCGGCCCAGTATTGCTGGAGCGCGAGGATCAAGTCTTGGAAGGTACGCACGGCTGGCGTAGGCTGGCTCACGAAATTCACCTGTTTCTTGGGCTGCGATTTAAAGAGCGGGAGTATACCCGATTCAGTCGCACCTCCACCCCCTGGAGCCTTATGCCACGCTGCTTTTGGTGCAACGAAGATCCGCTGTACATGGCTTACCACGATCAGGAGTGGGGTACGCCGCTACGCGATGCGCAGGGTTTGTTCGAGTTGCTTTTGCTCGAAGGGTTCCAGGCCGGGCTTTCGTGGATCACCGTGCTGCGCAAACGTGAGCGATATCGCGAGGTGTTGTTCGGCTTCGACGTACAGCGCGTGGCGCAGATGAGCGATGCGGAAATCGATCAATTGATGCTCGATCCGGGGATCATCCGCAACCGCCTCAAGCTCAACGCCGCCCGGCGCAACGCCCAGGCCTGGCTGGCGCTGGAAGATCCGGTGGCCTTCCTCTGGTCGTTTGTGGATAACCGGCCGGTGATCAATCATTTCAAGGATCGCAGCGAAGTCCCGGCCATTACCCCGCAAGCCGTGGCCATGAGCAAAGGCCTGAAAAAGGCCGGCTTCACCTTCGTCGGCCCAACCATTTGCTATGCGCTGATGCAGGCCTCGGGCATGGTCATGGATCACACCCAGGACTGCGACCGCTACGCGCAGCTCGCCAACGGCGGTTAGAATGGCCGCCTCGCGCACAGCACAAGATCAGGAGTGACCTGTGGAAAAGTTTAAAGGCGCCATGCTGGTTGGCGCTCTGCGGCTGTTTGCCCTGCTTCCGTGGCGGGCCGTGCAGGCCGTGGGTTCGGCGATCGGCTGGATCATGTGGAAAACCCCCAACCGTTCCCGCGATGTGGTGCGGATCAACCTGGCCAAATGTTTTCCACAGATGGCCCCGGCCGAACGCGAGCGTCTGGTCGGTCAGACCCTGAAAGACATCGGCAAGTCCCTGACCGAAAGCGCCTGCGCCTGGATCTGGCCGGCCCAGCGGTCCATCGACCTGGTGCGCGAAGTCGAAGGCCTCGAGGTGCTGAAAGAAGCGCTGGCCTCGGGCAAGGGCGTGGTCGGCATCACCAGCCACCTGGGCAACTGGGAAGTGCTCAACCACTTCTATTGCAGCCAGTGCAAACCGATCATTTTCTACCGGCCGCCGAAGCTCAAGGCTGTGGATGAATTGCTGCGCAAACAACGCGTGCAACTGGGCAACAAGGTCGCTGCGTCAACCAAGGAAGGCATCCTCAGTGTCATCAAGGAAGTGCGCAAGGGTGGTCAGGTGGGGATCCCCGCAGACCCGGAACCGGCCGAATCCGCCGGGATCTTCGTGCCGTTCTTCGCCACCCAGGCCCTGACCAGCAAGTTCGTGCCGAACATGCTCGCCGGCGGCAAAGCCGTCGGAGTGTTCCTGCATGCCCTGCGTCTGCCGGACGGTTCCGGCTACAAGGTGATCCTCGAAGCGGCGCCGGAAGCCATGTACAGCACCGACACCGAAACCTCCTGCGCAGCGATGAGTAAAGTCGTCGAGCGTTACGTGGCGGCTTATCCGAGCCAGTACATGTGGAGCATGAAGCGCTTCAAGAAGCGTCCGCCGGGTGAGGCGCGCTGGTACTGATCAGACCTGGGCAATTGTGGATAACCTGATCACACGGGTTATCCACAGCCGTCACGGCTTCTGCCGATCGAGCTTCTTCAGAAACACCGTCATTTCCTTCTCGGCCTGCTTGTCGCCATGGGCCCGGGCCGCTTCCAGCCCCTGCTCCCACGCCTGCCGCGCAGCCGTCAGGTCACCCAGCGCCAGTTGCGCCTTGCCCAGCAGTTTCCAAGCAGCCGAATACTTCGGATCGAAGCCGACACACCGCTGGAAATGCTCGGCTGCCTTCGCGTTTTCCCCCAAATCCAGATAACCCTTGCCGAGGCCGAAGCGCAGCAGCGAGTTATCCACACCCTTGGCGAGCATTTTTTCCAAGGATTCGATCATCGGTGGACTCCTTGCATGAGAAGTGTCAGGGCAGAATCATGGTGTTGCTGAAACCGCCATCGCTGGCAAGCCAGCTCTCACAGAACCTTCGTTTGTTCACAATTGCCATGTTCACCCGAGAACTATGTGGGAGCTGGCTTGCCAGCGATGGGGCCAGTGCAGTCAATGACGAAAATCAGAAGAAACTCAGGCCCACGTGGAACAGCTTCTCCACATCGCGAATATGCTTTTTATCCACAAGAAACAGGATCACGTGGTCGCCGGCGGCGATCACCGTGTCGTCGTGGGCAATGATCACTTCTTCATCGCGGATGATCGCGCCGATGGTGGTTCCCGGTGGCAGCGCGATGTTTTCGATGGCCTTGCCGATCACCTTGCTCGACTTCGAATCGCCATGGGCCACCGCTTCGATGGCTTCCGCCGCGCCCCGGCGCAACGAGTGCACGCTGACGATATCGCCGCGCCGCACGTGGGCCAGCAAGGTGCCGATAGTCGCCAGTTGCGGGCTGATGGCAATGTCGATGTCGCCGCCCTGGATCAGGTCGACGTAGGCCGGGTTGTTGATGATCGTCATCACCTTCTTCGCGCCCAGACGCTTGGCCAGCAGCGACGACATGATGTTGGCTTCGTCATCGTTGGTCAGCGCGAGGAAAATGTCCGCGTCGGCGATGTTCTCTTCCAGCAGCAGGTCGCGATCCGACGCGCTGCCCTGCAGCACCACGGTACTGTCGAGGGTATCGGAGAGATAACGGCAGCGCGCCGGGTTCATCTCGATGATCTTCACCTGATAGCGGCTTTCGATGGCCTCGGCCAGGCGCTCGCCGATCTGGCCACCGCCGGCGATGACGATGCGCTTGTAGCTTTCGTCGAGCCGGCGCATTTCGCTCATCACCGCGCGAATGTTCGCACGGGCAGCGATGAAGAAGACCTCGTCGTCCGCCTCGATCACTGTGTCGCCCTGGGGAAGAATCGGTCGATCGCGGCGGAAAATCGCGGCCACTCGGGTTTCCACATTCGGCATGTGTTCGCGCAACTGGCGCAGTTGCTGGCCTACCAGCGGCCCGCCGTAATAGGCGCGCACCGCGACCAGTTGCGCCTGGCCTTCGGCGAAATCGATCACCTGCAACGCGCCAGGGTGCTGGATCAAACGCTTGATGTAGTTGGTGACGACCTGCTCGGGACTGATCAGCACGTCGACCGGAATCGCTTCGTTCTGGAACAGTTGCTCCTCGCGGGTGAGGTACGACGCTTCGCGCACCCGGGCAATCTTGGTCGGGGTGTGGAACAGGGTGTGAGCAACCTGGCAGGCAACCATGTTGGTTTCGTCGCTGTTGGTCACCGCCACCAGCATGTCGGCGTCGTCGGCACCGGCCTGACGCAGCACGGTCGGCAGCGAGCCACGGCCCTGCACGGTGCGGATGTCGAGGCGGTCGCCAAGATCGCGCAGACGGTCGCCGTCAGTGTCGACCACCGTGATGTCATTGGCCTCGCTGGCCAGATGTTCAGCCAGCGAACCGCCGACCTGTCCCGCACCGAGGATGATGATTTTCATCCAGTCACTCCGTTGAATCCGTTTAGCCGCGCGCGGCAGCGATCTTGATCAGCTTGGCGTAGTAGAACCCGTCATGCCCGCCCTGCTGGGCCAGCAATTGGCGACCATGAGGCTGTTTGATTCCGGCGGTGGTAGCCAGATCCAGCTCCCGGGCGCCCGGCGTGCGCTCAAGAAACGCGCCGATGACTTCGGTATTTTCGGTCGGCAAGGTCGAGCAGGTGGCGTAGAGCAGGATGCCGCCCACTTCGAGGGTTTTCCACATCGCGTCGAGCAACTCGCCTTGCAGTTGCGCGAGGGCGGCGATGTCGTCGGCCTGACGGGTCAGCTTGATGTCTGGGTGACGGCGGATTACTCCGGTGGCCGAGCATGGCGCGTCGAGCAGGATGCGCTGGAACGGTTTGCCGTCCCACCAGGCTGCCGTGTCGCGACCATCGGCGGCGATCAGTTCGGCGTTCAGGCCGAGACGCTCGAGGTTTTCCTTCACTCGTACCAGACGCTTGGCTTCCAGATCCACCGCCACCACGCCGGCCAGCGCCGGTTCGGCTTCGAGGATGTGGCACGTCTTGCCGCCCGGTGCACAGCAGGCGTCCAGCACTCGCTGGCCCGGCGCGAGGTCGAGCAGGTCGGCGGCCAGTTGCGCGGCTTCGTCTTGCACGCTGATCCAGCCTTCGGCGAAGCCCGGCAGGCTGCGCACGTCGGCGGCGGCCTCCAGCACGATGCCGTCGCGGCTGAAAGTGCACGGCTGTGCGGCGATACCGGCTTCAGTCAGCAGACTCAGGTACGCGTCACGGCTGTGATGACGACGGTTGACCCGCAGGATCATCGGCGGATGCGCGTTGTTGGCTTCGCAGATGGCTTCCCATTGCTCAGGCCAGAAGGCCTTGAGGGATTTTTGCAGCCAGCGCGGGTGAGCGGTGCGCACCACCGGATCGCGTTCCAGTTCGGCGAAGATCGCCTCATGTTCGCGCTGGGCATTGCGCAGTACGGCATTGAGCAGACCTTTGGCCCATGGCTTTTTCAGCTTGTCGGCGCAACCGACGGTTTCGCCGATGGCGGCGTGTGGCGGGACGCGGGTGTAGAGCAGTTGATAGAGACCGACCAGCAGCAGCGCCTCGACATCGGCGTCGGCCGCCTTGAACGGTTTCTGCAGCAGTTTTTCCGCCAGCGCCGACAAGCGTGGCTGCCAGCGCGCGGTGCCGAACGCCAGATCCTGGGTGAAGCCGCGATCGCGATCCTCGACCTTGTCCAGTTGCGTCGGCAGGGAGCTGTTGAGCGAAGCCTTGCCACTGAGAACAGCGGCGAGTGCCTTGGCGGCGGCCAGACGTGGGTTCATTGTGCGTCCACCGCTGCACCCAGCACGATGCCGGTGGCGAATTTCTCACGACGGCTGTTGAACAGATCGCTGAAGTTCAGCGCCTTGCCGCCGGGCAATTGCAGACGGGTCAGGCACAGCGCCTGTTCGCCACAGGCGACGATCAGTCCGTCCTTGCTGGCGCCGAGGATGGTGCCCGGTGCGCCTTTGCCTTCGGCCAGTGTCGCCGCCAACACTTTCAGCGCTTCGCCGTTGAGCGTGCTGTGGGTGATCGGCCATGGATTGAAGGCGCGGACCAGACGTTCCAGCTCAACGGCCGGGCGGTTCCAGTCGATGCGTGCTTCGTCCTTGTTCAGTTTGTGCGCGTAGGTGGCGAGTTCGTCGTTCTGCACTTCGCCTTCCAGGGTGCCAGCGGCCAGACCGGCAATCGCCTGCACCACGGCAGGTGGGCCCATTTCGGCGAGACGGTCATGGAGGCTGCCACCGGTGTCTTCGGCGCTGATCGGGGTCACGACTTTAAGCAGCATCGGCCCGGTATCGAGGCCGGCTTCCATGCGCATCACGGTCACGCCGCTCTCGGCGTCGCCCGCTTCCACGGCGCGCTGGATCGGCGCCGCACCGCGCCAGCGTGGCAGCAGCGAGGCGTGGCTGTTGATGCAACCCAGGCGCGGAATATCCAGCACTGCTTGCGGCAGGATCAGGCCGTAGGCGACCACCACCATCAAGTCAGGCTTCAGCGCAGCGAGCTCGGCCTGAGCGTCAGCATTGCGCAGGGTCGGCGGCTGCAACACCTGGATATTGTTTTCCAGGGCGAGCTGTTTGACCGGGCTCGGCATCAGTTTTTGCCCACGCCCGGCCGGGCGATCCGGTTGGGTGTAGACCGCAACGATCTCGTAAGGGCTGTCCAGCAGGGCCTTGAGGTGTTCGGCGGCGAATTCCGGGGTGCCGGCAAAAACGATGCGCAGTGGCTCAGTCATGGGGGAGTCTCATAAAAAGAAAAAGGCTTGCCGCAGCAAGCCTTTGGAGAGGGGCATCAAGCGTTCTGGCGGTGCTGCTTTTCCAGTTTCTTCTTGATCCGGTCGCGTTTGAGCGTGGACAGGTAATCGACGAACAACTTGCCGTTGAGGTGGTCGCATTCGTGCTGGATGCACACCGCGAGCAGGCCTTCGGCGATCAGTTCGTAAGGCTTGCCGTCACGGTCCAGAGCCTTGATCTTGACCTTCTGCGGGCGGTCGACATTTTCGTAGAAGCCCGGCACCGAGAGGCAGCCTTCCTGGTATTGCTCCATTTCGTCGGTCAGCGGTTCGAACTCGGGGTTGATGAACACCCGGGGTTCGGTGCGGTCTTCGGAAAGGTCCATCACGACGATACGTTTGTGCACGTTGACCTGGGTCGCGGCGAGGCCGATGCCCGGCGCTTCATACATTGTTTCAAACATGTCATCGACCAGCTGACGCACTTCGTCGTCCACTACAGCCACAGGTTTGGCGATAGTGCGCAGACGCGGGTCCGGAAATTCGAGGATGTTCAAAATGGCCATAAGCTTGATTGCTGCACGTGTGAGGTAAAGTCGGGCGATGGCCTGGCGGGTCCGAAGATGCAGGCTACCGTTGTGAAACGTAGCTCCTTGATTTTCAGCATAGAGCAGGGAGCGAGCCACGGGGGCTCTGGCGTTTCACGCGAACGCACATAATAAAGGGATTCACCGCATGAGGAAATCACTACTCGCCCTGCTGTTTCTGGCCTCGGCCGGCGCCGCGCACGGGCAAGTGCAACTCAAGGAAGGTTTTCCACAGCAATACACGGTGGTTTCGGGGGATACGCTCTGGGACATCTCCGGTAAATATTTGCGCGAACCCTGGCAGTGGCCACAGCTGTGGCGGGCCAATCCGCAGATCGAAAACCCCAACCTGATCTACCCCGGCGACACACTGACGCTCAGTTACGTCAACGGTCAGCCGCGCCTGACCGTCAATCGCGGTGAGTCGCGCGGCACCATCAAGTTGTCGCCGCGCATCCGTACCAGCCCGGTGGCCGAGGCGATTCCGAGCATTCCGCTCAAATCGATCAACAGCTTTCTGCTGAGCAACCGCATCGTCGACAAGGTCGAGGACTTCGACAAGGCGCCGTACATCGTCGCCGGCGATGCCGAGCGGGTGCTCAGCGGCACCGGCGACCGGATCTTCGCCCGTGGCCATTTCGACCCCAATCAGCCGGTCTACGGCATCTTCCGCCAGGGCAAGGTCTACACCGATCCGCAGACCAAGGAGTTTCTGGGGATCAACGCCGACGACATCGGCGGCGGCGAAATCGTCGCCACTGAAGGAGACGTCGCCACCCTCGCCCTGCAACGCACGACCCAGGAAGTGCGCCTCGGCGACCGCTTGTTCAGTGGCGAAGAGCGTTCGATCAACTCGACCTTCATGCCCAGCGCTCCCACCACTGACATCAACGGCCTGATCATCGATGTGCCGCGCGGCGTCACACAAATCGGCGCGATGGACGTGGTGACCCTGAACAAGGGCAAACGCGACGGCCTGGCCGAGGGCAACGTACTGGTGGTGATGAAAACCGGGGAAACCGTGCGTGACCGGATCACCGGCCAACCCCTGAAAATCCCCGATGAGCGCGCCGGCTTGCTGATGGTGTTCCGCACCTACGACAAACTCAGTTACGGCCTCGTGCTGAACGCATCGCGCTCGCTCGCGGTGCTGGACAAGGTGCGAAATCCTTAGCTGCTTCACAAGTTACCAACAGAGTTATCCACAGCTTGTTCCGAAAGGTTCGGGCCTTATAACGATCAAGGATGATCCATGATGATGCCTGTCTCTGCGTCGGTTTCCCCGGCGGAACTGGAAGCGCGCCTGCGCCTGCACCGCTTGCCGGAAATCGGTCCCAAACGTTTTGCCAAACTGCTCGAAGCCTTCGGCTCTGCCTCCAAGGCAATCAGCGCGCCGGCCAGCGCCTGGCGCTCGTTGGGTTTGCCGGCGGCTTGTGCCGAGGCCCGGCGCTGTCCTGAAGTTCGCGACGGCGCCAGCCACGCATTGCGCTGGCTAGAGCGTGCGGGTCAACATTTGCTGATGTGGGATCACCCGGATTACCCGGCCTTGCTGGCGCAGATTCCCGACCCGCCGCCCCTGCTGTTTGTCGCTGGCGACCCGCGGATTCTGGAAAAACCGCAACTGGCGATGGTCGGCAGTCGACGTGCTTCACGCCCTGGCATGGACACCGCCACTGCGTTTTCCCGCAGCCTCGCCGGGGCCGGGTTCGTTATCACCAGCGGTCTGGCGCTGGGCATCGATGCGGCGGCGCATCAAGCCGCTGTCGACGTCGGCGGGCAGACGGTCGGCGTGCTGGGTACTGGCCTGGAAAACTTTTATCCACAGCGCAATCGGCGGTTGGCGGACGTGATGATTGCGTCCGGCAGTGCGGTGGTTTCGGAATTCCCTCTGGACACCGGGCCGGCGGCCAGCAACTTCCCAAGACGCAACCGGATCATCAGCGGTTTGTCCCTCGGCGTGCTGGTGGTCGAGGCCAGCGTGGCCAGCGGTTCGTTGATCACCGCGCGGCTGGCGGCGGAACAGGGCCGCGAGGTGTACGCCATTCCGGGTTCAATTCATCACCCAGGCGCTCGCGGCTGTCATCAACTGATCCGTGACGGAGCCGTTTTGGTGGAAACCATTGAGCATATTCTCGAAGCCCTGCGCGGCTGGCAGCAGTTGCCGCTGTCCGCCTCCGCGCCGGATCCCGATCACCCTCTGCTGGATCTGTTGCACGCCGCGCCGCACACCAGCGAGGGCCTCTCCGACAGCAGTGGCTGGGCATTGCCCAAAGTGCTGGCGGCATTGACCGAACTGGAGATGGATGGCCGCGCCGTTTGCGAAAACGGCCGCTGGTTTGCACGCGCAAGCTAGGTTTTACATTGAAGATCGGTAAACTGCGCGAAACCTGTTTGCGGAGAGTTTTTCATGGTCAACAGTTGGCGTGTGCAACAAGCCGCACGAGAGATTCGCGCCGGGGCGGTGATTGCCTATCCAACCGAAGCCGTCTGGGGGCTGGGGTGCGATCCTTGGAATGAAGAAGCGGTGGATCGTCTGTTGGCGATCAAGAACCGTTCGGTGGACAAGGGGTTGATCCTGGTCGCCGACAACATTCGTCAGTTCGATTTTCTGTTCGAGGATTTCCCCCAGGACTGGATCGACCGCATGGCCAGCACCTGGCCCGGCCCGAACACCTGGCTGGTGCCGCACCAGAACCTGCTGCCGGAGTGGGTGACCGGGGTGCATGACACCGTGGCGCTGCGGGTCAGCGATCATCCGCAGGTGCGGGATCTGTGCTCGCTGGTGGGACCGTTGATTTCGACGTCGGCCAATCCGCAAGGGCGGCCGGCAGCGCGCACGCGCTTGCGGGTCGAGCAGTATTTCCGTGGTCAGGTCGATCTGGTGCTCGGCGGAGCGCTTGGCGGTCGCAAGAACCCGAGTCTGATTCGGGATCTGGCCACCGGCAATATCGTGCGCCCGGCCTGAGGTCGGGTGCTTTCAATCGCCGGCTTGCCGGCGATGACGCCTTAAGGCAGTAAAACAGTCGAACCTGTCGTGCGCCGCGCCGACAGCTCGGTTTGCGCTTTCGCCGCGTCAGCCAGTGGATAACGCTGGCTGATGTCCACTTTCAGCTTGCCGCTGGTGATCATCCCGAACAGCTCATCCGCCATGCGTTGCAGGTTCTCGGCGTTGTTGGCGTAGGTCGCCAGCGTCGGCCGGGTGACGTACAGCGAACCTTTTGCCGCGAGAATACCGAGGTTCACCCCGTCCACCGCACCCGAGGCGTTGCCGAAGCTCACCAACAGGCCACGGGGCGCCACGCTGTCCAGCGACGCTGGCCAGGTGTCCTTGCCGACGCCGTCGTAGACCACCGGGACTTTTTTTCCGTCGGTCAACTCCAGTACCCGTTGGGCG
Source organism: Pseudomonas sp. 22085 (assembly GCF_052045815.1). Taxonomy (NCBI): domain Bacteria; kingdom Pseudomonadati; phylum Pseudomonadota; class Gammaproteobacteria; order Pseudomonadales; family Pseudomonadaceae; genus Pseudomonas; species Pseudomonas sp. 22085. Next base: position 117,881 of record NZ_JBQEQA010000013.1, read on the forward strand.
ACGTTTTCGTGGCTGTAGTCGATGGTTTCCCAGGCGCCGTGGGCCTTGGCCAGATCGGCTTTGGCTTTCGAGCTGACGGTGCCGATCAGCTTCACGCCCAGGGCCTTGGCCCATTGGCAGGCGAGCAAACCGACGCCGCCGGCCGCTGCGTGGAACAGAATGGTTTCGCCACCCTTGAGTTCATAGGTCTGGCGCAGCAGGTACTGCACGGTCAGGCCCTTGAGCATCACGCCGGCGGCGGTTTCGAAGCTGATGACGTCCGGCAGGTGCACAAGATTCGCTTCCGGCAGAACGTGGACGTCGCTGTACGCGCCCAACGGGCCGCTGCCGTACGCCACACGATCACCGACCTTGAACCGGGTGACCTCGCTGCCCACGGCCTCGACGATACCGGCGCCTTCCGCACCCACGCCCGACGGCAAGGCCGGTGGCGCGTACAGGCCGCTGCGGTAGTAGGTATCGATGAAGTTCAGGCCGATGGCCTTGTTGCTCACGCGAACCTGCTGCGGACCGGGTTCGGCCGGTTGATAGTCAACGTACTCGAGCACTTCGGGGCCGCCGTGGGCGCGGAACTGGATTCGCTTGGCCATCTGCCTACTCCTTGGGTCATTCGGGAAGGTCCCTATCGAACGCTCATGCTTGATCTTCGTCAACTGCGGCGTGCCGGTTTGCGATGGTATGCTACGCGCCCATTTGCGCGGGGCGCCGCGCAGTTCCGCCCGATCCAAGGTGAAGCCATGACGACCCGCACCGACGCCGTAAAGGCCTATCTGCTCGACCTGCAAGACCGCATCTGCGCCGCGCTGGAAACTGAAGACGGCGGCACGCGCTTCGTCGAAGACGCCTGGACCCGTCCGGCCGGCGGTGGCGGTCGGACCCGGGTGATCGAGAACGGCACAGTGATCGAAAAGGGCGGCGTCAACTTTTCCCACGTCTTCGGCAGCGGTTTGCCACCGTCTGCCAGCGCCCATCGGCCGGAGCTGGCCGGGCGTGGTTTCGAAGCCCTCGGCGTGTCGCTGGTTATTCACCCGCACAATCCGCATGTACCGACGTCCCACGCCAACGTGCGTTTTTTCATCGCCGAGAAGGAAGGTGAAGAGCCGGTCTGGTGGTTCGGCGGTGGCTTTGACCTGACCCCGTATTACGGCAACGAAGAAGACTGCATCCATTGGCACCGCGTCGCAGAGCAGGCTTGCGCGCCGTTCGGCCCGGACGTCTACCCGCGCTACAAGGCCTGGTGCGACACCTACTTCCACATCAAGCATCGCCACGAACCGCGCGGCATCGGCGGCCTGTTTTTCGATGACCTGAACGAGTGGGATTTCGACACCAGTTTCGCCTTCATGCGCGCCATCGGCGATGCGTACATCGACGCTTACCTGCCAATCGTGCAGCGCCGCAAGAACGACGCCTTCACCGCCAAACAGCGCGAGTTCCAGGAATTCCGCCGTGGCCGCTACGTCGAGTTCAACCTGGTTTACGACCGTGGCACCCTGTTCGGCCTGCAATCGGGCGGGCGTACCGAATCGATCCTGATGTCGCTGCCACCGCAAGTGCGCTGGGCCTACGACTGGAAAGCCGAGCCGGGCAGCGAAGAAGCGCGCCTGACCGAGTACTTCCTGCAAGACCGCGACTGGCTGGCCCAGGCCTGAGGACTTCTGATGGATCGTTACGTCGTTTTCGGTAACCCGATCGGCCACAGCAAGTCGCCGATGATTCACAAACTGTTCGCCGAACAGACCGGGCAAAGCCTCGACTACAGCACCCTGCTGGCGCCGCTCGACGATTTTTCCGGCTGCGCCACGGCGTTTTTCCAGGAAGGTCGCGGTGCCAACGTGACCGTGCCGTTCAAGGAAGATGCTTATCGCCTGGCCAACAGCCTGACCGCCCGCGCCGAACGCGCGGGTGCGGTGAACACTCTGAACAAACTGGCTGACGGCAGCCTGCTCGGCGATAACACCGACGGCGCCGGGCTGGTGCGGGACCTGACGGTCAACGCCGGGTTCAGCCTCGCCGGCAAACGCATTCTGCTGCTCGGTGCCGGTGGCGCGGTGCGCGGTGCACTGGAGCCGTTGCTGGCGGAGAAACCGGCCTCGGTGATCATCGCCAACCGCACGGTGGACAAGGCTGAGCTGCTGGCCGAACTGTTCTGCGATCTGGGACCGGTGTCGGCCAGTGGTTACGACTGGTTGCGCGAGCCGGTGGACGTGATCATCAACGCCACGTCTGCCAGCCTCACCGGCGACGTGCCGCCGATTGCCCCAAGCCTGATCGAGCCGGGCAAGACCCTGTGCTACGACATGATGTATGGCAAGGAACCGACCGCGTTCTGCCGTTGGGCCAGCGAGCACGGCGCAGGCGTGGTGATGGATGGCTTGGGGATGCTGGCGGAGCAGGCTGCCGAGGCGTTTTTCCTGTGGCGTGGCGTGCGTCCCGACACGGCGCCAGTGCTGGCTGAGCTACGCCGCCAACTGGCACTTTAAAAGCATCGCTGGCAAGCCAGCTCCCACAGGGACTCAGCTGATCCTGGTGGGAGCTGGCTTGCCAGCGATGGAAGTCGACACTGAATATCAGATCAATCCTCAAATCGGATCGGGCACTTCTCCGGCCCTTCGAGCTTGCGCAATTCCTCCACCACCTGCGGTCGCGCCTGACGCAAGGTCAAGCTGCGATCCTGGCGCAACAGGCGCCGGGCTTCCTGATGGAGCATTTCCACGCCTGAATAGTCGATGAAGTTGATCTGCTGCGCCTCGATCACCACCCGCGCGCCCTGCATCCGTTGCAAGCGCACTTGCAGATAGTGGCTGGCGCCGAAAAAGATCGAGCCGCCGACCCTCAACACATCGTCTTCGCCATCGCGCCAGTGCTGCACTCTCGGCTGCGAGGTGCGCTTGAGGTAGAAAAACAGCGAGGCCAGCACGCCGGCGTAGATTGCCGTCTGCAACTCCAGCAGCAACGTGGCAACGCAGGTCAGGCTCATCACCACGAATTCCGCCCGGCTGACCCGCAGCAACGCGCGAATGCCGCGATGATCCACCAGTCCCCAGGCGATCAGCAGAATGCTGCCGGCCATGGCCGGAATCGGAATGTGCGCGATCAGCCCGGCACCGAAAATCGCAAACAACGCCACCCACAACGCCGAGAACACCCCGGCCAGCGGCGAGCAGGCCCCGGCCTCATAACTCAGCCCGGAACGGGTGAACGAGCCGGCGGACAGCGATCCCGAAAAGAACGCCCCGACAATGTTCGAAAGACCTTGCGCGCGGACTTCCTGATTGGCGTCGAGCAACTGTTGCGAACGTGCGGATATCGAACGGGCAATCGACAGGCTGGTGACCAGCCCGAGCATGCCCACCGCCACGGCGCTGGGCAGCAGGCGCAGGATCAGGTCCATATCCAGCGGCAATCCACTGAACGGCGGCAAGCGTCCGACAAATGCGCTGACCAATTGAACATGGCCAAACATCGCCGGCCACAGCCACACCACCAGACTGCCGAGCACCAAGGTCATCAACAGCGTCGGCCAGCGCGGCAGCCATTGTTTGAGCAACGCACCGACCACCACCGTCGCCACACCAAGAACCAGCGACGGTTTATCCACCGCCCCGAGATGGCGCAGCAGATCCATCAGACTGGCCAGCGCCGTGGCCTTGGCCGGCAGATCCAGCCCCAGCAGGTTCGGCAATTGACCGATGGCAATCACCACCGCCGCGCCGAGGGTGAAACCCAGCACTACGGAATGTGAGACGAAATTCACCAGCGCGCCGAAGCGCAACAGGCCGAGCAGCCACTGGAAAATCCCGGCAAGGAAGGTCAGCAGCAGGATCAGGGTGATGTAGTCCTGTGACGCAGGCACGGCCAACGGACTGACACTGGCGAACAGCACAATCGAAATCGCTGCCGTCGGCCCGCAGATCAGATGCCACGACGAACCCCACAGGCAGGCGATCAACACCGGAACGATGGCGGCGTAGAGCCCGTATTCCGGTGGGAGACCGGCGATCAGGGCGTAGGCAATCGACTGGGGCAACGCGAGAATCGCCCCGCTGAGCCCGACGACCAGGTCCCGCCCGACGCTGGCGCGGGTCTGCCGGGGCAGCCAGGTCAGGAAGGGGAAAAGTGAGCGACGGCTGGGGAGGGCCATGGATCCTCGCGGGTGAAATTTTGCGCATTGTACGCAGCCCGGGACGCGGAGCGTCCATTGCGACATTCCCACGCAGAGCGTGGGAACGATCGGCCCGCGCAGTTACAGTTTGGCTTTAACTGCCGGCAACGCATCTTTGCCGTCCACGGTCTTCACACCATCAAGCCACTTGTCCAACACCGCCGGATTCGCCTTGATCCAAGCCTTCGCCGCCTCCGCATTGCTGACCTTCTTGTTCACCACCTCGGCCATGATGCTGTTCTCCATCTCCTGAGTGAACGCAAGATTGGTCAGCAATTTACCCACATTCGGACAGGCCTCGGCGTAGCCCTTGCGGGTCAGGGTGTAGACGCTACCCGTGTCGCCAAAGTACTTCTCGCCACCCTTGAGGTAATGCATTTTCAGCTGCACGTTCATCGGGTGCGGGGTCCAGCCGAGGAAGGTGACGAATTTCTGTTTCTTCACCGCCCGCGACACTTCGGCGAGCATCGCCTGTTCGCTGGACTCGATCAGCTTCCACTGGCCCAGGTCGAAGTCGTTCTTCTTGATGATCTCTTGCAGCGAGATGTTCGCCGGCGCGCCGGAGCCGATGCCGTAGATCTTCTTCTCGAATTTATCGGCGTACTTATTCAGGTCGGCAAAGTTATGCACATCCGCGTCCCACACGTAATCCGGCACGGCCAGGGTGAATTCGGTGCCGTCGAGATTCTTCGCCAATTGGGTGACGTCACCCGTGGCAACGAACTTGTCGTAGAAACCCTGCTGCGCCGGCATCCAGTTGCCGAGGAATACGTCGACCTGGCCATCCTTCAAGCCGCCGAAAGTGATCGGCACCGCGAGGGTGTCGACCTTGGCCTTGTAGCCCATGCCATCCAGCAGAAACCCGGTGATGGCGTTGGTCGCGGCGATGTCGCTCCAGCCGGGATCGGCCATTTTCACCGTGTCGCAGCTCTCGGCGAACGCGGATGCGCTGCCCAGTGCCAGCAGACTGACCGTCACGACTGTGGATAACTTGACCATGGACTTCCCCTTAACGTTATTGGTTTTGGCAGGGTTGTGGATAACGGGCCTTGCGCTCCAGGTCATCGAGGTCGATGTGGTTGCGCATGTATTGCTGACTGGCGTCCACCAGCGGCTGGTGATCCCAGCTCTTCAGTTTGCCGATCGTCAGCGCCTCGGCGACGAAACGCCGACGGCGCTGGCTCTCGAGGACGTCGCGGTGGATGGCCGGGATGTCCCACTTGGCCCGCGCTTCGGCGAGAAAATCGTCGAACAGTTGGCGATGTTGTGGCGATTGGCTGAGTTCTTCCTGCTCGCGTGGATCGTTATCCACATCGAAGAGTAGGCAAGGGTCGGTTTCGCTGTAGATAAATTTGTAGGCGCCACGCCGGATCATCATCAGCGGGCTGACGGTGCCTTCGGCCATGTATTCACCGAACACTTCGTCGTGACCGCCCTGCCCGTTCAGGTGCGGAACCAGCGAGCGGCCGTCCAGCGGCAGATTCGGTTCCAGGCTGCCGCCCGCCAGCTCGACGAAGGTCGGCAACAGGTCGGCGGTGGAGACGGCAGCGCTGACACGGCCCGATTTGAACTGACCGGGTGCACTTATCAACAGGGGCACACGAGCGGCCATTTCGTACCAGTGCATTTTGTACCAGAGGCCCTTCTCTCCCAGCATGTCGCCATGGTCACCGGAGAACACGATGACGGTGTCGTCCGTCAGCCCACAATCCTCGAGGGTTTGCAGGAGTTTGCCGACGTTGGCGTCGATATAACTGCATGCACCGAAGTAGGCACGGCGCGCGTCGCGAATCTTATCCACAGGTAGCGGCTTGTCCCAAAGGTCGTAGACCTTGAGCAAACGCTGGGAATGCGGATCGAGTGAATGCTGATCCGGCGTCGTCGGAAGCGGGATATCCGCATCGTCGTACAAATCCCAAAAAGCCTTGGGAATCGTGTACGGATCGTGAGGGTGAGTCATCGACACGGTCAGGCAGAACGGCTGGTCGCCATCCTCGCGGATGTGGTCGAACAGGTATTGCTGAGCCTTGAACACCACCTCTTCATCGAAGTCGAGCTGGTTGGTGCGCACGCACGGGCCGGCCTGCAACACCGAGGACATGTTGTGATACCAGCTCGGCCGCACGTCGGGTTCGTCCCAGTTCACCGCCCAGCCGTAGTCGGCCGGGTAGATATCACTGGTCAGGCGCTCTTCGTAACCGTGCAGTTGATCGGGGCCGCAGAAGTGCATCTTGCCCGAGAGCGCGGTGCGGTAACCGAGGCGGCGCAGGTAATGCGCGTAAGTGGGAATGTCGGCGGGGAAGTCGGCGGCGTTGTCGTAGGCGCCGATCTTGCTCGGCAACTGGCCGCTGACCAGGGTGAAACGCGAAGGCGCGCACAGCGGGCTGTTGCAGTACGCGGCATCGAACACCACGCCTTGTTCGGCGAGGCGGCTGAGATTTGGCAGTTTGATCGGCGACGGGCCGTAGAACGGCAACATTGGCGCGGCCATTTGATCGGCCATGATGAAAAGAATGTTCTTGCGCTTCATGTGATCGCGGCATTCCATAGTGAATATTTATGCGACATTGCTGCGATCGAGCATGGATTCCACGCAATATCCAGTAAAGCCCGCGCCGGACAATGACTAGGATAAGCACAGCTTATGTATGAAGCCCTCGGTGATTTGTCGCTGGACCTGCTGCGCGCCTTCGAGGCGGCGGCCCGTCATCGTAGTTTCACCGCTGCGGCGGTGGAGCTTGGCACGACGCAACCGGCCATCAGCCAGCAGATCAAGCGGCTTGAAGAACAACTCGGCACGCGGCTGTTCGATCGCATCTACCGGGGCATCGAACTGACCGAGGTCGGATCGATCCTGTTCGAGCAAGTTACCCTCGGTTTGCAGAATATCGACGCAGGATTGAGCGCGATCAGCACGCAACAGCAACATGAAGTGCTGCAGGTCGCCACCGATTTCGCCTTCGCCGCGTATTGGCTGATGCCGCGCCTGCACCGCTTCCATGAAGCTTATCCACAGGTGGACGTGAGCCTGGTCACCAGCGAGCGCAATCACAACATGCTGCGCCCGGATATCGACGTTGCCGTTCTGTTCGGCGACGGTCGCTTCAAACAGGGCGAAAGTCACTGGTTGTTCAGCGAAGAAGTGTTTCCGGTGTGCAGCCCGCAACTGCTCAAGGATCGCTCCCTGCCCTTGCCGGCCCAGGCATTGATGGAGTTTCCGCTGCTGCACCTGCGCGGGGAAAACAGCAGCAACTGGTTCGACTGGAGCGGTCTGTTCCGCGCGCTGAACATCAGTACGCCGCCGGCCCCGGGCCAGTTGCGCTTCGACAATTACACCTTGTTGATTCAGGCGGCGATTGGCGGTCAGGGCGTAGCCATCGGCTGGCGGCACCTTGTGGATAACTTGCTCACCCAGGGTCTGTTGTGCCGGCCGATCGCTGAGACCACCCTGTCGCGCCTCGGTTATTACGTGGTGCTGCCGCAACGCAAACGCCGGGGCGCGTTGATCCAGACCTTCGTCGATTGGCTGATGGCCGAACAGGCCAGCAGCGCCGAATCCCTTGCCGGACTCCCGCTGCCGTCTATTGCGGTGTAACGGATCAGGAAGCAGCAACAAAATCCACGTGCTGACGCAGATGCAAATTCAGCCGCAGCTCATCGGCAATGCCCACCGCCACCCGGTTCAGGCGCTCCAGCGGTTCTGCCAGACCCGGTTCAAGGGTGCGGCCGACCTGACTGAAATGCTCGATCGTCAGCCCGGCCACGCCGCGCGGTGCATTCACCAGCGTCCAGTGCAGCGGGCTGCTTTGCAGGGCTTCGCGAACCTCTTGAGCGGCGTGGCGTTGCAACGGGTCGGCGTTTTCCGGATCGTCCAGTGCTTCGAATTCGCCGATGACAAACAGCCGCGAGACGTTCGCCGCCTGCAGTCCATCAATCAGCGCGTCCACCGCCAGCACCTGCTCCACCGGCCCCAACACCACGGATTTCTCGACATGATCACTGCTCAGCGGCAAGCCCGGCGCATTGAGCAGGCAGATCACTGCCGAGCTGCCGGCCACGCTCTGGTTGACCCGCTCGGCATCGAGCAGATCGCCGCTTTTGGTGCGCAGCCCCGGCCGTGGGGCGAGCGCCGTCAGATCGTCGAGGATCGCGATGACTTCGTGCTGGCGACGCAGCAGTTCAGCCATCAACGCACTGCCCAGGCTACTCATGGCACCATAGAGCACCACTTTCACCGCCGGGGTTTCGGCATTTTTCATGGCTGAGTTCCCTTTTATTTTCCCCTTGTATGGCGTGTGACATACGGTCAACGGCGAGGGTTCGAACCGATTCAGAGGGTTTGCGATGCAGACGATCAAGGGTTATCACGCCCACGTTTATTACGACGCCAGCACGATCAAACAGGCGCGGGCACTTTGTGAGCAGGCAGCAGCGCTGTTTCCATTGAAGATGGGCCGCGTGCACGAACGCCCGGTGGGCCCGCACCCGGACTGGAGCTGCCAGCTGGCCTTCGGCCCGGAGCTGATCGGCGACGTGCTGCCGTGGCTGGCGCTCAATCGCAAAGGTTTGGTGGTGTTCCTGCACCCGGACACCGGCGATGACTTGCTCGATCACACCGAACACGCGATCTGGATGGGTGCGATGCGGCCGCTGGATCTGTCTATTTTTTAATCAGATGGTTTCTTCGGGTTCGCCCGGCAAATGTTCATCCAGGTGCAGCCATGGCAACTGGCTGTCGGTCCAGATATGCCGCTCGGCGGCGGCGTGCTCCGGGTGATCCAGCGTGGCGACGGTCAGATCGATGCTCTCGGGGCTGAGCAACGTCACTAGCGCCAGGTGTGCGCCGCAGTTCGGACAGAAGAACCGAGCGCAACTGGTCGAGGAGTCATAGCGCGAAGGTTTCCCTGTCAGCCACTGGAAGTTCGCCGCCGGCAACGTGATCCAGGTGGTGACGATGCCGCCGCTGACCTTTCGACAGATCGAACAATGACAGTGGGCGATGTCGTGCAACGCTCCGCTGAACTGATAGCGGATATGTCCGCAATGGCAGCCACCGCTGTGCAAGTCAGTCATAGAGATTCCATCGTCGCGTCAGGTGATCAAGTTGAGTTCTCGCGCCTTCTCGTCGTTGATGACTACGACCGACGTAGGGCTGAAGCCCATAGTCTTTACCAGTGTTCTCATTTCTCTGCTCAATGATTCCTGCAGAGGGGCAATCCATTCTTTACGAAAATTTCGGATCACCAGAACACACTTTACCGGGCAACTGCCAAGATTCAGCTCCCTGAACTCTGCAGGAAGAAGATCCTCTGCATCATCGTGGCGCTTGAGGCAGGCAGCAAATGTCAGTTGTACCGAGTTTGTAAATTTCTGTCGGATTTCTTCAACGTAGATCGCATGCTCTCGTGGTGCGCTTGATTTTGCCTCTATGAACCAGGCTGCCTGAGTATTATTTGGTGCATCTCGCAACAGAACAAACTCAGAGACCTTTAACCCTTCTCCCAATCTGGTGAAAATTGGGCTGGTCTCAATTGGGAAGCACTTGTCCTTAGGGTAAGGTCCGAAATTCATTCCGGATTCCTGGATTGAAATGCTCATCCCAATGCCAACTCCACTTCTTCCTCATAGAGTCGAATTGATTCATCAACAATCGGATTTGTCGGCATGCCTTTGAGCAGATCATCACCCATCCATTCACCATCAATAGACGACAAGACCGGAATGGATATTTGTTGTTTTTGAGCCGCCAGATACAAAGCTTTGATGACGAAATACGAGTGGCTGGCAATGAAAAACTGAATGCCACTTCCGGCCAGGGATACGATGATTTCTACCAGTTTGGTAATGGCAACCGGGTGAAGAGCTGACTCCGGTTCGTCAATGAATACCATCGAGTCTTTCGTCAAAAAACGGTTGCCCAGCAAGGTATCGAGAATGGCAATTTTCTTGATGCCCTCTGCCGTTGATCCGATCTGGAACTTCTGGTTGCCCTTCTTGAATTGCCAGCGATTTGCACTGCTATCGAATTCGACTTTTCCCCCGAACATCTCTTCCAGGTTTTCTCGGGCTTTTGCGAAGTGCGCGTGGTTTCTTCCTTTCGTAGGAAGGAGACGCAGGGCTTTGGCCAAGTCGTAGTAGGTGTCGTCGAATCCGAAGTCCTTATCAATATCGCGGCTTTTTAGAATGATGTGTTGCAGCGAAAGCACTTCCTTGGGAGGAAGAAAAATTGAATTGCTGCTCCGAGGTGGGACATGGTTCTCTAAAGAAGTGATGTTCTTCGTCGTATCTTTGCCGAAGCTGTAACGAAATTCACGCGCATCCACCTTGACTCTGCAGGACAAAGGGCCGTCTGCACTTTTGGTTACCAGATCGCCAATCTTGTCGGCCTGATATGTCCAATAAAGCTTGTCAGTCAGGATTTCTGCTGCCGAACGCTGATCATTTCCCCGCTGATACTCTTCGAGTGTTCGCATCGTGCAATACAGCGCCTTGAGCAAAAAGGTTTTGCCAGCGCTGTTTGCACCGATGATCAGATTCAGGTTTGAGAGCTTGCTCCAGCGAATTTTCTTTAATGGGCCGAAATTGTCTAAATCAACGCTGTTGAGCATTGGTTGGAGCTCCTCTCAAACTTTGCAATGGTCGCAAGCCTAGCATTGGGAATGCCTTCCATACAGCGGTGGACATGGCCCTTCAAAATCTCCGGAAGGGTCTTACGATCAAGTTCCACTGGAGATTCACTTGTTGCACGAAACTGTCCGAGCCTCCCGTCAGACCTTTCATCCGCGAAAGGTAGCTGAAAGGTTCCCCGATTAGGATCGCCCCCACTGCCGGCAACAGACCGGTTGGCCAACGCGTGTGATTGCTCGCACGACAGGCCCAATTAACAACAACAATGGTGATTCTGATGTCCTCTGCAACCCGCCTCCTCGCTGCAACTCCGCCCGTACGCCTCGTGCTTCCCGTTCTGCGCTGATCCCGCCCGATCCGCTCATTTACCTAGCCACGCTACGCCTGGAGTATTCCCATGCTGACTTTCCTTGGCTTCGCCATGGTCATCACGTTCATGTTCCTGATCATGACCAAGCGCCTGTCTGCGCTGATCGCTCTGATCATCATCCCGATCCTGTTCGCCCTGTTCGGTGGTTTCGCCCCGAAGATCGGCCCGATGATGCTCGAAGGTATTACCAAGCTTGCGCCGACCGGCGTGATGCTGATGTTCGCGATTCTGTATTTCGCCCTGATGATCGACTCCGGCCTGTTTGACCCGGCCGTGCGCAAGATCCTCAAACTGGTCAAGGGCGACCCGCTGAAAGTTTCGGTCGGCACCGCCGTACTGGCGCTCGTCGTTTCCCTCGATGGTGACGGCGCGACCACTTACATGATCTGCGTGGCCGCCATGCTGCCGCTTTACAGTCGCATCGGCATGAGCCCGCGGATCATGGCCGGTCTGATCATCCTCGCCGGCGGCGTGATGAACATGACCCCATGGGGTGGCCCGACTGCCCGTGCCGCCAGTGCGCTGCACGTGGACCCGTCGGACATTTTCGTACCGATGATCCCGGCGATGGCTGCCGGTGTGGTGGCGATCCTGATCATTGCCTACTTCTACGGCAAACGTGAGCGTGCGCGTCTGGGTGAGCTGCACCTGATCGGCGACGAAATCGATCACAGCGAAATCAGCGTCTCGCAATTCCCGGATGCCCGTCGTCCGAAACTGATCTGGTTCAACGGCCTGCTGACCCTGGCCCTGATGTGCACCCTGATCGCCGGCCTGCTGCCGCTGCCGGTGCTGTTCATGGTGGCGTTCAGTATTGCCATGATCGTCAACTACCCTTGCCTGCAGATGCAGAAGGATCGCGTCGCGGCCCACGCCGGCAGCGTGCTGTCGGTGGTCAGTCTGATCTTCGCGGCGGGCATTTTCACCGGTATCCTGTCGGGCACCGGCATGGTCGACGCGATGTCGAAAAGCCTGCTGGCGGTGATCCCTGATTTCCTCGGCCCGTACCTGGCGGTGATCACGGCGCTGGTGAGCATGCCGTTCACGTTCTTCATGTCGAACGACGCGTTCTACTACGGTGTGTTGCCGGTGTTGTCCGAAGCGGCCAGCCATTACGGCATTACCGCAGTGGAAATGGCCCGCGCTTCGATCGTCGGCCAGCCGGTTCACCTGCTGAGCCCCCTGGTGCCGTCGACATACCTGCTGGTGGCACTGGCGGGGATCGAGTTCGGCGATCATCAGCGTTTCACCCTGAAGTGGGCAGTGCTGGTCTGCCTGTGCATACTGGTCGCAGCCTTGCTGTTGGGGACTTTCCCGCTGTTCAGCACGTTGTAACGGCACCAAACTCACCCGGACGCCAGCTGATTGCTGGCGTCCTGGTTTAACACTCGCTCAAAGGAATACACATGGAATGGCTGACCAACCCTGAGATCTGGGTTGCCTTCTTCACCCTGACCGCCCTGGAAATCGTTCTGGGCATCGATAACATCATCATGATTTCGATCCTGGTCAGCCGCATGCCCAAACACATGCAGCAGCGCACCCGGATCTTCGGTCTTGGCCTGGCCATGATCACGCGGATCCTGTTGCTGCTGTCGATCACCTGGGTCATGCGCCTCACCGCCGACCTGTTCGAAGTGTTCGGCCAGGGCATTTCCGGCCGCGACCTGATCCTGTTCTTCGGTGGCCTGTTCCTGCTGTGGAAAAGCTCCCAGGAGATGTACCACGCACTGGAAGGTGAAGACGAAAGCGACGACGAGCCTTCGGGCAAGGGCGGCAACTTCCTCTACACCATCATCCAGATCGCGATCATCGACATCGTGTTCTCGCTGGACTCGGTGATCACCGCCGTCGGCATGGTGTCCCACGTACCGGTGATGGTCGCGGCGATCATCGTGGCGGTGCTGGTGATGATGGCGGCCTCGGGCAAGATCAGCGAATTCATCGACAAGCACCCGTCGCTGAAAATGCTCGCGCTGTCGTTCCTGCTGGTGGTCGGTACCGTGCTGATTGCCGAATCGTTCGACGTGCACGTACCGAAAGGCTACGTCTACTTCGCCATGGCGTTCTCGCTGGCGGTCGAGGCGATCAACATCAAGATGCGCACCGCCATCGCGAAAAAACGCAAACAGCAGGATCCGGTGAAACTGCGCAAGGATATTCCGGGTCAGTAATCCGAACGCTGCGCAACAGATCGAAGGGCCTCCGGGCCCTTTTTTCATGGCCGCATGAACCTGTTTTCATGACACTTTTGTTTCAATCCCCGCTTTAGCTGTGCAATGCTGGCGCCCAGACCGTTAGCCAACTACAGCTTAAGTATCAGAACGTAGAAATTGCGCGGTACCGTCAACTTGCCCCTCTGGGGCGCTGCCATTACAGGGGGTCTGCATGCTCACCCTGCTCAATTTGCTGTCTGCCGTGGCCCTGCTGATCTGGGGCACGCATATCGTTCGAACCGGCATCCTGCGGGTGTACGGCACCAATCTGCGCCACGTGATCGGCCAGAACATGTCCAGGCGCTGGCTGGCCTTTGTCGCCGGCATCGTTGTCACTGCGATGGTGCAGAGCAGCAACGCCACCGCCATGCTCGTGACGTCCTTTGTCGGTCAGGGCCTGATGGCGTTGACACCGGCCCTGGCGACCATGCTCGGCGCCGACGTCGGTACGGCGCTGATGGCGCGGGTGCTGACGTTCGACCTGTCGTGGCTGTCGCCGCTGCTGATTTTTATCGGGGTGATTTTCTTTCTGTCGCGCAAACAGACCCGGCTCGGGCAGATGGGCCGCGTGTCGATCGGGCTGGGGCTGATCATTCTGGCGCTGCAACTGATCGTCGAGGCCGCCGCGCCGATCACCCATGCCCAAGGGGTGAAGGTAATTTTCGCCTCGCTGACCGGCGATATCCTGCTTGACGCCCTGGTCGGTGCGCTGTTCGCGATGATTTCCTATTCCAGCCTGGCGGCTGTGCTGCTGACCGCGACGCTCGCCGGCGCTGCGGTGATCAGTCTGCCGGTGGCGATCGGTCTGGTGATTGGCGCCAACATCGGCAGTGGTGTGCTGGCGTTCATGAGCACCAGCATGCAGAACGCCGCCGGCCGGCAGGTGGCGCTGGGCAGCCTGCTGTACAAACTGATCGGGCTGCTGCTGATCATCCCGGTGCTCGACCCGCTGGTGCACTGGATCGACAGCCTGGATTTCAGCCCCCAGGAAATGGTCATCGGCTTCCATCTGCTCTACAACACCGCGCGCTGCCTGATCCTGCTCCCGAGCGTCGGCCCGATGGCGCGGCTGTGTGCCTGGCTGCTGCCGGAGCGCCCCGAGGTCAATGGCACCGCCAAGCCCCGTCACCTTGATCCCACCGCGCTGGTCACGCCGAGTCTGGCGCTGGCCAACGCCGCCCGGGAAACCCTGCGCATGGGCGACCTGATCGACAACATGCTCGACGCGACCCTCGACGTGCTGCGCGGCAAGCAGACCGCCGTCACCCAGGAAATGCGCAAGCTGACCGATGATGTCGAAGCGCTGTACAGCGCGATCAAGCTGTACCTGGCGCAGATGCCCCGCGAAGATCTCGGCGAGCAGGACAGTCGGCGCTGGGCGGAAATCATCGAGCTGGCGATCAACCTCAAACTCGCCAGCGACCTGATCGAACGCATGCTGCGTAAAGTGCAGCAACAGAAGACCTCGCAACGCCGGTCTTTTTCCGAAGACGGGCTGGAAGAACTGGCCGGCCTGCAACAGCAATTGATCGCCAACCTGCGGCTCGGGCTATCGGTGTTCCTCAGCGGCGACAAGGAAAGCGCCCGCCAGTTGCTGCGCGAGAAACGGCGCTTTCGCGCCCAGGAGCGGCGTCTGGCCCATGCTCATGTCAGCCGGTTGCAACGCAAGATCGTGCAGAGTATCGAGACCAGTTCGTTGCACCTGGAGTTGATTGCCGACATGAAACGCCTGAACTCGCTGTTCTGCAGCAGCGCCTATGTGGTGCTGGAAACTTCCGATACCGGCGCGCTGGCGGCGGACGATATGGCGGACATCACGCATTCGCCTTGAACGTCTGGGGTTGTGGTCAGTCAGTAACTCATAGTTCAGTCTTGAGGCCCCCTTCGCTGGCAAGCCAGCTCCCACAGGGTTTTGTGAGCGCCGCCAATCCTTGTGGGAGCTGGCTTGTCGGGTCGCCGCATCGCAGCGATGGGGCCCGGACTGACGACACGGATCTCCAATTCAGCCGTATGGAAGCTCGTTATGCGTTGCCTGTTGTTCGCCTGTCTGCTGCTCGGTTCCCTGCCCGCCTTCGCCCTGGATCGTTTTCAGGTCGAAGGCTATGCGCTGCCCAACGGTCTGCAATTGCTGCTCAAGCCCGGCACCGAGCGTGGGCACGTGGCGATCCGGCTGGTGATCGGCGTCGGTCTGGACGATTTCGACTGCAATGAAAAGGAGCTGCCGCACCTGCTCGAACACTTGTTGTTCAGCGGTATCGACGCCACCGGTGAAGGTGGACTCGAAGAGCGCATGCAGGCCCTCGGCGGTGACTGGAATGCCTTCACCAGCAACGCCGACACCACGTTCGTCATCGAAGCCCCGGCGAAAAACCAGCGTAAGGTCCTCGACCTGCTGCTGGCTCTGTTGACCCAGACCCGCTTCGACGACAACGCGATCAACGCCGCCAAGCGGGTGGTCGAGCGTGAGGACGGCGGCCATTACACCCGCCTGCAACGCTTCCTCGACCGGCAGGATCTGGGCCACACCGCGAGCAATCAACTGGCGGTCGAGCTGGGCCTGAAGTGCCCGCAGCGGGCCGAAGTCGATGGCCTGACCCGCGAGCAGCTGGATAAGGTGCGCAAGGCCTGGTACGCGCCGAACAACATGACCCTGATCGTCGTCGGTGACCTCGACAAACTGCTGCCGGCCTATCTGGAACGGGCGTGGGGCACGCTGGAAGCGGTCGATCCGAGCGAACACCGTCCGTTGCCGGACATCCGCGCCAGCGCCGCCCACGAACGCACGATCACTCGCGGCTTCATCGGCAACAGCGCCAAGCTGCACTGGCTGGTGCCGGAGCCGGTGCTGGACGATCAGTATGACGAAACCTTCGACCTGCTCAAGGAATACCTGGAGTGGGCGCTGTACCGCCAATTGCGCCTGAACCACGGTTTGTCCTACGGGCCGTGGGCCGAACGCGAGGTGTTCGGTGGCGTCGGCTTCATGAGCCTCAACGCCGACCTGGATCGCGGTGACATCGCCGAAGCCGAACAGGTGCTGGAAGACCTCAAGGCCGACCTGCTGAAAAACGGCCTCGACGCCGACACCTTCAATCGCTTGAAACAAGCCGCCATCGCCCACCAGGCCTGGGCCGTGCAAGGCACCAGTGCCCTGGCCGATTACTACTGGAGCGCGCTGGGCGACTACGAGGATGGCCGCTTTGCCGATCCTGCGCGGGAGCTGCAAGGCGTGACGCTGGAGGCGGCGAACAAGGCCATGCGCGAGTTGCTGCTGCAACCGGGCTATCTGCGGATCGAGAAACCGCTGCTCAGCGACGATCAGGTGTTGTGGCTGCTGGCGGGCGGATTGGGCGTGCTGGTGCTGATTCTGCTGGGCTGGCGCCTGCATCGGCGCAAGCCCGTGGATCCAGACTGACCGGCAGCCTCGCCATGGGGCCCGGCGGGCGGTACTCTGTCGAGGTTTTTTTCCTATCCAGTCGTGAACCGCCCCCATGTCTAAATTGACCCTCCTGATCCAGCGCATTCTCGAACTGATGAAGCGCTACCCCGGGGTCATTGCGCTCGGTGGTTTCATCTCCGGGGTCGGCAGTTTCATTCTGGTCGACCGGCAACAGGGGCTGGCGAGCTGGATCACCACGATCATGCTGCTGAGCTGGATCTGGCTGATGCTGGAAAACAGCCTGACCAAACTGTTCACGCGGATCTTCAAACGGGAAATCCCCCAGCCGCTGCTGCGTTACGCGACGCAGATGATCCACCAGGAAAGCCTGTTTTTCGTCCTGCCGTTCTTCTTCATCACCACCACCTGGAACAGCGGCCAGCTGTTTTTCACCGGGCTGCTGTGCATCGCGGCGCTGATCTCGATCGTCGACCCGCTCTACTACAAGTGGCTGGCGCCACGGCGCTGGGCGTTCCTCGCGCTGCACACCCTGACACTGTTCGCCGCTCTGCTCACGGCGCTGCCGGTGATCATGCACCTGACCACTTCGCAGAGCTTCAAATGGGCGCTGGGGATTGCGGTGGTGTTGTCGTTCCCGAGCCTGGCGTCAATCTTCCCGATCCGCACCGTGCGCAACGCGCTGGCGATCCTCAGCATCACCATCGGGATCGGCGGCGTGGGCTGGGTCCTGCGTTCATGGGTGCCGCCAGCGACGCTGTGGATGACCGACGTGGCGATCAGCACCCAGGTGCAGGACCGGGTTCCGGGCGCCAGCCTCAAGGAAGTCAGCGCCGAACAGATTCGTGGCGGCGGGCTCTATGCGTACACCGCGATCAACGCACCGCGCGGGCTCGATGAGCGGATTTATCACGTCTGGCAGTTCAACGGCAAAGAGGTCGACCGCATCGCCCTCGACATTCACGGCGGGCGCAAGGAAGGCTACCGGGCCTGGACCCACAAACAGAATTTCCCCGGCAACCCGGCGGGCAAGTGGCAGGTGCGGGTGTTGACCGAGGACGGACAGGTGATCGGCGTGCTGCGCTTCGAGGTCACGGACAGCACACCGACCAAAGAAAAGTAACCGGGTTCGTGCTATTACGTAGGTTCGTCTCAAAAGCCGAACAAGCACGGAGCTTATGACCAGCAGCCCAACGACCGGCAGTGCCCGCCTGGACACCTCGATCACCCCTGCCCGCCTGCGGGTGACCGGGGACTGGACGCTTGCCCATTACGCCGAGCTCAAGCAACTGAGCGAAACGCTCCACGGCCAGTACGACGCCAACACCCCCATCGATCTCAACGGCCTCGGCGCCCTCGACACCGCCGGCGCGTCGCTGCTGGTGGAACTGCTCGGCTCCGAGCGGCTGGGCAAGTCCGCCGAACACCCCGACTGCACGATTTCCAGCGCCGACCGCGCCTTGCTGCAAACCGTGTATCGCTCGCTGACCGACTTCTGCGTGCCGATCAAGGAACCGGAAATCAGCGTCAGCGTGCAACTGCTGACGCGCATCGGTCGGGCCGTCGACACGGTCTGGCAGGACACCCTGCAATTGCTCGGCTTCGTCGGCCTGATCCTCGAAACCATCGCCCGCAGCCTGTTCCGCCCCAAGCGCTGGCGGATCACGCCGATGATTGCGCACATCGAACAGACCGGCCTCGACGCCGCGCCCATCGTGGCGTTGCTGACCTTTCTGGTGGGGGCCGTGGTGGCGTTCCTCGGGGCGACGGTACTGGCCAGTTTCGGCGCCAGCGTGTTCACCGTGGATCTGGTCGGCTTCGCCTTCCTGCGCGAGTTCGGTGTGTTGCTCACAGCGATCCTGATGGCCGGTCGTACGGCCAGTGCCTTCACCGCGCAGATCGGCTCGATGAAGGCCAACGAGGAAATCGACGCGATTCGCACCCTCGGTCTCGATCCCATGGAATTGCTGGTGGTGCCGCGGGTGCTGGCGCTGCTGGTGGCGCTGCCGATGCTGACCTTTCTGGCGATGATCTGCGGGATTGTCGGCGGCGCGGTGGTCTGCGCGGTGTCGCTGGATATCTCGCCGGCGATGTTCCTGTCGCTGCTGCAAAGCGACATAGGGATTCAACATTTCCTGGTGGGCCTGGTCAAAGCCCCGATCTTTGCGTTCCTGATCGCCGCCATCGGCTGTCTGGAAGGCTTCAAGGTCAGCGGCAGCGCCGAATCGGTCGGCGCCCACACCACCTCCAGCGTGGTGCAATCGATTTTCGTGGTGATCGTGCTCGATGCGGTCGCCGCGTTGTTCTTCATGGAGATGGGTTGGTGAGTCGTCTACCCCGCGCGCCCTCCGAGGCGGTGATCGAAGTTCGTGGCCTGTGCAATCGCTTCGGCCACCAGAGCGTGCACGAGAACCTCGACCTCGACTTGTACAAAGGCGAGATCCTGGCCGTGGTCGGCGGTTCCGGCAGCGGCAAGTCGGTGCTGCTGCGCAGCATCGTCGGCCTGCGCCGGCCCAGCGAAGGCATGGTCAAGGTGTTCGGCCAGAACCTGCCGAGCCTGCCGGAGCATGAGCGTTCGCTGATCGAGCGGCGCTTCGGTGTGCTGTTCCAGAAGGGCGCGCTGTTCTCGTCGCTGACCGTCACCGAGAACGTCGCCCTGCCCCTCATCGAACACGCCGGGCTCAGCCGCGACGACGCCGAACATCTGGCGGCAGTGAAGCTGGCGCTGGCCGGGCTGCCGCTGTCGGCGGCGGACAAGTACCCGGCCTCACTGTCCGGCGGCATGATCAAGCGCGCGGCGCTGGCCCGGGCGCTGGCGCTGGATCCGGACATCCTGTTTCTCGACGAACCCACCGCCGGCCTCGATCCGATTGGCGCGGCGCAGTTCGACCAATTGATCCTGACCCTGCGCGACGCGCTGGGCCTGAGCGTGTTTCTGGTGACCCACGACCTCGACACGCTCTACACCATCACCGACCGCGTCGCGGTACTGGCGCAGAAGAAAGTGCTGGTGGCGGGCCCCATCGACGTGGTCTCGGAAACCGACGACGCGTGGATTCACGAATATTTCCACGGCCCTCGCGGCCGCTCGGCGCTGGACGCCGCCACACAGCTCAACGAGGTCTGACATGGAAACCCGAGCCCATCATGTATTGATCGGCCTGTTCACGGTGATTGTGGTGGCAGGCGCCCTGCTCTTCGGTCTGTGGCTGGCCAAGTCCAGTGTCGACACCGAGTTCAAGGATTACGAAGTCGTCTTCAACGAGGCGGTCAGCGGTCTGTCCCGGGGCAGCCCGGTGCAGTACAGCGGGATCAAGGTCGGCGACGTGGTCAGTCTGCGCCTCGACCCGAAGGACCCGCGTCGAGTGTTGGCACGGATTCGCCTGGCTGGCGACACGCCGGTCAAGGAAGACACCGAGGCCAAACTGGCCTTGGCCGGGATCACCGGCACCTCGATCATCCAGCTCAGCGGGGGCACGCCGCAAAGCCCGAAACTCAAGGGCCATGACGGCAACCTGCCGACCATCGTCGCCTCGCCTTCGCCCATCTCGCGGCTGCTCAGCGACAGCAACGATTTGATGAGCGGGGTCACGACGTTGCTCAATAATGCCAATCAGATGTTCTCTGCCGACAACATTGAGCGCGTGAGCAAAACCCTCGAGCATCTGGAGCAGACCACCGGCTCGATCAACGATCAGCGCGGCGACCTGCGTCAGGCCATGCAGCAACTGGCGACGGTCGGCAAACAGGCCGGCAACATGCTTGAACAGACGTCCGCGTTGATGCGCAACGCCAACGGCCTGCTCAACGATCAGGGTAAACAGGCGCTCGGCAGTGCCGAACAGGCGATGAAATCCCTGGAGCAAAGCAGCGTCACCATCAACGGCCTGCTCAGCAAGAATCAGAATTCCCTCGACAGCGGCATGCAGGGCCTCAACGGCCTGGCCCCGGCGATCCGCGAACTGCGCGAAACCCTGAACTCGCTGCGCGCCATTTCCCAACGCCTGGAGGCCAACCCCAGCGGTTACCTGCTGGGCAGTGACAAGAACAAGGAGTTCACGCCATGAAGCTGACTCGCCTCGCCCTCCTCGCCGGCTTCACGCTGATCGGCGCGTGCTCGATCCTGCCCAAGTCCGAACCGCTGGACGTCTACCGTTTGCCGGCCGCACAGGCGCCCGCCTCGGCCGGTTCGGCATCTACGCAGCACTGGTCGCTGCGCCTGAACAAACTGCAGGCCAGCGAAGCGCTGAACCGACCAAGCATCGCGGTGATTCCTCAGGGCGATGTGATCAGCAGCTACAAGGCCTCGCGCTGGAGCGATCCGGCGCCGGTGCTGGTGCGTAACCGCTTGCTCGATGGTTTTCAGCGCGATGGCCGGGTATCGCTGTTGAGCACCGACGACAGCAATTTCCAGGCAGACCTGGAACTGGGCGGCAGCCTGCAGGCGTTTCAGACCGAGTATCAGGGCACACAGGCCAGCGTGGTGGTGCGTGTCGATGCGTTGCTGGTGCGCGGTTACGACCAGCGGATTCTCGCCAGTCGCCGCTTTGAAGAGCGTCAGCCGCTCAGTGATGTGAAGGTTCCGGCGGTGGTGGCCGGATTCGGGCAGGCCAGTGATCGTCTAACCGCGAAGGTGGTGGCGTGGGCGGTGGAGCAAGGGCAGAAGGTTGCCCCACCTGCCCGGCCTTGAGGCTTAACCGAAGAACCAGTAGCAGACACCGATAGCGCCGAGCACGCCCGCGAGTTCGGCCAGCAGCGCGCAACCTACGGCATGCCGGGCGCGCTGGATGCCCACCGCGCCGAAGTACACCGCCAATACGTAGAACGTGGTTTCGGTGCTGCCCTGGATCGTTGCGGCCACCAGCGCCGGGAAGCTGTCCACGCCCGAGGTCTTCATCGTCTCGATCAGCATCGCCCGGGCGGCGCTGCCGGAGAACGGTTTAACCATGGCGGTCGGCAGCGCATCGACGAAGCGCGTGTCCCACCCTGCCCACTCCACCAGATGGCGGATGCCGTCGAGGCCGAAGTCCAGCGCGCCCGATGCGCGCAATACGCCGATCGCGCAGAGCATCGCCACCAGATACGGCAGCAGGTTCTTGGCCACGTCGAAACCTTCCTTCGCACCTTCGACAAAGGCCTCGTAGACCTTCACCTTGCGCAAGGCGCCGATCATCAGGAACAGCATGATCAGGCCGAACAGCGTCAGGTTGCCGAGGATCGACGACAGCCCCGCCAGCGCAGTGGCCGACATTGTCGCGAGCAACGCCATGAAGCCGCCGAGGATCAGCGCGCCGGGAATCAGGTAAGCCAGCACCACCGGGTCCCACACGCGCAGGCGCTGCATGAACGCCACCGACAGGAAGCCGACGATGGTCGAGCAACTGGTGGCCAGCAGGATCGGCAGGAACACCAGCGTCGGGTCCGGCGCGCCTTGCTGGGCGCGGTACATGAAGATCGTCACCGGCAGCAGGGTCAGGGACGAGGCATTCAGTACGAGGAACAGGATTTGCGCGTTGCTGGCGATGGTCGAGCTGGGGTTGAGCTCTTGCAGCGCCTTCATGGCTTTGAGGCCGATCGGCGTGGCGGCATTGTCCAGGCCCAGGCCGTTGGCGGCGAAGTTCAGGGTGATCAGGCCCAGCGCGGGATGTCCGGCTGGAACTTCCGGCATCAGCCGCAGGAACAGTGGCCCGAGCACTTTGGCCAGCCATTCAACGATGCCGGCCTTTTCGGCAATGCGCAGGAAACCCAGCCACAGGGTCAGCGTGCCGAACAGCAGCACCATGACTTCGACCGACAGCTTGGCCATGGCAAAAATGCTTTCCACCATCGCCGCGAAGATCCCGGCGTTGCCGCCGATCAGCCATTGCCCCAGCGCCGAAACGGCTGCCACGACGAAGAAGCCAAGCCACAGGCCATTAAGCATCAGTCAAATCCCCCGGAAGATGCGGCGAATGATAGCGGGGTCGCCAGAAACGACAAACCCCGGATTTCTCCGGGGTTTGTTGGTAAGGCTTGCATCAACCACTGTGGGAGCGGCGGTGCGACGACTCGACTTGCCCGCGATGGCGGTGTTCATTCAGCGAATTTGTTGAATGTGCGCACCTCATCGCTGGCAAGCCAGCTCCCACAGGGTGTTGCATCAGTTTTTGGAGATTTCACCGGCCGGCAGTTTTTCCTTGCTGCGCCAGTGCGGCAGCGAGTTCCAGTAGCGCTGGCCCTTGGCGTCGTCGTACATGCCTTCCCAACGGGCGATGACCAGTACGGCGAGGGCGTTGCCGATCACGTTCAGGGCGGTACGCGCCATGTCCATCACACGGTCGACACCGGCGATGAACGCCAGGCCTTCCAGCGGAATACCCACGCTGCCCAGGGTGGCCAGCAGTACCACGAAGGACACGCCCGGTACGCCGGCGATACCTTTGGAGGTAACCATCAGGGTCAGGACCAGCAGCAGTTGCTGGCTGATCGACAGGTCGATGCCGTACAGCTGAGCGATGAAGATCGCCGCGATGGACTGGTACAGGGTCGAGCCGTCGAGGTTGAACGAGTAGCCGGTCGGTACTACGAAGCTGCAGATGGCTTTCGGTGCGCCGTAGGCTTCCATCTTCTCGATCACCCGTGGCAGCACGGTTTCCGAGGAAGCGGTGGAGTAAGCCAGCACCAACTCATCCTTGAAGATGCGCATCAGCTTGATCACCGAGAAACCGAACATCTTGGCGATCAAGCCCAGAATCACGAAGGCGAAGAAGGCGATGGCAACGTAAACCAGGATCACCAGTTTGGCCAGCGGCAGCAGCGAGGCGAAACCGAAGTTGGCCACGGTCACCGCGATCAGGGCGAATACGCCGATCGGGGCGTAGTTCATGATCATGTGGGTGACTTTGAACATGCTTTCCGAGACGCCCTGGAACATCTTCACCAGCGGCTCGCGCAGGTCAGACTGCAGGCTCGACAGACCGAGACCGAACAGTACGGAGAAGAAGATGATCGGCAGCATCTCGCCGCGGGCCATGGCCGCGAAGATGTTCGACGGGATCAGGTTGAGGATGGTCTCGATGAACGCGTGTTCATGCTGCACTTCGGCGGCGGTCGCCTGGTACTTGGAGATGTCCACAGTGCCCAGGGTGCTCATGTCGATGCCGGCACCCGGGTGGAACAGGTTGGCCAGCAGCAGGCCGACAACGATGGCGATGGTGGTGACGATTTCGAAGTAGATGATGGTCTTCAGGCCGATGCGCCCGAGCTTCTTGGCGTCGCCCACGCCGGCGATGCCGACGATCAGGGAAGAGATAACGATCGGGATCACGATCATTTTGATCAGACGGATAAAGATATCGCCTGCCGGTTGCAGGACATTGCTGATCCACCAGGCCTTTTCGGCACTGAAGTGGTTGAGCAACGCACCGATTGCAATTCCCAATACCAGACCGATGAGGATCTGCCAGGCGAGGCTAAGCTTTGCCTTCTTCATTATCTTTACCCTTACTTGCGTTTGACTCAGGCACATGCAGGAACTGGAACGCTCATCAGCGGAAAAGTCTGTGCATCTGCCTCCGTATAAGGTGCCCCGAAGCGCGTGTTTACGGCTCTCCGGCAGGCGAAAAAAGGCGCAACTATTCCGATGCAAGGTTGCGCCGTCTAATGCCGTAAACGCCTACCCTATGCCGAATCGGCATGAGCTTTTTTAAATGAAACTGGCGTCCCAACCGGTTCGAATACGACATTTCGGCAGGCATAAGTGCCGTGAACCGGCCATTACAGCGTAGGTTGGTTATTTTTTGAACGAGTGATTTCGACGAAAAATTTAGGAAAAAGCCTACGTTCGGAAACTAAATGTCCGACTTGGTGGATCGACTCTTTCTCGATATACGGTCGCCAGGAAACACCGCGAAATGCTTTCGCACGCAGTGTGGGCGATAAAAATGAAGAGCAGAACGCTCTGGATCAACGTTTTGTCACGTTGAAAACTCAGCGCAAGTCCGTCAAACCGCTTCGGCTGGCGAACTTGCGTCGCAGCTTTTACCCTGACCCGGCCCTCATCGCAGGCACTCCCTGTACCCGTAGGTCACTCCGACCCTGCAACAGTCAGAACATCCCGGCCCCCTGGTCATGCGCCGGCCTTCCTCGGGCCGACGCAATGGAGGACAGCCTTTCGGCTGTCCTCGTGTTCAATACCAGTTCGGATCTTTCTTCAGCGTTTCCATCAGAAGATCCTGCATGCCCTGATCGGGTTTGCCGAGGAAGCGGTAAGTGGCATGTCGCGTGGGCGACTTGTCGGCCGGCAATCCTTCGGGCACATCGACCAGCATGGCGTAAGCGTCTTTCTTGTCGAAGCTGAAGGCGACGATCAAGCGATGGTTCATGCACTTGTCTGCGGATTCGCAGAGCGGGCCGACCAGATACTTGTCGCCATCTTCGGTCACGGCATTCATCTGCTGGTCAGGCGTGCCGGACAGGTTCATCACCCATTCCGGCAGGCGTTCTTCCTTCTTCACCACGCCTTCCCAGGTTTCCCTGTATTGCGGGTCTGAACTCAACAGTTCGTTGACCCGCGTCTGGCCGTCATTGGCCGCAATCGCCAAGGCACTACCGCCCAGAAGCAGGGCGGCAGCCAATGTCTTTAAACCCTTCATGTTCAACCTCGACCGCGACGGCCAAAGAAGAAGGAAGCGATGAACATCACCAGGAACACGACAAAGAGAATCTTGGCGATACCCGTGGCGGTGCCCGCGATACCACCGAAGCCCAGTACTGCGGCGATGATGGCAATGATCAGGAATGTGATTGCCCAGCTCAACATGGTGATTCTCCTTGCTTCTATTTAGGGATGTTGCCGGTCTCGGCGCAGCGGCGCCCAGATTCGTTGATCAGAAAACCCAGCGTTCTTCACGGGGCATGTCGCCCAGTGGCTGTGGCTGGTCGACGTCCATCATGCGCATCGCGCCGTTGTCGGCCTGGCTGCTGCTGACGGCGCTGAAGTGCGTCTGCGTCGCGTGTTGCATGGAAATCAGGGGCTCAGTCTGCTGGCTCTGCTCCCAGCGCAGATATTGCTGGCAGGCGATCAAAGTGATCAGCAGCGCAAGTGCGCCAAACAGGGCCTGCTGCAAGTGCAGTGGCGAGATACGCATTTGGGCGGCACGTGGGCGAGTCATCCTGGGTTCCTCACTCTTGTTCGATTGGGGCAGTGCATATCTGCCCGGGCTGAAAGAGGTATTGCAGCCTGCGTGCCAGCTTTTTTGTTTGAAAAAAACCAATAAAATCAGCTAGTTACAAACGGTGTGAAAATTCCTGACGACGCATCCTGCACGATGGTCCGCATAGGGTCGTGCGTAATGCACGATTATTTCGTAGGAGAAATCATTATTTTTGAATTGAGGACAGGGTACGGATGTCAGAAAAGTAGGCAGGAAACCGACCTGAAACTGTGCGATGTTTAAAAAACCAATGAAATCAGTTGATTAGCCGTTAGGGCAGGAGAGAGCTACCCTGCAATGACTCGAATCGATCAGAATCAACCATGCAACTTGCCCGATTTTTCCGGGACTAACCCAAGACATTCACTTATGGAGCGTAGGAAAAATGGAATCAGCCACTGAGCACCAAGGCCGCATTCTGCTGGTGGACGATGAATCCGCCATCCTGCGAACCTTTCGTTATTGCCTCGAAGACGAAGGTTATACCGTCGCCACCGCCAACAGCGCGGCTCAGGCTGACGCGCTGCTGCAACGCCAGGTGTTCGACCTGTGCTTCCTTGATTTGCGCCTGGGTGAAGACAACGGCCTGGATGTATTGGCGCAGATGCGCATTCAGGCGCCGTGGATGCGGGTGGTGATCGTCACCGCGCATTCGGCCGTCGATACCGCGGTAGACGCGATTCAGGCCGGCGCTGCCGATTATCTGGTCAAACCGTGCAGCCCGGATCAATTGCGCCTTGCAACAGCCAAGCAGCTTGAAGTGCGCCAGCTGTCGGCGCGTCTGGAAGCCCTCGAAGGCGAGATCCGCAAACCCAAGGACGGCCTCGATTCCCACAGCCCGGCGATGAAAGTCGTACTGGAAACAGCGCGGCAAGTGGCGGGCACCGACGCCAACATCCTGATCCTGGGTGAGTCGGGCACGGGTAAAGGTGAACTGGCCCGAGCCATTCACGGCTGGAGCAAGCGCGAGAAGAAATCCTGCGTCACCATCAATTGCCCGTCGCTGACCGCCGAACTGATGGAAAGCGAGCTGTTCGGTCACAGTCGTGGCGCCTTCACCGGGGCTAGCGAAAGCACCCTGGGTCGCGTCAACCAAGCCGATGGAGGTACGCTTTTTCTTGACGAGATCGGCGATTTTCCACTGACATTGCAACCCAAGTTGCTGCGTTTCATTCAGGACAAGGAATATGAGCGGGTAGGGGATCCGGTCACCCGCCGCGCCGATGTGCGCATCCTTGCCGCCACCAACCTTAACCTTGAGGACATGGTGCGCGACGGACGTTTCCGCGAAGACCTGCTCTATCGCCTGAACGTCATCACCCTGCATCTGCCGCCGCTGCGTGAGCGGGCCGAAGACATCCTGACCCTGGCCGACCGTTTCCTCGCCCGTTTCGTGAAGGAGTATGCGCGTCCGGCACGGGGCTTCAGCGACGAGGCTCGCGAAGCACTGCTGGGCTACCGTTGGCCCGGCAACATCCGTGAGCTGCGCAACGTGGTCGAGCGGGCGAGCATCATTTGCCCGCAGGAGCGCGTGGAAATCAGCCACCTCGGCATGGCCGAGCAACCGGCCAACAACGCGCCACGGGTCGGCGCCGCGCTGAGCCTCGACGAGCTGGAAAAGGCTCACATCGGCGCAGTACTGGCGACCGCCGGGACCCTCGATCAGGCTGCCAAGACTCTGGGGATCGACGCCTCGACCCTGTATCGCAAGCGCAAGCAGTACAACCTGTGAGCATCCGCCGATGAAACTGGCGATGAAGTTGCGGACTCGCTTGTTCCTGAGCATTTCCGCGCTGATCACCGTGGCCTTGCTCGGGCTGATGCTCGGGCTGGTCAGTGTGATGCAGATGGCCGGCACTCAGGAGGCGCTGATCCGCAACAACTTTGTCACCCTGGATCTGGGGCTCAAGCTGCGCCAGACACTCGGCGATCAACTGATCATGATGCTCGCCGAAAAGCCCGATCCCGTAGCGTTCGAAGCGTCCAAGCAGCATTACTTCCAGTTGCTCGATGAAGGCATCGCTCAGGAACAGAAAGACGATGACCGTCAGTATGGTTTCAGTCAGGCCAAAGCCGATTACCTGAGCTTTCTCGAGGCGTTCGACATCACCCGAGACCCGGCCGCCGCCCTGAGTGGTGGGGGTGATTTGCGTGAACGGTTCAACACCCTGCGCAACGGGTTGATCACCGAACACAAACACGCGCTGAACAACATCAATTCGGTCCAGCACGCCGCTCGCGACCGCGCGTTGCTGATCGCCGGCCTGTTGGGACTGGTGGGGCTGGCAGTGCTGATCATTGGCTTCGTTACCGCCCAAGGCATTGCCCGGCGTTTTGGTGCGCCGATCGAAGCGCTGGCCAAAGCGGCGGACAATATCGGCCAAGGCAATTTCGAGGTGACCCTGCCGGTGTCCTCGGCCATGGAAATCAACCTGCTGACCCGGCGCTTCGGGCTCATGGCCGAAGCCCTGCGCGAACATCAGGCGACCAACGTCGACGAATTGCTCGCCGGCCAGCAGCGTCTGCAAGCGGTACTCGACAGCATCGATGACGGCTTGTTGATGATCGACCGTCAGGGGCGACTGGAACACTTGAACCCGGTGGCCCAGCGGCAACTGGGCTGGGACAGCGATCGCTTCGGCGAGGGCCTCGGCACGGCGCTTCAGCGACCCGAGCTGGATGCACAACTGCAATTGGTACTGCGCGGCGGTACCCTTGAACGGGCACCGGAAGATTTGAGCATCGAGGTTGATGGCGAATCGCGCCTGCTGACCTACAGCCTGACGCCCGTCAGTCATACCCAGGGACATATCCTCGGTGCTGTGATGGTCTTGCATGACGTCACCGAGCAACGCGCCTTCGAGCGGGTACGCAGCGAGTTTGTCCTGCGTGCGTCTCACGAATTGCGCACACCGGTCACGGGCATGCACATGGCGTTCGGGCTGTTTCGCGAACGGGCCAAGTTTCCTGAGGAGTCTCGGGAGTCCGACCTGCTCGACACGGTTAATGAGGAAATGCAGCGCCTGATGCAGCTGATCAACGATCTGCTGAACTTCTCGCGCTATCAGAGTGGTTTGCAAAAACTCACGTTGGCGCCTTGCTCCATCGAGGAACTGCTGGAGCGGGCGCGTTTGCGTTTCGCCGATTCAGCAGCGCAGAAGGGCGTTGCCCTGAATGTCGAAGCGCAGGGCCCGCTGCCACGCTTGCAGGCGGATCAGGCGCAGCTCGATCGTGTCCTCGACAATCTGATCGACAACGCCCTGCGCCACACCGCGCGCGACGGGCTGATCCGTTTGCAGGCCCGGCGGCACGGCGAGCGGGTGATTATCAGCGTCGAAGACAACGGCGAAGGGATTGCCTACGGTCAGCAAGGGCGTATCTTCGAACCCTTCGTCCAGGTCGGCAGGAAGAAGGGCGGGGCCGGGCTTGGCCTGGCGCTGTGCAAGGAGATCGTCCAGCTGCACGGTGGGCGGATGGGCGTTTACTCGCGGCCGGGGCAGGGTACGCAGTTCTACATGGCGCTGGCGGTCTAGGCCTCGTCGTCGAGCCGGCGTCCGGCGAGTCGCCGTCCACGGGTGATCAGTTCAATGAATTGCACGGCGCTCAGGGCATGAGCGAACAGCCAGCCTTGACCGAACTTCACCCCTTCGCTGCTCAGTAGCGCCGCTTGTGACTCGAATTCGATCCCTTCGGCAATCACCTTGAGATCCAGCGCCTGAGCCATGTGAATGATGTGCGGCGCGACACCGCTGCTGGCGGCGTCATGGCCGAGTGCGTCGATGAATGCCTTGTCGATCTTCAGGCAGTCCACCGGCAAGGTTTGCAGGTACGCCAGGCTGCAATAGCCGGTGCCGAAATCGTCGATCAGCACCTGGTGTCCGACATCACGCAGCGCCTGCAGATTCTCCCGGGCCACTACCACATCGATCAGGCCACGTTCGGTCACCTCGAAAGCAATCTGCCGCGCCGCGACCCGGTGCAGGGTCAACAGCCGGGCCATGACCTGGCCGATGCGCGGCACCATCACGTCGCAGGCGGCCAGGTTCACCGAGATGTACAGCTGCGGGTTGGCTCGTAGCAACTGCCCTAACTGCTCAAGCAAGCGTTGCAGGACAAAGTCGGTCATCTGGCGAATCTGCCCCGTGTTCTCGGCCATCGGGATGAACAGGTCGGGGCTGGTCAGCGTGCCGTCCGGCCGGCGCCAGCGCAGCAAGGCTTCGGCGCCGACGCAGTTGCGACTGTCTAGATCGAAGATCGGTTGATAAAGCACCTGCAACTCGCCCCGGCGGATTGCGCCGTGCAGCTCGGCGTCCAGCGATTGGCGCTGGCGGACGATCCAGAACACCAGAACGCCGACAAACGCCCCAAGCACGAGGCAGAACGGCACCATCCACCACCAGAGCTCCGGAATGTGCATGCCCGTGCGTGGGCTGATCAGCACCAGTTGGTATTCCGGGTTGTCGGTGGGCATGCGATAGATCAGGTGCGACTGGGTAACTTGCAGCGCATTCGGGGTTTTCGGCGGCCAGGGCTCGGTGGGTGGCCAGGCCTGTGGCACGCCAAGTACCGGAATCGCTCGGGTTCCATGATCCAGCACCACCAGCAGACTGCTGCCGGGCGACAGATCAACCATGTCGGTCAGATGCCCGCGTGAGGTGGCCACGCGAAAGTTGCCGCGCCCGAGCATCAGGGCAGCGCGGTTTTCATCGGGTTCGGTGGTGGTGTTCAGCCAGTAGCTGTAGGTCGGGCCTTTGATGTCCGGAGGGCGGATCACCGACAGGCCTTCCTGGCGTGGACGGTTGGAGCAGATCCGCGTGGCGTCCATGTAAGCGGCTTCGTAGACGAAGCGATAGTTGAACGTCACTTGCTGCAACGTGGCGATCATTTCGTCGTCGCAACTGCGCAAGGGCTGGGCTTCGAGGTCGTCGAGGCTTTCGCGCAACTGGCCGAACAGTTGCTCAAGGCGCGCCAGGAACCGCTCGCCCTGAGCGTTCATTTCCTGGCTTTCGCTTTGTTCGACCTGGCGCATGGCCACGAACAGCCCACCGGTGATCAGCAGGCTCGCACTGAGGACAGCCGCGATCATCGCCAGAAACCAGGGGCGATAAAACCAGCTACGCAGCGTCTCTCGGGTAGCAACCATCATGGATATCCGAAGAATTACCAATGAGTTATAGCTGCTGATTGCGAATTCGCCCTGACCGTCGGGCGGGCGTCATTATTTTGTCTGATTCAACACCAGCAGCAACGCTGCCGTTTGCGCATCCGGCGTGCCGTCAAAGCGCGCAGGGCGGTAGTGCATCTGGAACGCTGCGAGCACATGACGGGTCGCCACATCCAGCTCGCCGGTTTGCGGCGTCGAGTAGCCCAGGCGCGCCAGTTGGCTCTGGAACCAGGTGATGCTCGGCAGTTCGGCGTTGAATTGCGCCTGCTGGCGTGCCACCGCTTGCTCGTCGGGCCACAGCCCCAGTCCTTCGTCTGCCAGGCGTTTCCACGGGAACAGCGGCCCCGGGTCGAGCTTGCGCAGCGGGGCGATGTCGCTGTGGCCGATGATGTGGCGCGGGCTGATGCCCTGGCGTTTGCTGATGTCCTTGAGCAGAACGATCAGCGATTGCACCTGGGCTTCGCTGTAGGGATACCAGAGGCGACCGGTCGGAGTGTCCTTGAAACCCGGATTGACGATTTCGATGCCGATCGAGCTGGAGTTGAGCCAGGTACGACCTTGCCATTCGCTTTCGCCGGCATGCCAGGCACGCAGGTTTTCGTCCATCAGCTTATAGATGGTGGCGTTCTTGTCGTCGCCGATCAGGTAATGGCTGCTCACCTCACCATGGGTCAGCAATTGCAGTGAGCGCTCCAGCGAGGCAGAGGTGTAGTGCACGATCACAAACTGCACGCGACTGTCGTGATTGATCGAAGGATGGCTGGTGTCGAAACGCGGGCCGCTGGCACAACCGGCCAGTAAGAGCAGCGACGCGAGCAGGGTAAAAAATTTCATGGCAGGAGGCAGTACACGCAAGACGATAATGCAACAGTGTAACGTATCGCCTTGCGCTTCGACGCTTAAAGGGCTGTTTTAAACAATATGGAACAATTGCCTCAGCCCAGCTCCACCCGGTTTCGTCCTGCGTTTTTCGCCCGATAAAGCGCCTGATCGGCTCTTTTAAGCACCAGATCGCTGTGTTCTCCCGCCCGGAACGTCGCCAGACCCATGGAAACGGTG
Organism: Pseudomonas sp. 22085; assembly: GCF_052045815.1. Classification (NCBI taxonomy): domain Bacteria; kingdom Pseudomonadati; phylum Pseudomonadota; class Gammaproteobacteria; order Pseudomonadales; family Pseudomonadaceae; genus Pseudomonas; species Pseudomonas sp. 22085. The sequence continues at coordinate 150,073 of NZ_JBQEQA010000013.1, forward strand.
ATCGTGACGCGCTCGCCCTTGAAGTGAAACGGGCAGGCCTCGATGGCGGCGCGCAGGGTTTCCAGAAGTTTGGCCCCGACCGCCGGGGAGGTGGCGGGAAGCAGAAGGACAAACTCTTCACCGCCGAAACGGGCGATGAAGTCGTTGCCACGCATACGCTTGCGCAGGACCGTGGCGATGATCTTCAACACCTTGTCGCCTGCCAGGTGCCCGTAGTTATCGTTGATCCGTTTGAAGTGATCGAGGTCGAGCATGGCCAGGCTCAGAGTATTGCCGTGTTGCTGCCACTGGGCGATTTCCTGTTCGAGTCGTTCGGTCCAGGCGGCGCGGTTGGGCAGGCCGGTAAGCGGATCGATCAGGGCTTTCTGGCGCTGCTCTTCCAGGTGTTCGCGATAGCCCAGCGCTTCCTGTTCCATGTGCGCGACACGCTCGGCCAGGCTTTTCAGGCGTCCGGCGACTTCCTGTTCCCGGGCGTCACGCTGCTTCTGGTGCTGATCCATCGTGCCAAGCAGGCCTTCGAGGTGGTTTTCCAGCACCTGCTTGAGATCGTCCAGATCGGCCGCCTCCTGGACGCTGGTCTGCAAGCCGTCGACCTGTTCGCGGATCTGCGTGTCCATTGCTCTCGCGGCGGAGCTGTTGTCGGCGTGTCCTTCGCTGGCAGCCTGCAAGTTGCTCTGGAATGCTTCGAGGCGTTCATTGAGTTGCTGCAGATAGGCTTCGAACTCGTGCTGGCCGCTGTCTGTGATGGCCAGCATCAATGTCGCAAGATCGTCGAGGATCGGTAGCAGTTCGTACCAGTTAAGGCCATTTTTCAGCCGGTCGCGCATCGCCTCGGCTTGCGGGCGGTGGCGCTCCGGCAGGGTCAGGTCATCCAGCAAGCCAATCAGCGTGTCTTCAATGTGTCGGGCGACCGAGCTGTAGGACGGCTCTGGCGAGTCCGGCAGGGCATAGAGAATGTCATGCTCGGATTGTTCCGGATCGATGGCGGCCAATGCCTGGGCGATGGGTTCGGGCAGGGGCAGGCTGTCGAGGATCACGGGCGGAGGGGTATCGCCGGGGAGGATCAACTCGTCGGGGTTGATGGCCGTGGGCACTGCCGGCGCGAAAACCGGAGGAGGCGTGAAGGGTTGCAGCTTTGATTCCGGCTCGACGGGTTCTGGTTCGCCGGGAGCGCTGGGCGCTTCGGTGAGGATTCTGGCCGGCTCAAATGCGACCACCTCCGGCTCTGTAAAGTCTTCTGGGATTGGCTCTGGAACTTTGGATGGTTCGGCCACGGGGGCGGCGATCAGCGCTGGGCTGACGGGCGCAGTGGCGACCTGTTCAGCGCTTGTAACAGGCGCTTGCGGCGCTGGCACAGCTTCATGTGTGACGGGTGGTTGCTCTGGCTGCACTGACGGGGTCACCGCAGGAGCCTGGGCCACTTGAGCAGGGGTTTCCTCGCTGTCGCGGCTGCCGAACAGGCGCTGCAACAACCCGGGACGCCCCGGTTCCGCCGGCGTCGCCAGCTGACTCAAGGCCTTGCCCTGCAGGCCGCTGAGTTCGCTGAGCAGCAGCGGCATTTCCCTTGCCTGACTCACCCGGCCGTCCAGCTGCTTGGCGAACTTCTTCAGCGGCTGGGCCACTTCTCGGGGCAGCGGCAGGGATTGCAATTGAGTAACCAGCGCAGTCAGTGCGGTGCTGACCTGTTCGATCCGGGTTTCCCGGCGTTGCTCGGAATCGAGCACGGCTTTTTCCAGGCGAGGGAGCAGGGCGGCGAGGCCGGCGTCCATGTCATCGGTGCGCACCACGTCGCGCATCTCTTTCATGCATTGATCGACCACCCGGTCGGTGCCTTCCGCCGCCAGGGTGCTGCGCACCAGGCCGCGGCGCAGCAGATCGAGCCGGGCGTCCCATCGACGTTCGAGCTTTTCCTGTTGTTCGATGCTTTTGAGGTATTTCTCTTTCCAGCGCTGGGCTTCGTCGCTCATTCAGGGGTTCCGCGAAGGGCAGTGCTCAACGCGGGCAATGCATCGGCCGTGAGCGAACCCGGCAGACGAATCTCTACCGCGACCGGCAGGTGATCGGAAATCGGTTGCGCCAGCACTTCGACCTTTTCCAGGGTCAGGGTCGGGCTGATCAGAATATGGTCCAGGCAGCGTTGGGGGCGCCAGCTGGGGAATGTCGCTTCGAGTTGCGGGGCCAGCAGGCCGAGGTCGCGCAATGGCGAGTGTTGCAGCAGATCGCTGGCGTGGGTGTTCATGTCGCCCATCAGCACCTGATGCTTGTAGCCGCCGATCAGCTCGCGGATATAGGCCAGTTGCATGCTGCGAACTCGGGCGCCGAGCGCCAGGTGCATCATCACCACCACCAGTGCCTCCGGGCCTTCGCCGAAGCGCACCAGAATCGCCCCGCGCCCCTTCGGACCCGGTAAAGGGTGGTCTTCGATCGCCCACGGCCGCAGGCGACTGAGCACGCCATTGCTGTGCTGGGCCAGTCGGCCAAGATTGCGATTGAGTTGTTGATACCAGTAGGGGAAGGCGCCGAGCTGGGCCAGGTGTTCGACCTGATTGACGTAGCCTGAACGCAGGCTGCCGCCATCGGCTTCCTGCAGGGCGACCAGATCGAAGTCGCCGAGCAGATTGCCGATCTTTTGCAGATTGCTGGAGCGCCCGGGGTGCGGCAGCAGATGCTGCCAGCTGCGGGTCAGGTAGTGCCGATAGCGCTCGGTGCTGATACCGACCTGAATATTGAAACTGAGCAGGCGCAGACGGCTGTCTGCGGGCAGGCCCGTCGATTCCAGGTGATGCTCGTTGACCTGCGGTTCATGCAGGCCAACGACGCGTTCGGCTCCCCAGCGGCGCATGGCGATTGCCGCGCTTAGTTGGCGGCTGCCTTGTTGGCCGCTCGCTCTTTGGCCACCAGTTGGTCAGCCAGTTTCAACGCCTGTTCGGCCCCGCCGGCAGAGCCGATGTCAAAACGATACTTGCCGTTGACGATCATGGTTGGAACGCCGGAAATTTCATACTTCTTGGCCAGCTCGCGGGCTTTCACGATCTGACCCTTGATGGCGAACGAATCGAAGGTGGCCAGGAACTTGTCCTTGTCCACGCCTTGAGTGGCGAGGAAGTCGGCCATGTCGTTCTTGTCGGTCAGCTTCTTGTGTTCTTTCTGGATCGCGTTGAACACGGCCGCGTGCACATTGTGCTCGACGCCCATGGCTTCCAGAGTCAGGAACATCTGGCCGTGAGCGTCCCACGGGCCACCGAACATCGCAGGAATGCGCACGAAGTTGACGTCGGACGGCAGTTTTTCAACCCACGGATTGATCACCGGCTCGAACGCGTAGCAGTGCGGGCAGCCATACCAGAACAGCTCGACCACTTCGATCTTGCCAGGCACGGCGACCGGTACCGGGTTGCTCAGCTCGACGTAAGGGGCAGCAGGGGCTTCGGCGGCCTGGGCGGTGACGCCGAACAGGCTGGCAGCGACGAGGGCGGCGCTGATGATCAGATTACGCATGCTTTACTCCTGGACAATTTTGGTCGCCTCGCGCGACCTGTTTTCAGACAGATCCTGGCGGGCATGAGTTCTGTAGTGTAACGGCAGCGGCCACAAAAAAGGGCGGCCAAAGCCACCCTTTTTATACTTCCTGCGACGGATTAATCGAGCGTTAACGTGGCAGGCGTTGGCCATTGCACGCACCGCTCGAATCGCATGTCTTAGTGCAGACCCTGAATGTAGCTGGAGACTGCCGCGATGTCTTCGTCGCTCAGCTTGCGGGCGATGGTACGCATGGTCATCGCGTCGCCGTCGTTGTTGCGGCCGGCTTCTTCCTTGCGGAAATCGGTCAGTTGCTTGGCGATGTACTGAGCGTGTTGGCCACCCAGGTGCGGGAAGCCGGCGGCTGCGTTGCCGGCACCGTTCGGCGAGTGGCAACCGGTGCAGGCTGGCAGGCCTTTCTCGAGGTTGCCGCCACGGAACAGGGCTTCACCGCGAGCGACGATCTTCGGATCGGCGGCGCCGACGCTGCCTTTCTGGCTGGCGAAGTAGGCGGCGATATCGGCCAGGTCCTGATCGCTCAGGTTGGTCAGCAGGCCGGTCATTTCCAGAACGGTGCGCTTGCCCGACTTGATATCGTGCAATTGCTTGGTCAGGTAGCGTTCACCCTGTCCGGCCAGCTTTGGAAAGTTTGGCGCCATGCTGTTGCCATCCGGGCCATGGCAGGCGCCGCATACGGCGGCTTTTGCCTGGCCTGCGGCTGCATCACCGGCAGCATGGGCGAAGCCTGAGATTCCCACGGTCAACAGCAGACTCACGATCAGTTTGTTCATCAGCTAATCCAACTACGGCTAAGGGTTAAGAGTTATGGACCGGGCTTACTCTCGCTCATCCAGAGGATGAGGGCCTGGTAATCCTCGGCACTGCAGTCCATGCACAAACCACGCGGCGGCATCGCCTTGAAACCCTGGGTCACGTGTTGCACCAGCGTCTCCATACCTTTCGCCAACCTCGGCGTCCAAGCTTCCTGATCGCCTCTTCTGGGCGCCATGGGTAGTTGGCCGGAATGACAGGCTCCACAAACACGGTTGTACACGGCTTCCGGATCCTGTGTAGCCTGTGCGCTGTAAAGCGGCATCAAGACTCCGGCAGCCAGCAGCCATTTCGTCATAAAACGACCTTTTCAGGGTTGAGAGCGTTCTGCGTTCTAATGCGCAATCAAGGTCTGTCGCTCTCGTGAACTTCATCCTTCGCTGGGACAAAGCACACACAAAATCTGCGGCATTATATACTGGCGTCACTGAAACGGAAGCGACACCGCGTTCCGCGCCCAATCCCGGCGCCGCCCACATCGGAAATCCCATGCAACTCAAGAATCCCATCCTCGGCCTGTGCCAACAGTCCACGTTCATGCTCAGTGCCGCCAAAGTCGATCAGTGCCCCGACGACGAAGGCTTCGAAGTGGCGTTCGCCGGTCGTTCCAACGCCGGTAAATCCAGTGCGCTGAACACTCTGACTCACGCCAGCCTGGCGCGCACCTCGAAAACCCCGGGTCGCACACAGCTGTTGAACTTCTTCAAGCTAGACGATGAACGGCGTCTGGTCGACCTCCCGGGCTACGGTTATGCAAAAGTACCGATCCCGCTGAAGCAGCACTGGCAGCGTCACCTCGAGGCTTACCTCGGTGGCCGCGAGAGTTTGAAGGGTTTGATTCTGATGATGGACATCCGTCATCCAATGACCGACTTCGACCTGCTGATGCTCGACTGGGCCGTTGCCGCCGGCATGCCAATGCACATCCTGCTGACCAAGGCCGACAAACTGACCTACGGCGCAGCCAAGAACACGCTGCTCAAGGTGCAGTCGGAAATCCGTAAGGGTTGGGGCGATCAGGTAACGATCCAGCTGTTCTCCGCCCCGAAACGCATGGGCCTGGAAGAGGCCTACACTGTGTTGGCGGGCTGGATGGAACTGGCAGACAAAGGCGCTGAATTGCCTGCTGAGTAAATCGCAGGCAAAAAAAGCCCCGGACTTCATATGGGGAGGGAGAAGTTCCGGGGTTCAAGTTCCGAACCGCTAGGGCGGGGTTCAGATATCTGCCAACACTTAACACAACATAGGAGCATCGAAGGGCTTCACCAGCCATTCAGTATCTCTGAGTACCCTGGCGCAAGATTAGTTCAGATTCTTTTCAAAAAACTTTGGAATAATCTCAAGAACAATCCGACCTAAGCCCCACTCGATGCCTTTGCCGCGACGCACTGTCGCGGCAAAATCCCGTCCCACAGGCCTCAGTGTGCCTCGTCCCAGTTGTTGCCAACTCCCACTTCCACCAGCAACGGCACGTCCAGTTTTGCCGCTTCGCTCATGTGCACGCGAATTTCTTCGCGAACCTGATCGACCAGATCCTCGCGGACCTCCAGCACCAGTTCGTCGTGCACCTGCAGGATGACTTTGGCGTCCAGCCCGGAAGCGCACAGCCAGTTATCCACTGCCACCATGGCTTTCTTGATGATGTCCGCTGCAGTGCCCTGCATCGGCGCGTTGATTGCCGTGCGTTCGGCGGCCGCGCGTTCCTGCGGCTTGTTGGAATTGATGTCCGGCAGATACAGGCGACGACCGAAGATCGTTTCCACGAAGCCCTGATCGGCTGCCTGAGCGCGGGTGCGATCCATGTACTCGCGAACGCCCGGGTAGCGCGCGAAGTAGGTGTCGATGTAGGCCTTGGCGGTCTTGGTATCGACGCCGATGTCCTTGCCCAGTTTCTGCGCGCCCATGCCGTAGATCAGACCGAAGTTGATCGCCTTGGCGCCACGGCGCTGGTCGGACGTCACTTCGTTCAGCTCGACCTTGAACACTTCGGCTGCGGTGGCGGTGTGCACGTCCAGGTTATTGCGGAAAGCATTCATCAGGCCTTCGTCGCGGGACAGGTGGGCCATGATCCGCAGTTCGATCTGCGAGTAGTCCGCTGCCAGCAGTTTGTAATCTTTCGGCGCAACGAACGCCTGACGGATGCGTCGGCCTTCGGCGGTGCGCACCGGGATGTTCTGCAGGTTCGGATCGCTCGACGACAAGCGACCGGTCGACGCAACGGCCTGATGGTACGAAGTGTGAATACGCCCGGTACGCGGGTTTATCTGCTCCGGCAGGCGATCGGTGTAGGTGCTCTTCAGCTTGCTCATGGAACGGTGTTCCATCAGCACTTTCGGCAAGCGGTGGTCGTCTTCGGCCAGTTTCGCCAGCACTTCTTCGGCGGTGGATGGCTGGCCCTTGGCGGTCTTCTTCAACACCGGCAGGCCAAGTTTTTCGTAGAGGATCACGCCCAGTTGCTTTGGCGAGCCGAGGTTGAATTCTTCACCGGCAATCTCGAAGGCTTCACGCTCCAGCGCGACCATTTTGTTGCCCAGCTCAATGCTTTGGATACCGAGCAGGTCAGCGTCGACGAACGCGCCCTGGCGCTCAATGCGCGCCAGTACCGGCACCAGCGGGATCTCGATGTCGGTCAGCACGCTGGCCAGGCTCGGGATGGCGCTGAGTTTTTCGAACAGGGTCTGGTGCAGGCGCAGGGTCACGTCGGCATCTTCGGCGGCATACGGCCCGGCCTGTTCCAGAGCGATCTGGTCGAAGGTCAGTTGCTTGGCGCCTTTGCCGGCGATGTCCTGGAAGCTCACGGTGGTGTGATTCAGGTACTTTTGCGCCAGGCTGTCCATGTCGTGACGGGTGGCGGTGGAGTTGAGCACGTAGGACTCAAGCATCGTGTCGAAGGCAATCCCGCGCACGGTGATGCCTTCGTTCTGATCGCCACCGATGGCGCAGTTGGCCAGGATGTTCATGTCGAACTTGGCGTGCTGGCCGACCTTGAGCTTGTTCGGGTCTTCAAGGATCGGCTTGAGTGCGCGCAGCACAGTGTCGCGATCCAGCTGCTCCGGCACGCCGATGTAGGAGTGGGTCAGCGGGATGTAGGCCGCTTCGTTGGCCTGCACCGCGAAGGACAAGCCGACCAGTTGCGCCTGCTGCGCGTCGATGCCGGTGGTTTCGGTGTCGAAGGCGAACAGTTTGGCGTTCTTCAGCTTTTCCAGCCAAACGTCGAATCGCGCCTGATCGAGGATGGTTTCGTACGCGGCTTCAGCCGGAGCGGCGGGCGCTTCCTCTTCGGCAGGCGCGCTGAACAGATCACCGGCCGGCGCAGGCTCGGCGGCCGCGCTCAGTTCCTGGCGCTTGGCATCGCGATCCAGGTCATTCAGCCAGCTCTTAAACTCCAGCAGGGTGTACAGCTCGTAAAGTTTGGCCGGGTCCTCCGGACCCATTTGCAGGTCCTCGAGGCCGATGTCCAGCGGCACGTCGACCTTGATGGTCGCCAGTTGATAGGAGAGGAACGCCATCTCCTTGTGCTCTTCGAGCTTGGCCGGCAGGGTCTTGGCGCCGCGGATCGGCAGGGTCGGCACGATGTCGAGCTGCGCATACAGCTCGGTCAGGCCGCCGTTGACCCCCACCAGCAGGCCAGACGCGGTTTTCGGGCCGATGCCGGGAACGCCGGGGATGTTGTCCGAAGAATCGCCCATCAGGGCCAGATAATCGATGATCTGCTCCGGAGCGACGCCGAATTTCTCCTTCACGCCCTCCACATCCATCGAACTACCGGACATGGTGTTGACCAAGGTAATGTGGCCGTCGACCAGTTGCGCCATGTCTTTGTCGCCGGTGGAGATGATCACCGGGCGATCGGCGGCCGCGCTGCTGCGGGCCAGGGTGCCGATCACGTCATCGGCCTCGACACCTTCGACGCACAGCAGCGGGAAACCGAGGGCGATCACGCTCTGGTGCAGCGGCTCGATCTGCACGCGCATGTCGTCGGGCATGCTTGGGCGGTTGGCTTTGTATTCGGCGTACATCTCATCGCGAAATGTCCCACCCTTGGCGTCGAACACCACGGCGAACGGGCTGTCCGGATACTGCTTGCGCAGGCTCTTGAGCATGTTCAGCACGCCTTTGACCGCACCGGTCGGCAGGCCTTTGGAGGTGGTCAGCGGTGGCAGCGCGTGAAAGGCGCGGTACAGGTAAGACGAACCGTCCACCAGGACGAGGGGGGCTTGGCTCATGAGCAGAATCAACCTTTTCGGCGGGCCCGGCGCTAGAATAGCGGGACCGTTGACGACAAAGGGACAAGGTTATCATGCGTACGTTAAATCGCTTGCTGCTGGTCAGTCTGATTGCTGTCTCACCGCTGGCCGCGACCGCGGCGGATGATGCGCCATCGTCGGAGCCGGAAGTTACCATTAGCACGCACACGGAAGGCGACAAGGTCATTCAGGAATACAGCCGCAGTGGATTCGTCTACGCGATCAAGGTCACACCGAAGGGCGGTAAACCCTATTTCCTGGTGCGCGCCGATGGTTCGGACGCGAACTACATCCGGTCCGACCAGCCGGATATGCTGATTCCGTCGTGGGAAATCTTTACCTGGAAGTAAGTTTCCTGACTTTTAATCGGCGCCGTTTGATGGCGGCGCCAGAACTGAGCAGTTTTTAACCATGTCTGTGTTCACCCCCCTGGCTCGGCCCGAGCTGGAAACCTTTCTCGCCCCGTACGGGCTCGGCCGTCTGCTCGATTTCCAGGGGATCGCCGCCGGCAGTGAAAACACCAACTTCTTCATCAGCATGGAAAAGGGCGAGTTCGTCCTGACCTTGGTCGAACGCGGCCCGGTGCAGGAAATGCCGTTCTTCATCGACCTGCTCGACGTGCTGCACGAGGCCGATCTGCCGGTGCCTTACGCACTGCGCACCACCGACGGCGTGGCCCTGCGCGAGCTGAAAGGCAAACCGGCGCTGCTGCAACCGCGCCTGGCCGGCAAGCACATCAAGCAGGCCAACGCCCAGCATTGCGCGCAGGTCGGTGACTTGCAGGCGCACCTGCACCTGGCGACCCAGGGCGACAACATGATCAAGCGCAAGACTGATCGTGGCCTGGACTGGATGCTGGAAGAGGGCACGCAGTTCCTTTCGCACCTTAGCGAGAAGCCGCGCGCGTTGCTGCAAAAGTCTCTGGATGAAATCACCCAACAGAAAGAGAAAATTCTCGCGCTGCCTCGGGCAAACATCCACGCGGACCTGTTTCGCGACAACGCGATGTTCGAAGGCACGCACCTGACCGGGTTGATCGACTTCTACAACGCCTGCTCCGGGCCGATGCTCTATGACGTGGCGATTGCCCTGAACGATTGGTGTTCCGATGACGACGGCCTGATTGACGGCCCGCGTGCTCGGGCCTTCCTCGGTGCATATGCGGCACTGCGCCCATTCACGGCGGCCGAGGCCGAGCTGTGGCCGACCATGCTGCGAGTGGCGTGCGTGCGGTTCTGGCTGTCGCGCCTGATTGCGGCGGAATCGTTCGCCGGGCAGGACGTGCTGATTCACGATCCGAAAGAGTTCGAGCAGCGGCTGGCGCAGCGTCAGACGGTCAGTACGCCGCTACCTTTCGCCCTGTAAAAGAAAAAACCGCAGCCTGTGCAGGCTGCGGTTTTTTTGTATCAGAGCGATTCGAGACAACCCGCCAGATCATTCCCGAGCTTCTCCAGCACTTGCTCGTAACCCTGAGCCGTCGCTGGCGTGTACCCGCCTAGCGCATCCAGTTCTGCCAGTTTCACCGGCAAACCGGCCACCAGGGTCTCGGCCAGACGTGGACGCAGCGGCGGCTCACTGAACACGCAGGTCTTGCCGACTTCCTGCAACCGCGCGCGCATCGCCGCCACATGCTGGGCGCCGGGTTGCACTTCTGCTGCAACGCTGAACACGCCGGTGTGTTTCAAGCCGTAAGCCTCTTCGAAGTAGTCGAAGGCTTCGTGGAAGACGAAGTAGGGTTTGCCTTCAACACTGGCCAAGCGTTTCTTCAAACGCTGATCCAGTGCATCCAGACGCTCGTCGAACGCTTTGGCGTTACTCTGATAACGCTCGGCGTTGGCCGGGTCTGCAGCGCTCAAGTCGGCGGCCATTTTGTCGGCAATAACCCGCGCGTTCACCGGCGATAGCCACAAATGCGCATCGAGGCTGCCCGGGCGATGGTCGTGATCGTGTTCGTCGGCTTCTTCGGCATGGGAATGACTGTCTGCTGCGAAGCGGCGCAGTTTCATGCCCGGCAGATCCTGCACGGCAACGCTCGGCAACGTACGACCGTTCAGCACGCGAGGCAGGAAACCTTCCATGTCCGGGCCGATCCAGTACAGCAGGTCCACCGATTGCACCTTGCGTACGTCGGACGGACGCAACGCGTAGTTATGCGGCGAAGCCCCCGGCGGCAGCAGCACTTCCGGAATCGCCACGCCGTCCTGCACCGCAGCGGCAATCAGTTGCAGGGGCTTGATGCTGGTGAGGACTCTGACCTCGGCCTGAGCCGGGCCGATCAGCAGGAAACCGGTGATGAATACGACAAAAACAGAAAAAAGTCGGGACACGATGACCACTCAATGAGGCGAGAACGGGTAACATAATAACGTCTCTAACCAAACTCGTCGCCGCTCATGCCTATTACACCGATTGCCAGCCGTCCCCACGACCATTCGCACTGCGTTCACAGCGCGCTGTCCGAGGCCGATGCCCTGTGTGCACAGAAAGGCTTGCGCCTGACCGCGTTGCGCCGGCGCGTGCTGGAACTGGTCTGGCAGAGCCACAAGCCGCTGGGTGCCTACGACATTCTGGCGGTGCTCAGCGAGCAGGACGGCCGCCGCGCCGCGCCGCCAACCGTGTACCGGGCGCTGGATTTCCTGCTGGAAAACGGTCTGGTGCACCGCATCTCCTCGCTCAACGCCTTCGTCGGCTGCGTTCACCCGAAACATTCGCACCAGGGCCAGTTCCTGATCTGCCGTGAATGCCACGCCGCTATCGAACTTGAGCAAAAAACCATCAGCGACGCCATCGTCCACAGCGCCAGGGATGTCGGCTTCATCGTCGAGGCTCAGACCGTCGAAGTGGTCGGTCTCTGCTCCGGTTGCCGGGGGGCTTGATGAGCGATGCGCTGATCCGTCTGGAGCAGGTGGCGGTCCGGTTTGCCGGGCAGAACGTGCTGGACAACATTCACCTGAGCGTCGAGCCGGGGCAGATCGTCACCCTGATCGGCCCCAACGGCGCCGGCAAGACCACGCTGGTGCGCGCCGTGCTCGGGCTGCTGAAGCCCGACAGCGGCAGCGTATGGCGCAAGCCGAAACTGCGCGTCGGCTACATGCCGCAAAAACTTCATGTCGATCCGACCTTGCCACTGTCGGTGCTGCGCTTCCTGCGGCTGGTGCCGGGCGTCGATCGCCCGCGTGCGCTGGCGGCACTCAAGGAAGTCGGCGCCGAGCACGTCATAGATAGCCCGGTGCAAAGCGTTTCCGGCGGCGAGATGCAGCGCGTGCTGCTGGCCCGTGCCTTGTTGCGCGAGCCGGAGCTGCTGGTGCTCGACGAGCCGGTGCAAGGCGTCGATGTGGCCGGGCAGGCCGAGCTGTACAGCCTGATCACCCGGCTGCGCGATCGGCATGGCTGCGGCGTGTTGATGGTGTCCCACGATCTGCATCTGGTGATGAGCACCACCGATCAGGTGGTGTGCCTAAACCGTCACGTCTGCTGCTCCGGGCATCCCGAGCAGGTCAGCGGCGATCCGGCGTTTGTCGAGCTGTTCGGCAACAACGCGCCGAGCCTGGCGATCTATCACCACCATCATGACCACGCCCACGACCTGCACGGTTCGGTGGTCAAAGGGCCTGTGACAGGCCAACCTCACGTTCACGGAGATAGCTGCAAGCATGGCTGATTTTCTGTTCTACGCCCTGCTTGCAGGTCTGGCGCTGGCGGTGGTCGCGGGGCCGCTGGGCTCGTTCGTGGTCTGGCGGCGCATGGCCTATTTCGGCGATACGCTGTCCCACGCCGCATTGCTCGGCGTTGCGTTGGGCTTTTTGCTGGATGTCAGCCCGACCGTGGCGGTGACCGTGGGCTGCCTGCTGCTGGCGGTGTTGCTGGTGACCTTGCAGCAGCGTCAGCCACTGGCGTCCGACACGCTTCTGGGAATTCTCGCACCGAGCACGCTCTCTCTCGGGCTGGTGGTACTAAGCTTCATGCATGAAGTGCGGATCGACCTGATGGCCTATCTGTTTGGTGATCTGCTGGCGATCAGCCCGACCGATCTGGCGTGGATCCTCGGTGGCAGCGCAGCCGTGCTGGTGTTGCTGGTGACGCTATGGCGCCCATTGCTGGCGATCACCGTGCACGAAGAGCTGGCCAGGGTCGAAGGCCTGCCGGTAGCCGGTTTGCGCATGGCGCTGATGCTGTTGATCGCGGTGGTGATCGCAGTGGCGATGAAAATCGTCGGTGTATTGCTGATTACTTCGCTGTTGATCATTCCGGCGGCTGCGGCACAGCGTCACGCCCGTTCTCCGGAGCAGATGGCACTGGGCGCGAGCGTGCTGGGCATGCTCGCCGTGTGTGGCGGGCTGGCGTTGTCGTGGTTCAAGGACACCCCGGCCGGTCCGTCAATCGTTGTGACGGCCGCCGCACTGTTTCTGCTGAGTTTTGTTCTGCCCCGTCGAGGGGTGTAGACTTGCTCGTTTTTTGCGCAAATAGAGAGTCGCAGGAATGAAGCCGTTCGCCTCCCGTTATCTGCTCCTTGTGGCCTTTTCAGTGCTGCTGGGCGCCTGCCAAAGCACGCCGCCGGTGGCCGAAGTCCCCGATGCGCGGGCCACGGCCATCGCACAGCTGGAGCAAAGCCTGGCCAGCAGCGAACTGGCCACTGCCGAAGACCAATTGGCAGCCTTGCAGGCCGAAACACCCAACGATCAATCCCTTGAGCAATACCAGCGCCAGTTGGCCGAAGCCTATCTGCGCCGCAGCCAGATCGTCCTGCAAAAGGGCGATGTCAATGCGGCCGCGACCGCGCTGGCCCGTGCCCGTGTGCTGATGCCCAAGGCCCCGGCACTGACCGGTGGCGTCAACGGCGCGATCACTGAAGCGCGCAAGGCCGAGCTGGAGAAAGCCGAAGCGGCGCTGCAAGCCGCTGAAGCCAAGCCGAAAGCCAAGGTAATCGATCCGACCGCCGAGAGCACCACGGTCGCGCTGAACATCACCGATAGCCGCAAACTTCGCCGCCAACTGGATGCGATCGCCGCCGATGTGGTGAATTACGACTGTGCAGTGAGCATTCAGGCTCCACGCACCAATGATTACCCGTGGCTGGCGACGTTGATCACCAAGCGCGTGAAGAAGCTTGATCCGGATTTCGCTCTGAAGATCGAGAAACAGATTCTGCGCACGGTACCGGCGCAGATGGTTCTGAGCCCGCGCAAACCTTAAAAAGCATCGTCGGAACGCCGCCCGGAGCAAGCCCGCTCCCACAGGTACAGTGCAGTCCTGTGGGAGCGGGCTTGCCCGCGAAGGCGTCCTGTCAGTCAACCAACATCCTTAAGCGGGAATGGCCTTGGCCTTAGGCTCGCGATCCCAGACCCGATGCTGCCCGATCGCAGCAAAGAATGGCTTGGTCAGCGCGCCAACATCCTTGCCCTCCAGCAACCCGGCATCCGCTTCCAGCTTCAACACGTCCAGCAACTGCTTGGCCTCACCCTGCAGCGCAATCGCCTTCAGGTGCTTGTATGCCTCCAGCAGGTAATGCAACGCCACGCCGTCACCGCTCAACGCCTTGACCGACGCCGCGCCACCCGGCACGAACACCGCATCGAACGCCACCGAAGGCAAACCTTCCATCGACGCATCCACCGCCAGGCTTTTGCCATCGGCGGTTTTCACCGGCGCCGAGGTCGGGCCGAGCAGTTTGGCGTGCGCACCTTCTGCCGCCAGCGCCTTCTTCATCGCATCAATTGCCGCACCGTCGACACCATTGGCCGCAAGGATCGCGACTTTTCGTGTCTTGATGTTCTCCGGCAACAGGTTGGCCTGACTCAACGATGGAGAGCGATCCAGTGATGTTTTCGGTACGTCGACGGTGCCTTTGCCTGGCGCTGGCAGACCCAGGTTGGCCGCCACGCGTTTGGCCAGCTCCAGATCGATGTTGGCGAGAATCTCGTTCACTTGCCGCGCCCGGATGAACTCACGCTCAACCTTGCCCAGTTCGAAACTGTAGGCGGCGATGATGTGCTCTTTCTCGTGCGCGCTCATGCTGTTGAAGAACAACCGCGCCTGGGAGAAGTGGTCGCTGAACGACTCGCTGCGCTGACGAATCTTGTTGGCGTCGATACGCTCCGGATAACTCTCGAAACCTCCGTCCTGCGCGGCCGGCGGGGTTTCTTTCGGCCAGCCGCCATCGATGGAATTGGGTTCATACGAGGCACGGCCCTTGTCGATCACCGTACGGTGCTGGGCATCGCGCTGGCCGTTGTGGAACGGTGCGACCGGGCGATTGATCGGCAACTCATGAAAGTTCGGCCCGCCGAGTCGGCTGATCTGCGTGTCGGTGTAGGAAAACAGCCGACCTTGCAGCAGCGGGTCATTGGAAAAGTCGATTCCCGGCACGATATGGCCGGGGCAGAACGCGACCTGCTCGGTTTCGGCGAAGAAGTTGTCCGGGTTGCGGTTGAGGGTCATCTTGCCCAATGGCGTGATCGGGACGATTTCCTCGGGAATCAGTTTGGTCGGGTCGAGGATGTCAAAATCGAAGTCGTGTTCGTTTTCCTCTTCGATGACCTGAACGCCGAGTTCCCATTCCGGGTAGTCGCCCATTTCGATGGCTTCCCAGAGATCGCGCCGATGGTAGTCGGTGTCTTTGCCCGCAAGTTTTTGCGCCTCGTCCCACACCAAAGAACAGGTGCCGGCGGTAGGGCGCCAGTGGAATTTGACGAAGCGCGATTTGCCCTCGGCATTGATCAGCCGGAAGGTGTGCACGCCGAAGCCCTGCATGCTGCGCAGGCTTTTCGGGATCGCCCGGTCGGACATCGCCCAGATCACCATGTGCGCCGATTCCGGCACCAGCGACACAAAATCCCAGAACGTGTCGTGAGCCGAGCCGCCGGTAGGGATCTCGTTATGCGGTTCGGGTTTTACCGCGTGGACGAAGTCAGGAAACTTGATCGCGTCCTGAATGAAGAACACCGGCATGTTATTGCCGACCAGATCGAAGTTGCCTTCGTCGGTGAAGAACTTCACGGCAAAACCACGCACGTCACGCACGGTGTCGCCGGAACCACGCGGCCCCTGCACCGTGGAAAAACGCACGAACACCGGGGTTTTCTTCCCTGGATCCTGCAGGAAACCGGCCTTGGTCAGCGTCGAATGGTTCTCGTAGCTCTGAAAGAAACCATGGGCGCCGGTGCCGCGGGCGTGGACGATGCGCTCGGGAATCCGTTCATGGTCAAAGTGCGTGATCTTTTCACGCATGATGAAGTCTTCCAAAAGCGACGGCCCGCGAGCTCCGGCCTTGAGGGTGTTCTGGTTATCAGCAATTTTCACGCCCTGGTTGGTGCGCAGGGCCTGACCGGTAGCGTCGGAGCGAAACTTCTCCAGGCTGTCGAGTTTGGCATTGGTGTTGGCGCGATCCGGGGTATCGGTGCCGGCCAGTTGGCTTTTGTCATTGGCAGGTTTCTTGGTACTCATCAGTCATGAACTCCTGTTTGTCCCGGGATTGCCCCGGAACGCTTGAGTGTTTCCCAGGCACGGCACCCAGGGTTTTCAAGTCGCTTAATTAGTGACTGATGAGGGTTTCGGGCGTTCCTTTTTTATGACCTTTGATCCTGTTATTGCCAAATCGAAGGTTATTCGCGAAATAAATGCTAAGAACCTCTATACGGACAGGCTAAAATGCGCGCCCGGCTAACCGCTGATCCTTTTCCAACGCGCCCCACAAGGTTCGCTACGTGATCGAGTTTCAAAACGTCCATAAGACTTACCGCGTCGCCGGTAAGGACATCACCGCGCTGCACCCGACCAGCTTCTCCATCGAGAACGGTCAGGTGTTCGGCCTGATTGGCCATTCCGGCGCGGGAAAAAGTACCCTGCTGCGTCTGATCAATCGCCTGGAGCAATCCAGTGGCGGCAAGATCATCGTCGACGGTGAAGAAGTCACCGCGCTGGACGCCAACGGCCTGCGCCGTTTTCGTCAGCAGGTCGGGATGATCTTCCAGCACTTCAACCTGCTGGCATCCAAGACCGTGGCCGACAACGTCGCGCTGCCGCTGACCCTGGCCGGTGAACTGTCCCGCGCCGAGATCGACCAGCGTGTGGCCGAGTTGCTGGCGCGGGTCGGTCTGTCCGATCACGCCAAAAAGTACCCGGCGCAACTGTCCGGCGGTCAGAAGCAGCGCGTCGGCATTGCTCGCGCCCTGGCGACCAAACCGAAGATCCTGCTGTGCGACGAGGCCACCAGTGCCCTCGACCCGCAGACCACGGCGTCGGTCCTGCAACTGCTGGCCGAGATCAACCGCGAGCTGAAGCTGACCATCGTCCTGATCACCCACGAGATGGATGTGATCCGCCGCGTTTGCGATCAGGTCGGCGTGATGGATGCCGGCGTGATCGTCGAGCAAGGTTCGGTGGCCGATGTGTTCCTGCATCCGAAGCACCCGACCACCAAGCGCTTTGTTCAGGAAAGCGAGCAGATCGACGAAAGCGAGCAGCGCGATGACTTCGCTCACGTGCCGGGTCGCATCGTGCGTCTGACCTTCCAGGGCGAAGCGACCTACGCGCCGTTGCTCGGTACCGTCGCCCGGGAAACCGGTGTGGACTACAGCATCCTGGCCGGTCGTATCGACCGCATCAAAGACATTCCCTACGGGCAATTGACCCTCGCCGTCACCGGTGGCGACATGGACGCAGCTTTCGCCCGCTTCACCGCCGCTGACGTTCACATGGAGGTGTTGCGCTAATGGAAGACCTGATGAGTTTCTTCACCAATATCGACTGGTACGAAATCTGGCTCGCCACTGGCGACACCCTGATGATGCTCGGCGGTTCGCTGCTGTTCACCGTGCTGCTCGGCCTGCCGCTGGGCGTGCTGCTGTTCCTGTGCAGCCCGCGTCAGTTGCTCGAAGCCAAAGGCGTGTACGCCTTGCTGTCGCTGGTGGTGAACATCCTGCGTTCGCTGCCGTTCATCATTCTGTTGATCGTGATGATCCCGTTCACCGTGCTGATCACCGGCACCTCACTGGGCGTGGCCGGTGCGATTCCGCCGCTGGTAGTGGGCGCGACGCCGTTCTTCGCGCGGCTGGTGGAAACCGCCCTGCGTGAAGTCGATCGCGGCATCATCGAGGCAACCCAGTCAATGGGCGCGACCACTCGCCAGATCATCATGAACGCCCTGCTGCCGGAGGCCCGTCCGGGCATCTTCGCTGCAATTACGGTGACGGCGATTACACTGGTTTCCTACACGGCGATGGCCGGTGTGGTCGGTGCCGGTGGCCTGGGTGACCTGGCGATCCGTTTCGGCTACCAGCGGTTCCAGACTGACGTGATGATCGTCACCGTGGTGTTGCTGCTGATTCTGGTGCAAGTGCTGCAAATGGTCGGCGACCGACTGGTCGTGCACTTCTCGCGCAAATAACCGGTTTTGTAATGACATGAGCCGGCCATTCGCTGGCAGGCGCCAGACGGGCGCCGTAAAAAGGAGTTAGCTGAATGAAAAAACTGATCGTTGCCCTGGCTGCCGTTGCAGCGTTCTCGGCCCACGCCGACGAAACCCTGACCGTTGCTGCCACCCCGGTGCCGCACGCGGTAATCCTCGAATTCGTGAAGCCGGCTCTGGCCAAAGAAGGCGTGGATCTGAAGGTCAAGGTCTTCACCGATTACGTTCAGCCGAACGTGCAGGTGGCCGAGAAGCGTCTGGACGCCAACTTCTTCCAGCACCAGCCGTACCTCGATGAGTTCAACAAGGCCAAGGGCACCAGCCTGGTTTCCGTGACTGGCGTGCACCTGGAACCGTTGGGCGCCTACTCCAGCAAATTCAAGAAAATCGAAGAGCTGCCAAGCGGCGCCAACGTGGTGATCCCGAACGACGCCACCAACGGCGGCCGTGCGCTGTTGCTGCTGGCCAAGGCCGGCGTGATCACCCTGAAGGATCCGACCAACATCCTGTCGACCGTCAAGGACATCGCCCAGAACCCGAAAGACCTGAAGATCCGTGAACTGGAAGCCGCGACCATCCCGCGCGTGCTGACCCAGGTCGACCTGGCGCTGATCAACACCAACTACGCGCTGGAAGCCAAGCTCGATCCGTCCAAGGATGCGCTGGTCATCGAAGGCAGCGACTCGCCTTACGTGAACATCCTGGTGTCCCGCGCGGACAACAAGGACAGCGACGCCATGAAGAAACTGGCCGCTGCCCTGCACAGCCCGGAAGTGAAGAAATTCATTACCGAGAAATACAAAGGCGCGGTATTGCCGGCGTTCTGATTCGGACGCCGCAACGAAAAGGGGACGCCACTGGCGTCCCCTTTTTTGTCCCCAAAACACATCCCCTGTGGGAGCGGGCTTGCCCGCGAAAGCGGTGGGNCGACTGACACACCGCATTCGCGAGCAAGCCCGCTCCCACATTGGAACAGTGCTGTTCTTACTTGCGGTTCAACATCACCGGCAACTGCGCAACCAGCTTGGCATTATTCAACGGCGCGCGAATAAACCCGCGCTGTGTTCCGTCCGGCCCGATCACCGCCAGATTCCCGCTGTGATCCACCGTGTAATTCGGCTTGCTGGTGTCCGCCGGAATGAACGGAATGCTCACTGCGTTCGCCACCTTCTGCAGCTCGTCGATCGATTTCGGCGTCAGGCCGATGAACTGTGGATCGAAGTAGCCCAGGTACTGCTTCAACTGCGCGGGGTTGTCGCGGTTCGGATCGACGCTGACCAGCACGATCTGCAATTTATCCACAGCATCCTTCGGCAGTTCGCTTTTGATCTGGCGCAGCTGGGCGAGGGTGGTCGGGCAGATGTCCGGGCAGAAGGTGTAGCCGAAGAACAGCAGGCTCCACTTGCCCTTGAGCTCGTTGACCGTGACCGGCTGGCCGTCCTGATTGGTCATCGTCACGTCCGGCAGGTTGCGGCTCTGCGGCAGCAGGATGATGCCGGCGTCGATCAGTGCGGTCGGGTCGCCCTGGCCCTTGCCGCTCAGCACTTTGTTGACGGTCAGGCCGAGGATCAGCGCGATCACGGCGACGAGGATGAAGACGGTTTTCTGGGTTCGAGTCATAGGTTCAACAGTAAGTAGTGGTCTACGAGCAGGGCGATGAACAGCAGAAACAGGTACCAGATAGAGTACTTGAAGGTGTTGATCGCCGCGTGCGGCCGAGTGCCACGGTACAGCACCACGGCCCATTGCAGAAACCTGGCGCCCAGACCGAGCGCGCAGATCAGGTACAGCAGGCCGCTCATGTGGATCACATACGGCAGCAGACTGACCGCCAGCAGGGCGAAGGTGTACAGCAGAATGTGCACCTTGGTGTAGTGCTCGCCATGAGTGACCGGCAGCATCGGAATATCGGCCTTGGCGTATTCCTCCTTGCGGTGGATGGCCAGCGCCCAGAAGTGCGGCGGGGTCCAGGCGAAGATGATCAGCACCAGCAGCAACGGTTCGGCGCTGACGTGGCCGGTCGCGGCGGTCCAGCCGAGCAGCGGCGGCGCGGCGCCGGCAAGGCCACCGATGACGATGTTCTGCGGCGTCGCGCGTTTGAGGAAACCGGTGTAGATCACCGCGTAGCCGAGCAGCGAGGCCAGGGTCAGCCACGCAGTCAGCGGATTGGTGAAGGTCAGCAGCAGGGCCTGGCCGAGCAGTGCCAGCACCAGCGCAAAGGTCAGTGCGCCCGTGGGCGAAACCCGGCCCTCGGCCAGCGGCCGTTTATGGGTGCGGGCCATGACCGCATCGATGCGCCGGTCCACCACATGATTGACCGCCGCCGCGCCACCGGCACACAACGCGATCCCCAGATTGCCGAACACCAGCACCGTCCACGGCACCCCGGCGCGGGTCGCGAGAAACATGCCCACCAGCGAGGTGATCAGCATCAGCACCACGACTTTCGGTTTGGTCAGCTCCAGGTAATCACGCCACAGCGCCTGCGCCGGACGTTCGCCGATCAGAATCGCCATGGCGTCTCTCCTTTAATAGTGATGGGCGCCGCCGAGTGTTTGCGCGGGCTGAGGCGCCAGCGCGCGATCATCGGCTGCCGGACCCGAACCAGACTGGTTCGCGCGTGATAGTTGACCAGCACCATCGTCAGCAGCAGCGCGGCACCGCCGGCGTTATGCGCCACGGCCACCGGCAGCGGCAGATGGAACAGCACGTTGCTGATGCCGAGGGTGATCTGCGCGGCGAGGGCGATCAGCACCAGGCCGGCCAGTCGGGTCATGCCCACCACTTTCAGTTGCCAGGCCAGACCGAGCAGGACAATCGTCACCAGCAACGCGCCGATGCGGTGAGTCAGGTGAATCGCCGTGCGTGCATCGCTGTCGAGTTGCCCGCCGAGGTAATTGGGGCCGATGTGTTGAGCCAGGTGAAAGCCGTTGGCGAAATCCGCCGGCGGCAGCCATTGGCCGTGGCAAGTCGGGAAGTCGATGCAGGCCACCGCCGCGTAGTTGGAACTGACCCAGCCGCCGAGGGCGATCTGGCCGATCACCAACAGCAATCCGGCAGTCGCCCAATATTGCAGGCGCTTGGGCACGGTCAGCGTCGGCAGCACGCCGGACAGTCGCAACGTCAGCAGAAACAGCAGGCTCAGGGTCGCGAAGCCACCGAGCAAATGTCCGGTCACCACTTGCGGCCAGAGTTTGAGCGTCACCGTCCACATGCCGAACGCCGCCTGGGCGAACACCACCGCCAGCAGAAACAACGGCAGTTTCAGCGGTTGCCCGGGATGACGACGATTGACCCACGCGCGCCCGGCCAGAATCGAGATCAACATGCCGAGGGTGCCAGCGAAGTAGCGGTGGATCATCTCGTTCCAGCCTTTATGCGCCTCCACCGGCGTGTCCGGGAAATGCAGTTCGGCATGGGCCAGCTGGGCTTCGCTTTTCGGCACGCTGATGAACCCGTAGCAGCCCGGCCAGTCCGGACAGCCGAGGCCGGCGTGGGTCAGGCGGGTGTAGGCGCCGAGCAACACGACGATCAGCGCCAGCAGGGTGGCAAACAGCGCGAGGCGAAATCCAGGTTTGGCCATGACGATGCCCTTATCCGATGTTCGACAGTTTCAGCAGGTGGCGCAGGTCGTTGAGCAGATCCTTGCCCTTGACGCTCGGGTCGTAGCGCAGCACGAGGTTGCCGTGGGGATCGATGATCCACAGTTGCGGCGTGGCCTTGTCGCCCGTGGCCTTGCTGAAGGTCGCTGCGTCCAGCGGGTAGCGTTGCAGCTGCGGATATTCGCGGGTCAGCTTGGCTTCGTAGTCGGCAGCCAACGGTTGTGCAGCGGCCAGGGCGTGGCTGGCGCGCCCGGCTTCGCGGCCCAGGCCAATCTGGATCTGCCGCGCCAGGTACACCAGTTGCTGGCAGTCCACCGCGCAATCCTTCGGTGCGGTCACCAGCATCTGCCAGCGCGTTTCGTCAGCCTGGATACCGAGGTCGGCGCGGGTCTGACCGTTGCCGATCAGTTCGCCGTGATAGCTGCGACCTTCCGGCACCCAGAACTGCAACTTGTACATGCCGGTGGCGAGGATCATCGGACCGATCACGCCGAGCACGATCAGCAGCAGCTGGATGCGTCCGCGACGGCGACTGGCCGGGACTTTCGTTTCAGACATGCTGGGTGGATTCATGGCCGCTCCCATGGTGTTTCTCCTTTGCGTTGTGCCAGCCGAGATAGAGGTAGAGACCGAGCAGGGCGGTGGCCATGGCGAACCACTGCACGGCGTAACCGAGGTGTTTCTCCGGGCCCATCGCGACCACCGGCCAGTCGGCCTGATAGCTGGCCGGGCCGGGTTCGGCGCGTAATTCGTAGGCGAAGCCGTCGCGTTCGAGGGTTTTCCACAGCTTCGCGGGTTCGACGGCGGTGACGGTTTGCGGCCAGGTGCTGCTGACCGGATCGGCATGTAGCTGGAAGGTGGCGCCGGGGGCGATATACACCCAGGCATCCACGTTTACGGCGTCGGCCGGCGTGGTGAATTGCGGGGCTGTGCGTCGGTCCGGCCATGGCAGCCAGCCGCGATTGACCAGCAGCCACTGGCCGCTGCGTTGATCCTGAAACGGTTGCAGCAATTCGACGCCGACCTTGCCGTTGCGCTGACGGTTGTCCAGCAACAGGCTGTGGGCGGCATCGAACTGGCCGTGCAGATGCACCCGGCGAAAGGCCGGATCGGCGCTGTGCAGCAACTCGGTGCTGGCCATCGGTTCGGCGGCGCGGCGTTCGGCGTAGCTGGCGAGCAGGGCGGTTTTCTCCTCGCCCCGGCCCATTTGCCAGAAGCCCAGCGAAATCAGCAACGGCAGCAGCAGGCCGACTACCAGGGTCGGCACCACGCCCGGCCGGAAGCGCTTCATGGCCGCGCCAGAAAATCAGTGAGTGCGATCGCTATACTCAATTGCATCGCTAGTTCCCCCGGAGTTCTTCCCATGCTCAAAGCAGCCATCGTCCTGATGCTGATTGCCACGGTGGTCAGCCTGTTCAGCGGCCTGTTTTTCCTGGTCAAGGACGACAGCAGCTCGAATCGCCTGGTGATCGCCTTGAGTGTTCGGGTGGCATTGGCCGCTTGCACCGTCGGCTTGATTGCCTGGGGTTTCTACAGCGGCCAACTGGTGTCCCACGTGCCGTGGTAGCTGCAAGCGCCAAGCTACAAGCTACAAGCCTTACCGTTTTGACTTGAAGCTCGCAGCTCGCGGCTTGCAGCTGCTGTTAAAGCACATAAACGAAGATGAACAAGCCGATCCACACCACATCGACGAAGTGCCAATACCAGCTCGCCGCTTCAAAGCCGAACTGATGTTCGTTGTCGAAGTGGCCCTTCATGATGCGCATCAGCATCACGAACAGAATGATCGTGCCGATGGTCACGTGGGCGCCGTGGAAACCGGTGAGCATGAAGAACGTCGCGCCGTAGATGCCCGAGCCGAGGGTCAGCCCCAGTTCGTGGTAGGCGTGGATGTATTCTTCGGCCTGGAAGCCGAGGAACGCGCAACCCAGCAGCACGGTGATCGCCAGCCACAGTTTCAGCGCGCCGCGATGACCTTTCTTCAGCGCATGGTGGGCGATGGTGATGGTCACGCTGGAGCTCACCAGCAGGATGGTGTTGATCAGCGGCAGGCCCCAGGGGCTGATGACTTCCTTGGGCGGCGGGAACAGTTTCGGATCCGGCGTGTGCAGCAGCGGCCAGGTGAACTGGAAGTTCGGCCAGAGCATGTGGGCGATGCCTTTGGTGCCTTCGCCACCCAGCGCCGGGCCGGAAATGTGTCGCACGTAGAACAGCGCGCCGAAGAAGGCGATGAAGAACATCACCTCGGAGAAGATGAACCAGCTCATGCCCCAGCGGAACGAGCGGTCCAGTTGCGGGCTGTACAACCCCGCGCGGCTTTCCTTGATCACCGTGCCGAACCAGCCGAACAGCATGTACGCCAGCAACAGGCCGCCGACGAAAAAGATCAGCGGGCCGTGGGATTCCGGACGCGCTGCCTTCAGATCGTTGAACCAGGTCGCCAGACCGTACACGGTGACGAACATCCCCACCGTGGCGACGATCGGCCACTTGCTCTGGGCCGGGACGTAATAGTGCTCATGAGTTGCCATTTATTGTTCTCCTTATCGGGCACGCTTAACCGCCAGTGTTTGCAGCCACCGGAGGATGTCGGGCGGTGATATCGAACAGCGTGTAGGACAGCGTCAGGTGCTTCACGTCCTTGGGCATGTCGCGGTCAACGATGAAACGCACCGGCATCTCGATCTGCTGACCGGGCTGCAGCACCTGCTGGGTAAAACAAAAGCATTCGGTCTTGTGGAAATACGCCGCCGCATTGCTCGGCGCGATGCTCGGTACGGCTTGAGCGCTCATCGGTTTGTCGGTGGGGTTGCGCGCGATGAAGATCATCTCGTTCACCGCGCCGGGGTTGGCCGTCAGTTCGTCATGCTTGGGGTAGAAGTCCCAAGGCATGTCGGCGGTGTTGGTCGACAGGAATTGCACCCGCACTTGCCTCGAGGCATCGACGGTCTGCTCGCCCTCGTACTGCCCGGCGGTCTTGCCGTTGATACCGAACGCTTTGCACATCACGTCGTAGATCGGCACCAGGGCAAAGCCGAAGACGAACATCGCCACCACCACACCGAGCAGTCGGGTGACCAGCTTCTTCATCGAAATCGAGTCAGCCATGATCTTTGCCCTCGGCCGAGAACCCTGTGGGAGCTGGCTTGCCAGCCATGCAGCCGACGCGGTGTTTCAGGCAGGCCGCCATCGCGGGCAAGCCTGCTCCCACAGGCGTTTCCACAAGGCAGAAAATGTTCATTTCACTTCCGGCGGCGTGGTGAAGGTGTGATACGGCGCCGGTGACGGCACGCTCCACTCCAGACCTTCGGCACCATCCCACGGTTTGGCCGGAGCCGGCTCGCCGCCACGGATGGTCTTGATCACGATGAACAGGAAGAAGATCTGCGTGGCACCGAACATGAACGCGCCGATCGACGACACCATGTTGAAGTCGGCGAACTGCAGGTTGTAGTCCGGAATTCGCCGGGGCATGCCCGCCAGACCCACGAAGTGCATCGGGAAGAAGGTCAGGTTCATGCCGACGAAGGACAGCCAGAAGTGCAGCTTGCCCAAGGTTTCGTCGTACATGTGGCCGGTCCATTTCGGCAGCCAGTAATAGGCCGACGCGAAGATCCCGAAGATCGCCCCCGGCACCAGCACGTAGTGGAAGTGCGCGACCACGAAGTAGGTGTCCTGGTACTGGAAGTCCGCCGGGGCGATGGCCAGCATCAGTCCGGAGAAACCGCCGATCGAGAACAGGATCACGAACGCCACGGCAAACAGCATCGGCGTCTCGAAGGTCATCGAGCCTTGCCACATGGTGCTGGCCCAGTTGAACACCTTCACCCCGGTCGGCACCGCGATCAGCATCGTCGCGTACATGAAGAACAACTCGCCCACCAGCGGAATGCCCACCACGAACATGTGGTGCGCCCAGACGATGAACGACAGGAACGCGATGCTCGCCGTGGCGTAGACCATCGAGGTGTAGCCGAACAGCGGCTTGCGCGAGAAGGTCGGGATGATCTGGCTGACGGCACCGAAGGCCGGCAGGATCATGATGTACACCTCGGGGTGGCCGAAGAACCAGAACACATGCTGGAACAGCACCGGGTCACCGCCACCGGCGGCACTGAAGAAGCTGGTGCCGAAGTGGATGTCCATCAGCATCATCGTCACGCACCCGGCCAGCACCGGCATCACCGCGATCAGCAGGAACGCGGTGATCAGCCACGTCCAGACGAACAGCGGCATTTTCATCAGGGTCATGCCGGGGGCGCGCAGGTTGAGGATGGTGGCGATCACGTTGATCGCGCCCATGATCGAACTGATCCCCATCAGGTGGATGGCGAAGATGAAGAACGTCACGCTTTCCGGGGCATAGGTGGTGGACAGCGGCGCGTAGAACGTCCAGCCGAAGTTCGGCCCGCCACCGGGGGTGAACAGGGTCGAGACCAGCAGCAGGAACGCCGCCGGCAGCAGCCAGAAGCTGAAGTTGTTCATCCGCGGCAGGGCCATGTCCGGCGCACCGACCATCAACGGGATCATCCAGTTGGCGAGGCCGACGAACGCCGGCATCACCGCACCGAACACCATCACCAGACCATGCATGGTGGTCATCTGGTTGAAGAACGCCGGCTCGACGATCTGCAGGCCGGGCTGGAACAACTCGGCGCGGATCACCATAGCGAACGAGCCGCCGAGCAGGAACATGCAGAACGCAAACCACAGGTACAGCGTGCCGATGTCCTTGTGGTTGGTGGTCAGCACCCAGCGCATCAGGCCTTTGGCGGGGCCGTGGGCGTGGTCGTGGTCGGCATGACCGTGGTCATCGATGACAGCGCTCATGGCCGGTCTCCTTCAAGTGAGTGGACTGGGCAGGTCGGAGCGCATTGCCCCGACCGGTTCACGAAGTACGCAATAGACCGGCTCATTTGCTTTCCGCCTGTTTCAGCTCCAGCACTTCTTTTGGCGTGACCATGTCGCCCTTGTTGTTGCCCCAGGCGTTACGTTCGTAGGTCACGACCGCTGCGATATCGACTTCCGACAGCTGCTTGCCGAACGCCGCCATCGCGGTGCCGGGTTTGCCGTGGAAGACAATGCTCAGGTGCGCCTCTTTCGGGCCGGTGGCGATTTTCGAGCCTTTGAGGGCCGGGAACATCGGCGGCAGGCCCTGGCCTTCAGCCTGGTGACAGGCGACGCAGGTGGTGTGGTAGATCTTGTCGCCACGTTCCTTGAGCTCGTCCAGGGTCCATTCCTTGCTGGTCAGCTCCTTGAGCTGCAACGCTTCGGCCTTGCGCTCGGCGAGCCATTTTTCGTAGTCGGCCTTCTCCTTGACGTCGACCACGATCGGCATGAAGCCGTGGTCCTTGCCGCACAGCTCGGCGCACTGGCCACGGTAGAGGCCGGGCTTGTCGATGCGGGTCCAGGCTTCGTTGACGAACCCGGGGATCGCATCGCGCTTGACCGCGAAGGCCGGCACCCACCAGGAGTGGATCACGTCGGCGGAGGTCACGAGGAAGCGCACCTTGGCCCCGGTCGGCAGCACCAGTGGCTTGTCGACCTCGAGCAGGTAGTGCTCGCCCTTGGCTTCCTTGTTGTGGATCTGCTCGGCGGGGGTGGCCAGGTTGCTGAAGAACTCGACGTCCTGGCCCAGGTATTTGTAGTGCCACTTCCACTGATAACCGGTGATCTGGATATCGATATCCGGCTCACTGGTGTCGTACATCTTGATCAGGGTCGCGGTCGCCGGAACGGCCATCGCCACCAGGATCAGCAGCGGGACGACGGTCCAGAGAATTTCGACGGTGGTGCTTTCGTGGAATTTTGCGGCGACCTGCCCGGTAGAACGGCGGTGCACCATCATCGACCAGAACATGGCGCCGAAGACGATGATCCCGATCACCACACAGATCCAGAAAATGGTCATGTGCAGGTCGAATACTGCGTGACTGATTTCAGTCGCTCCAGGCGCCATATTCACAGTCCAGGCAGCGTGCGCCGGGCTGAAAATCGACCACAACAGGAGGCCCATCCAGACGTGTGGATGTCGCATCATTGCGGGTTCCCCTTATCGTTCTTGTTATCCCGCCGGCTTTCACCAGAGGCAAGGGAGCGGCTGCATCAGACTACGAACTTGAATCGCCGGGCCTTGCTGCGTGGGCAGTCGGGCGTCATCAGCTAACTCCATTCAATGGCGAGTATAGACAGCCGCTGAGAAATGCAATGTGAGGACGTAAATCGTATGAAACAGCTGGCACTTGCGTTCCAGGGCACGAATGGAGAAGGATGCAGACGAGTGTTGGCAAACCGATATAACGCCGGTGCATCAAGGATGAAATAATTATGACAAATGCGTCTTAGCATTTTTCGTAAGCCAGCTAAGTTATGTCTTCCCTATTTCATTGCCTTGTTTCCTGGAGTTTTCATGAACACCGCCGCATTGCGCGAGCAGATCCACATAGCCCGACAACACGAGATTGAGACCGGAAAGCTGACCCGTCAGCTGGAAGCCCAACTGCAACACCTGCACCCGGCGATCCAGTTGCCGGAAACCGACGCCAACGGCGTGCTGACGCGTTTTGTCGCCGCCTACATCGACGAAGTGCCAGACCTGCTGGATGCAGCCAATGAAGTCGCCAGGGAAGCGGGAATCGAATCGCAGATCAAACCGGTGCTGAAAATCGCCGAGCAGTACTTCCTCCAGCCACCCGTGGGCCTGGACAGTCTGCTGGACGAAGCCTATCTGGCGCATCGTTTTGTCGAAGAGGTCAACGACCTTTACATCAAGCATCTCGGCCAGCCACTGATCCCCTTGGACATGACGGTCGCCAATCTGATTGCTCACCAGTTGCTTGGTGAGGAATTTGCCAATCAACTCGACGAAGTGGTGCATCACGCGGTGGACAGCATGCTCGACGACGACAGCTTCGCGCTGGAGTCGGTGGAAGCCTATCGCGAGAAACTCAGCAGCCCGGACACCGGTGCGGCATGGAAGCGCTGGCCGTGCATGAGCCGGCGTCTGGGCGTGGGCCTGGAGCTGGATCAGCCTGCCGCATAACCGGAATATGCCCGGACACCTGTGGGAGCTGGCTTGCCAGCGATAGCGGTGGATCAGTCGAAATCATCAGAGACTGACACTCCGTCATCGCTGGCAAGCCAGCTCCCACAAGGTTTATTTCCAGATGGGGGTTAGCCCGCCGCACCGATCCCGGTCGTGGTGCGGATCCGCCCCTCGAGCCGTCGCTTCAACCCGCGCGACTCGATCAACAGTTTCGCCCCCTTCGCCGCATTCGCCCGGCCCCACTCTTCAAGCAGTTCCAGACACGAATGGTCGATGTAGCTCAGGTTGTTGAGTGGCACATGCACCGTCGTGCCCGGCGGAATGCTGCCCAGCACCTGAGTCAGTGCCGGCACTTTGAGGAACGTTGCCGCGCCCACCAGACGCAACTCCATTTCCCCTTCCTGCGGCAGATCGATCAGGCTGATTTTCAGGCGTGAAGCCTTGAACGCCAGCTTCAACAGGGTCAGGCCGAAACCGATCAGCACCCCGGTCAACAGGTCGGTGAAGATGATCGCCAGCGCCGTGGCGGCGTAGGTGAACATCGGCATCCGGCCATAACGCCCCAGACCACGGAACGCCTTGAGATCCACCAGTTTGAAACCGGTGTAGACCAGAACGCCCGCCAGACTCGCCACCGGAATGCTCTGCAGCAGGCTCGACAGCAACAACACGAACGCCAGCAGCCACAGGCCATGGAAAATCGTCGAGTAGCGTGTGGTGGCGCCGGCCTGGACGTTGGCCGAACTGCGCACGATCACCCCGGTCATCGGCAGCGCGCCGACCAGACCGCAAAGCATGTTGCCGACGCCTTGCGCGGACAGCTCCCGGTCGAAATCCGAACGCGGGCCGCTGTGCATGCGATCCACCGCGGCGGCGGACAGCAGGGTTTCGGCGCTGGCGATGAAGGCCACGGCAAACGCGGCGATCAGCAGCGTCGGGTCGGCCAGGCTGAGCAGATCCGCCGGTTTCAGCCAGTCGATGGCTTCCGCCAGATTCGCCGGCACTTCAACCCGCTTCACTTGCAGCGCCAGCAAAAGGCTGGCACCTGTCGCCAGACCGACACCGAGCAGCGCGCCCGGAATAAAGCGCAGCGAATGCGGGCGGAATTTCTCCCACAACCACATCACCGCGATGGTCGACAGCCCGAGCAACCCGGCCTGCCAGCCAACGGACGGCAACGCCTGCGCCACCGCGCCGGGGAATGCCGTGAGGTTGTCGAGACCAGAGGGTTTCGGTGACGCATCGAGCATCACATGCACCTGTGAGAGCACGATCAGCACGCCGATCCCCGCAAGCATGCCGTACACCACTGCTGGCGCCGTGACCCGGAACCAGCAACCGAGCTTCAGCCGTCCCGCTACCAGTTGCAGGAAACCGGCGAGCAGCAGGATCGGCCCGAGCATTTCGATGCCGTGCTGGCGCACCAGCTCGAACACCAGCACCGCCAGACCCGCCGCCGGCCCGCTGACCTGCAACGGGGAGCCCGCCAGCCAGCCCACCACCAGACCGCCGATGATCCCGGTGATCAGGCCTTTGGCCGGCGGCAGCCCTGAAGCAATGGCAATGCCCATGCACAGCGGCAAAGCGACCAGAAACACAACCACCGAAGCGAGCAACTCCCGTGGCAACACAGCTTTCAATTGAGCCGCACGCATGGCGATTCTCCCGAAGTGTTCTTCAGGCGTGGCAAGGCCTGGCCGCTGAAACAGCGGCCGGCGTCAAACCACACGGATTTTTAGGAGGATTTAGAAGCGCGCTTTGGGCGTCGCCACCGGAATCGGATGGCTGCCGTCGAGCGGCAGGAAGCAACCCTGATCCGCGTCGTAAGCTTTGATTTCGCTGGTTTCGATGTTGTAGACCCAGCCATGGATGAACAGATGACCGTTCGCCATGCGCGAGGCTACCGAAGGATGGGTACGCAAGTGCTGCAGTTGGGCGATGACGTTCTCCTCGGTGAGGATCGGCATGCTTTCTTTTTCGTCGGTGCAGTTGCAGTTGTCATGCACCATGGTTTTCGCGACTTCGGCGTGGCGCAGCCAGGCTTTGACCGTCGGCATTTTTTCCAGGCTGTCCGGGTTGAGCACCGCCCGCATGGCGCCGCAGTCGGAGTGGCCGCAAATGATGATGTGCTGCACGCCGAGGGCCAGGACCGCGTATTCGATGGCGGTGGAAACGCCGCCGTTCATCTGGCCGTAGGGTGGCACGACGTTGCCGACGTTACGGGTCACGAACAGATCGCCGGGCGAACTCTGGGTGATCAGTTCGGGCACGATGCGCGAGTCGGCGCAGGTGATGAACATCGCCCGTGGCGACTGTGCCGTGGCGAGTTTCTTGAAGAGTTCTTCCTGCTGCGGAAAGACCTCATGATGAAAATGCAAAAAGCCGTCAACGATACGCTTCAACGCTGCATCGGCGGATTCCGCCACAGGGGCGGCTTGCGCCGACGCAGCCAACGGCTGTTTATCCTTGTCACTCATGATTCATCCTCATTGGCGGATTCGGGGAGTCGTTCCCGTGTATTCCGGTGTGAAGCCAGTGGCTGTTTAGAACATCCGGGTCATCCCGACCCGTCAGTCACTCGATGAACAAGGTAACCGCCGAAACTTAACTCAAACTGAATCAAGCGCTCTAGAACGTGTGTTCCAGGTCACAAAAAACGTGACCGGGGTAAACCGGTCAAGCATTCCTGCCGCTCAACCATCGGCCAATTGTTCCTAAATCAGCGCCATCTGGCGACCCGGCGGACAGAAGGCCGTGCAATCGAGGTTGAAACCTTCGCGGTGATTGAGCCCCAGGCGT
Source organism: Pseudomonas sp. 22085 (assembly GCF_052045815.1). Taxonomy (NCBI): domain Bacteria; kingdom Pseudomonadati; phylum Pseudomonadota; class Gammaproteobacteria; order Pseudomonadales; family Pseudomonadaceae; genus Pseudomonas; species Pseudomonas sp. 22085. The sequence continues at coordinate 181,522 of NZ_JBQEQA010000013.1, forward strand.
TTCAGCGCTTTGGCGAAGCGCTGGGCAAGCAGGTCGGCAAACGGCCCTTCACCGCGCATTCGCGCGCCAAAGCGACTGTCGTACAGCTCGCCGCCACGGCTCTGGCGGATCAGGCTCAGTACATGGGTGGCGCGCTGCGGGTAGTGCGCCGCCAGCCATTCTTCAAACAGCGGCGCCACCTCCAGCGGCAGGCGCAGCATCATGTAGGCCGCGCTCTGGGCGCCGGCCGCGTGGGCCTCGGTCAGCAGGCTTTCGATTTCGCTGTCGTTGATCATCGGAATCATTGGCGAACACAGCACACCGACCGGAATCCCCGCCTCGCGCATGACCCGGATGGCCCGCAACCGGGCCTTGGGCGCGGCGGCGCGGGGCTCGAGGATGCGTTTGAGCTCGTCGTCGAGGGTGGTCAGGCTGATCATCACCGCCACCAGCCGTTGCTGCGCCAGTTCGGTGAGCAGGTCGAGGTCGCGCAGGATCAGCGAGCCCTTGGTGACGATGGTCACCGGGTGCCGGTAGCGCAGCAGCACTTCCAGGGTCTGGCGGGTGATTTTGTGTTCGCGTTCGATCGGTTGATACGGGTCGGTGTTGGAGCCGAGATTGATCGGCGCGCATTGATAGCCTTTCTTGCCAAGCTGTTCCTCCAGCACCTGGGCGGCATTGGTCTTGGCGATCAGCCTGGTTTCGAAATCCAGCCCCGGCGACATGTCCCAATAGGCGTGGCTGGGCCGTGCATAGCAATAAATGCAGCCATGCTCGCAGCCGCGATAGGGATTGATCGAGCGGTCGAAGGGCAGGTCCGGCGAGGTGTTGCGGGTGATGATGGTCTTAGCCGTCTCGAAACTGACCTCGGTGCCCTGGGTCAATGGCACTTCCTGATACCAGCCGTCGTCCTCGGCCACCGAGCGACTCGGTGCAAAGCGGTTGTGCGGGTTGGTGGCGGTGCCGCGACCGCGCGGAGGAAGAGGGGTGGACATGGCAGCGCCTCGATACTGTGTGCATATACAGTATCGAGGCGCTGTCGATCTGACTAGTGCCGTTGGGCGAACAGTCAGTTGTGCTGTGTCACCTGGCCGAGGTCATCGTTCGAGGTTTGCTTCATATCGTCCTTGCGCAATTCGGCGACATCAGCGGCCTTGACGGGCGCGCCCTTGTTGCCCCAACTGCCACGAATAAAGCTCACGACATCCGCCACTTCCTGATCCGACAGGCGCCAGGCGAAACCGGGCATGGTGAAGGTGGACGGTGCCGTGTGCGTCGCAGGCAGGGTGCCACCCTTGAGCACGATGTGGATCAGCGAAGTCGGGTCGTCCGATTGCAGCACCGGATTGCCTGCCAGCGCCGGGAACACCCGGGTGTAGCCATGGCCGTCAGTGCGGTGGCACGCCGCACAGTTGTCGATGTACACCGACGCACCGCGCTGACTGTCGTCACCGTTCCACAAGGCCTTGGCAGCTTTTTCGTCGTACTGGTGCGGCTGGTCGGCAGGGTCATTGGCCGGCAGCGATTTCAGGTAACGGGCAATCGCGGTCAGGTCGGCGTCGGTCATGTATTGCATGCTGTGGGTGACCACGTCGCTCATGCCACCGAACACCGCACTGCGGTCGCTGCGCCCGGTCTTGAGAAACTGCACCAGTTGTTCTTCGCTCCAGCTGCCGAGACCGTCCTTGTGGTCGCCGCGCAGACTTTTGGCGATCCAGCCTTCCAGCGGTGCACTGCCTGACAGAAAACTGCTGCCTTCGGCCGCGCTCAGGGATTTTTCCTGCATGGTCAGAGCCCGTGGCGTATGGCAGGCGCCGCAATGTCCGAGGCCTTCCACCAGATACGCCCCACGGCTGACGACTGCGTCGTCCGACGCGGGTTTGTAGTCTTCGACCTTCGGCGCGAACAGCCAGCGCCAGCCCATCAGCGGCCAGCGCATGCTCAATGGCCACGGGATGTCGCTGGCCTTGTTCTCTTGCGCCACCGGTTCCACGCCGTGCATGAAGTAGGCGTAGAGCGCCTGCATGTCGGGTTCGCTGACACGGGCGTAGGACGGGTACGGCATCGCCGGGTACAAGGTACTACCGTTTTTGGCGACGCCATGCCGTACGGCCTGGTCGAAGTCCTCGAAGCTGTAGTCACCGACACCGGTTTTATCCGGGGTGATGTTGGTCGAGTAGATCGTGCCGATCGGGGTCTCCATCGGCAGGCCACCGGCGAACGGCTTGCCATCCTTGGCCGTGTGGCAGGCCACACAGTCGCCGGCTCGGGCGAGGTATTCGCCTTGCTTGATCAAGGATTGATCAACTTCGGCGCCATGAACGGCAGCGCTGCCGAGCAGGGCCAGGGTCGCGATAACGAGAGTTTTCATGGTCATCGCTCCTTAAGCCTGAACCAGCGGGCCGGGATTTTTCAGGTACTGCTCGCGGATCGCTTTCGCCGACCAGTAGGTCAGCGCGGCAACCAGGCCGGTGGGGTTGTAGCCCAGGCCTTGCGGGAAGGCCGAGGCGCCCGGGACGAACACGTTGTGCACGTCCCAGCTCTGCAGATAGCGGTTGAGCGCGCTGGTCTTCGGATCGGTGCCCATGATCGCGCCACCGTTGAGGTGGGTGGTCTGGTACGACGCGGTGTTGAAGTGGTCGCCGACTTTCTTGCCGATCACGGCAATGGCTTTCGGGCCCATGGCCTCGGCGATCTTGCCCATTTTCTCGACCATGAAGCGGTTCATCTTGATGTCGTTTTCCTGCCAGTCGAACGTCATCCGCAGCAGCGGCATGCCGTAGGCATCGCGGTACACCGGATCCAGATCGAGGTAGTTGCCACGGTAGGACTGATGCGCGCCGTGGGCGTCCATCGACACCTGGTGGGTGTAGTAATCGGCGGTGGCGCGTTTCCACGCACTGCCCCAGGCCGGGGTGCCCGGCGGGTTGGAGGTGCCGGCGATCGGTCGGCTGCCGGCCTGGTTGACCCACATCGGCGAGCCACCGACGAAACCGTGAGGCCCGTGGTCGAAGTTGTCGGCGTTGAAGTCATCCACTGCCACACCGTTGCCGCCGGCACCGATGAAGTTGTTGGTGTGGGTGTCCTTGTCAAAGAACGCCTTGATGGTGGCCATGTTCTGGTAGGCGAAGTTGCGCCCGACCACACCTTCACCACTGACCGGGTCGTAGGGTTTGCCGATACCGGAGAGCAGCATCAGGCGCACGTTGTGCAACTGGAACGCGCCGAGGATCACCAGATCCGCCGGCTGCTCGATCTCCCGGCCCTGGCCGTCGATGTAGGTGACGCCGGTGGCTTTGGTTTTAGTGCTGTCGAGGTTGACCCGCAGCACATGAGCGTTAGGCCGTAACTCGAAATTCGGCAGTGGCTTTAGCGCCGGCAGAATGTTCACGTTCGGCGACGCCTTGGAATACATGTAGCAAACGTAACCGCTGCAGAAACCGCAGAAGTTGCACGGACCCATCTGCGCGCCGTAGGGGTTGGTGTACGGCCCCGACGTATTCGCGGATGGCAGGTTGTAGGGTTTGTAACCGACTTCGGTAGCCGCTTTGCCGAACAGCTGTGCGGAAACCGTGTTCTTCTGCGCTTGCAGCGGGAACGGATTCGAGCGATCCGGGGCGTACGGGTTGCCGCCCTTACCCTGACCGACCAGTTGGCCTTTCACGGTCCAGGCCTGACCGGAGGTGCCGAAGACTTTTTCGGCGAAATCGAAGAACGGCTCCAGCTCTTCATAGCTGACGCCGAAGTCCTGGATGGTCATGTCCTTGGGGATGAAACTTTTGCCGTAACGCTCTTCGTAGTGGCTGCGCATGCGCAACTCGATCGGGTCGACCCGAAAGTGCACGCCCGACCAGTGCAAACCGGCGCCGCCCACGCCATTGCCCGGCAGGAACGCGCCCAACTGGCGGTTTGGCAGGGCGATGTCGTTGACGCTGTGACGGATGGTGACAGTCTCTTTGGAAATGTCCTGGAAGAGTTTTTTCCGCACGCTGTAGGTGAGTTCGTCGATCACCTGGGGATAGTTGCCGTCAGGGTAGGTGTCCTGCATCGGCCCGCGTTCCAGCGCCAGCACGTTGAGGCCTGCTTCGGTCAGCTCCTTGGCCATGATCGCGCCTGTCCAGCCGAAACCGACGATCACTGCGTCGACCTTCTTCATTACCGTTGCCATGCTCACGCCCTCTCGCCGCGAATCGAAACTGCCGGGAAGGGGTATTGCTCGTTGCGTTCCACCCAATCCATGAAATCGGCGCGGGCGCCGGGGAAGCCGATCATGGTCCAGCCGACCATGCCTTTATTGCCGCCGTGGATCGGGTCGCAGAAGAACCCTTCCTTGGTGTTCTGCAGCAGCAGACTGAAGAAAATCTTCGCCGGAACCGCGTCGAATTGCGGTTTTCCGGCTTCAAGCTGCTTGAGCAGATCGTCTCGGGTAGCGCTGTCTTGCTCGGCAAATGTTTTGCCGTTGATGGATTTTGCCCACTGATCCGTGGCGGCAATGCCGAGGCGATAGATCTCTTTTGGCACCAGTTTGCTCTGCCAGCCCATCTCCGGCGCGGCGTCGGCGTTGAACGGGCCCTGCATGTACCAAAGGGCACCGGCGGCGTACGGCGTGTTCATCTGACGGTCGATGTATTCCGGCACGCCGGCCTCGAGTGCGCCTGGACCCTGCGCATCGTTGGGGATCAATTGCGCGACGGCGGCATTGATGAACGCCCACTCTTCAGCGGTGAAGTAGCTCGGCTGATACGTGCTGGCTTCAACCGTGGCCGATTTTGCCTGGGATGTGGCAGGCGCGCTTTCGGGCGCGGCTTGCAGCACCGTGCTGCCGAGACCGCTGCCGGCCAGAGTCACGACCGGAATCAGGGTCAGGGATTTGCGCAAAAACTCACGCCGCGGGTTGTCTCGATCTTCATCAGACATGGGGGGTGCACCTCATCAGGCATTGATGGTTGTCAGCCGTTTCTGCGAACGGCTCAAGAATTTTCTGTTTGCGACGTGGCCGGAAGGACGGGAACAACGAGGACGCGTCTGCAACATGATGTGACAAATGGTAGCAGGCTAAGCAACGAGATGAACCGATTCAGCCAAAAAAACAGCGTTTTTCGCCAAGTAAACCGGTGTCTTCACGATTCTTTTACAAGCGCCTCACGGGGATTTGACTGCATGGCTCGCAAGCTGAGGCCTTCAATGACAAAACCCACACGGTCGCCGCAAAGCATGTTCCTGACGCGTTTTTCCTCCGCATTCTGTTTGTCGCTGCTTGCCCTGTTCAGCTGTATTCCCGCCCAAGCGGCGGAGGCTCCGGCTGCTGCTCGTCCCACTGAGTGGGCGCAACCGGTCGAGGTGCAATACAACCTGTTCCAGATGTCGCCCACGCTTTACCGCAGTGCACTCCCCGATGACGGTGCAGTGCCGTTGTTGAACAACCTGAAAGTGGCGACGGTTATCAACTTCCTGCCGGAAGCGGATTCCAACTGGCTGAAAGCCCCCGGAATCCATCAGGTGCAATTGCCCTATCGCACCAATCACGTGGACGACAGTGATGTGCTCAAGACCCTGCGTGCCATTCAGTCCGCCGAAGCCGAAGGCCCGGTGCTGATGCACTGCAAGCACGGCTCCGATCGCACCGGCCTGATGGCGGCGATGTACCGGATTGTCGTGCAGGGCTGGAGCAAGGAAGACGCCCTGAACGAAATGACTCAGGGCGGGTTTGGTGAAAGCGGCCACTTCAAGGACGGCGTTCGCTACGTGATGCAGGCTGATGTCGATAAATTGCGCACCGCACTGGCCAATGGCGATTGCAGCACCAGCGCGTTTGCCACGTGCTCGATGAAGAGCTGGTTTCAGACGGTCAATCTGAAGTAACTCCTCCGGCCTCCATTTCAACGAGGCCGGCGACCGGCCGGCCGATGAACGCTTCCACCGCGTCCAGCAATGGACGCCCTGCACCCGGCGCAAAGAAGGTCGCGCGAAACTCGCGGCCGGTTTGCGCGTTGAATACCCAGTCGCGGCTGAAGCGCTTGAACGCTTCCTGGGCCAGCACGCCCGACCAGACGTAGGTGTAAACCGAAGCGTCGTACTGGGTCACCATGTAATCGAAACCATTGGCGAACCGGTGATTGTCCGGCAGTTGCAGATGACCCAGAGTGCGCTGCACGTCGCTGCAAACCTCTTCGACCGAGCGCCCATCACCGTGGGTCAGGTGCAGCTCGAAATCGATCATCGCTCCCATCAGCAACAAGGCCTGTTGTCGACTGGAATGAGCCTGGCTGGCCGACAACGCCGCGTCGATCCGTGCGGTGCTCAAGCGTTCGCCAGTCTGGAAATGCACGCCGAGCCAGCGCAAAAACTCCCGTGACAGACACCACTGCTCGAACAACTGCCCGGAAAACTCCGCCGCTTCATGGCTCAATTGCAGGACACCGGACAGGTTGTAGTGGGGTGAGCGCGTCAGCACATGCTGGAGGCAATGCCCGAACTCATGAAACAGCACCCGCAGATCATCGAGCTCGAGCCGACAGGGATGGGTGTCGGTAGGCCGTGTGAAATTGCTGTAGAGCAGGGCTATCGGCAGCGCCGGGCGACCTTCGGCATTGATGCGGCGGTTGCGCAGTGTGGAGGTGCCGGGGAAATCCGCAGCGTTGTCACGGTGAAACGGCTCAAGGTAAATGTAGCCGATGACCTGCCCATGCTCGCTGACTTGCAGCAGGCGCACATCGTCATGCCAGTGCCCCCCGCCGGACTGCTCGACGATGCGGATCCCGAACATCCGCTCGCAGAACAGACACAGCCTGCGCAGGGTGCCCTCCAGCGGGAAGTAATCCCGCAGGTTTTCCAGCACACCGGGAAACTGTTGTTGGCGCCATTGCTCGGCGAGGAAATCTTCATCCCATGGCTGGACCCGGTCGATCCCGCGTTGTCGGGCAAAGGCAGCCAATTGTTTGGCATCCTGCGCGAGGACAGGTGCCAGCTGCGTCGCCTGACGCTGAAGAAACCCACTGACCCACGCCGTGGTCCCGCCGCTTTCCTTTGCCAGACTCCGTTGCGCGGCGTTTTCATGACCGAGAAAACGGGCTTGTTGCTGGCGCAAGGCTAGCAGCTTGGCCAGCACCGGGCCATTGTCGAAGCGGCCGGCCAGCGGTCCGCGATCGGATGCGCGGGTCGCGTAGGCAATGCAGCATTCCTGGCGCAAGGCTCGGTTTTCGGCGTATTTGAGGATGTGCTGGCAGGTGTTCTGATCCAGGCGGATCAGCCAGCCGTCATGCCCGGCCTGGCGTGCGGCAAGTGCCAGCCGATCTTTCATCGCCGGCGACAGGCCCGCGAGCAGTGCAGCATCGTCGATGTGCTTATTCCAGCTCGCGGCCCAGCGTTCGAGGTTATCCAGAAATACGTACTCCAGCCCACCGATCTCGCGGTTCAACCGCGCCAGTTCCTGTTGCTGGTCAGGGGGAAGCTCAATGCCCGACTGCTTGAATCTTCGCAGAATCCGCGCCAGGGCGCGGGTGCGCGATTCATCGAAACTGCCGGCGATCGAACTCTGCGCCAAACGCTGATAGGTCTCGTACAACGGGCGATTGCGGGCCTTTTCGGAGCGATACTGATTGATTGCCAGATGCGCCTTGGCACTTTCCACTAGCCAGACGGCATCGTCGGACCTGCCCACCGACAGGGTTTCGAGAATCGAGCGGACTTCACTGAGGCGGGCGTCGGCTTCGTCGATGCTCAGGACCAGATCATCCCAGCCGGGAAGATCGGTCTGACTGACTATCACCTGGGCGATGATGCGTCGATTGTCGGTAATGATGCGGTTGACTGCCGGCACGAGATGCTCGGCGCGAATCGCCGGCCAGGGTGGCAGCGTCCAGGGTTGCAGGAGGGGATTGGTGTCGGGCATGGCAGCTTCCTTCGAGGCGTGGCGCAAAAGGCCAGCCTACGAAGCAAGTGCGGGGGACAGGTGGTAAGCCAATACCACCTTCCACCGACGAATCGTGGAAGGTGGTTCTGGATCAGTGCTGCTCGTCGGGCTTTTTCTTCAGCTTCGGATTCGGGAAGAACTGCACCGCCTGAACCGTTTTGTCCGGTGCCGGCTTGAGCGCGCTGGTGTTGACCCGCGTGCCCAATTCTTTCGGCACCGACAGCCCTTGGGCATTGAGCGTGTCGCTGTAGCCGCACGCCACGCATTCGCGGTGCGGGACATCGTCCTCGCTCCACATCATCAGCTTGTCCGGCTCGCTGCACGCCGGGCAGACCGCCCCGGCGATAAAGCGTTTTTTGGTCTTCACGGGTGCCTCACTCATGCTGCCGCGTCCTCACTCAGGCCGCTGTGGCGCAAGAGTGCGTCAATCGACGGCTCGCGGCCACGGAAGTCGACGAACAGCACCATCGGCGCCTGCGAACCTCCGCGGGCGAGGATCGCTTCGCGGAACGCGCGACCGGTGTCGGCATTGAGCACGCCGTCTTCTTCGAATTTGGAGAAGGCATCCGCCGACAGCACTTCCGCCCATTTGTAGCTGTAGTAACCCGCCGCGTAACCGCCGGCGAAGATGTGCGCGAAGCTGTTCGGGAAGCGGTTGTAGGCCGGAGGTCGCATTACCGAGACTTCGTTGCGTACGCCTTCCAGCACTTGCGCGACGCTGCGGCCGTCACCGTGGGTGGCGTGCAGTTCGAAGTCGAACAGCGAGAACTCCAGCTGACGCACCATCATCAGGCCGGACTGGAAGTTCTTCGCCGCGAGCATTTTTTCCAGCAGATCCTGCGGCAGCGGCTCGCCGGTTTCGTAGTGGCCGGAAATCAGCGCGAGGCCTTCCGGCTCCCAGCACCAGTTTTCCATGAACTGGCTCGGCAGCTCGACCGCGTCCCACGCCACGCCGTTGATACCGGAAACGCCGGCATGCTCGACGCGGGTCAGCAGGTGATGCAGGCCGTGGCCGAATTCGTGGAACAGGGTAGTCACTTCATCGTGGGTCAGCAGCGCAGGCTTGCCGCTGTCGGCCGGGGTGAAGTTGCACACCAGATTGGCTACCGGGCTTTGCAGCACGCCGTCGACGGTGCGGCGACGGTCGCGGGCGCCGTCCATCCACGCGCCGCCGCGCTTGTTGGCGCGGGCGTAGAGGTCGAAGAAGAAGCGGCCGACGTGCTGGCCGTTTTCCTTGATCTCGAACAGGCGTACATCCGGGTGCCAGGTGTCGAAGCCTTTCAGTTCGGCGATTTCGATGCCGTAAAGACGTTGAACGATGGCGAACAGACCGCCCAGCACTTTGTCGATCGGGAAGTAGGCGCGCAAGGTTTCCTGAGCGACGCTGTAACGCTGTTCACGGAGTTTTTCACCGTAGAAACCGCTGTCCCAGCTTTGCAGATCGGCGCAGCCCTGCTCGGCGGCGTAAGCCTTGAGCTGTTGCAGATCCTGGGCGGCGAACGGTTTGCTGCGCTTGGCCAGGTCGCGCAGGAAGCTCAGCACCTGATCGCTGGATTCAGCCATTTTGGTGGCCAGGCTCAGTTCGGAGAAGCTGGAAAAACCGAGCAGTTTTGCCAGTTCCTGACGCAGGTCGAGGATTTCGTCCATCACCGGGCCGTTGTCGTTCTGGCCGGCGTTCGGGCCTTGATCCGACGCACGGGTGCAGTAGGCGGCGTAGACTTCTTCGCGCAGCGCACGGTCCTGGGCGTAGGTCATCACCGCGTAGTAGCTCGGGAATTCCAGGGTGATCAGCCAGCCGTCGAGGCCTTTGGCCTGTGCGGCAGCAGCCATTTGCGCCTTGGCCGAATCGGTCAGGCCGGCGAGGGCGGCTTCGTCGGTCAGGTGCTTGGTCCAGGCCTGGGTGGCGTCGAGCAACTGGTTGGAGAAGCGGCTGCCCAGCTCGGACAGTTTGCTCTGCACTTCGGCGTAGCGTTTCTGATCGGCTTCGGGCAGGTCGATACCCGAGAGACGGAAATCGCGCAGCGCATGTTCCAGAATGGTTTTCTGGGCCACGTCGAAACCGGCGGCTTCCGGGCTGTTGGCCAAAGCTTCATAGGCCTGGAACAGCTCGCGATTCTGGCCCATTTCGGTGGAGTAGGCGCTCAAAGCCGGCAGGCACGACTCGTAGGCTTCACGCAGTTCGGCGCTGTTGCACACGGCATTGAGGTGGCTGACCGGACTCCAGGCAGCGCCCAGGCGATCATTGAGTTCGTCCATCGCCAGCACCAGCCCGGCCCAGGTCGGGTTCTGGCCCTGGGTCTTGAGGATTTCGGCGATGGCGGCGCGGTTGTCGGCCAGGATGGTTTCGATGGCCGGCTGCACGTGTTCGGCACGGATCGCGGAGAACGGCGGCAGGTCGTAGGACTGCAGAAGAGGGTTGTTCACGCTCACGGTTGGCACCTTGGCTGGAAGAAACATGCGCCCATCTTAATTACAATCGACACCCACCGCAGCTATCGGCGACAGAGAGAGAACTAATCGTGTCCCTTCGCAAGTACCAGAATCACACCCCACGCTTGAGCCAAGGCGCTTTTGTCGACGGCTCGGCGGTGGTGATCGGCGACGTCGAAATCGGCGAAGACAGCTCCGTGTGGCCGCTGACCGTGATCCGCGGCGACATGCACCGCATCCGCATCGGCGCGCGCACCAGCGTGCAGGATGGCTGTGTGCTGCACATCACCCACGCCGGCCCGTTCAATCCGGACGGTTTTCCGCTGTTGATTGGCGATGACGTGACCATCGCCCACAAGGTCATGCTGCATGGCTGCACCGTCGGCAGCCGCGTGTTGATCGGCATGGGCAGCATCGTCATGGACGGCGCGGTGGTCGAGGACGATGTGATCATCGGCGCCGGCAGCCTGGTGCCACCGGGCAAGCGCCTGGAAAGCGGTTTTCTGTACGTGGGCAGTCCGGTGAAACAGGTCCGCCCGCTGACCGACAAGGAAAACGCCTTTTTCACCTACAGCGCGGCGAACTACGTGAAGCTCAAGGACCTGCATCTGGCTGAAGGCTACGACCAGCTCTGACTTTTCTTTCTACCGCCCGGGATTTTTCATGCATTACCAGACCGTACTGTTCGACCTTGACGGCACCCTCACCGACCCGCGTGAGGGCATCACCCGCTCCATCCAGTTCGCCTTGAGCAAACTCGGCATCGACGAGCCGGATCTGACCAGACTGGAACACTTCATCGGCCCGCCGCTGTTGCAGGCGTTCATGCAGTTTTATGGTTTCGACGAAGCCAAGGCCTGGGAGGCGGTGAATTACTACCGCGAGCGCTTCAAGGTCACCGGCCTGTACGAGAACCGGGTGTTCGACGGCGTCACGCCGTTGTTGGAAACCTTGAGCAGCCAGGGCCGGCAGCTGTATATCGCGACGTCGAAGCCTTGGGTGTTCGCCCGGGAAATCGCCCGGCACTTTGATTTCGCCAAACACTTCAAGGTGATCTACGGCAGCGAACTGGACGGCACCCGTACCAACAAGGTCGAGCTGATTGCCCACCTGATCGCCGAGGAAAGACTGGACCCGGCCAGTACGTTGATGATCGGTGACCGCAAACACGATCTGATCGGTGCTCGCAGCAACGGTCTGGATGCGGCGGCCGTGGGTTACGGTTTTGGCAGCCATGAAGAGCTGAGCGCTGAAGCACCGGCGTATCACTTCGAGACGCTGGCGGAGCTGCATCAGGCGTTTTTGCAGCGCCAGTGATATCGCCTTCGCGGGCAAGCCCGCTCCCACAGGAAACCGAGTACCACTGCTGAAACACTGTCCCTGTGGGAGCGAGCTTGCTCGCGATGGGGCCAAAAAAGCCGCTGTAGATTTATGAGCCTGCCAGCACTTTCAAAGCCGACTTACGCTCAACGACTGGCAAGCCACCCAACTTCTCGACCTCTGCGTAAAACCTGACCCAATTCCCTTCGACCTGCCTGAACAACGCCGCAAACGCCGGCACCCACTGGTCATACAGCCCGAACGGCAACAACCGTGCATTGTTCAACGGCGCATTGACCCAGGCGTCATAGCGTTTGTCGCCGGCCCACTGGTCATCGCGCATCGCTCGGTAATCCTGTCGAAACCGTTCGAACTCCGCCGCCTTGCGCTCGCGCATCTGCGCTGTCGCCAATGGTTGTGAATAGAGTTTTTCGAGGCGTGAACGGGTATCGAGGATCAACTGAATGAATTGATCCCGCTGCTTGAGCTTCGAGTCGTTTTCCGGGGGCAAGCCCCGAAACGCTCGCCACTGCCGCGTACCTTCCTGCTCGACGAAGGTCGCGAAGGACTCGTTGAACTCGGTGTCGTCTTTCACATAGAAGCGCTGGTGGGCCAGCTCATGGAAGATCAGCGTCGCCAGACGCTCGTCGCCCCAGCCCATCATCGAATTGAGGATCGGGTCGTTGAACCAGCCGAGGGTCGAGTAGGCCTCGACGCCGCCGATCGACACGTCCATGCCTTGCAGGCGCTGAATCGCTGCTTCGCCCCGCGCCGCGCTCTGGCTGTAATAGCCGCGGTAGGCCACGCAACCGGCAATCGGGAAGCAATGGTTCTGCGGGCTCAGGGAAAACTCCGGGGTGGCGAACACATTCCACACGACAAACGGCCGGCCGATATCGGCGTAAAGGCGATAGCTTTGGTTGTCCGGCAGGTGCAGGTGTTCGCTGGCGAAGGCCCGGGCTTTCTGGGATTGGGCCAGGTGAGTGCGCAGCTTGGCATCGCGAGCCGGGTCTGCGATCACCTTGGCCACCGGCTCCCGCGCCCGCAAAAGCTGCAGCTGACCGCTGGCCAGCTGGCCGTAATAGCTCAGGCTTGAGCAACCGTTGAGCAACAAAATCATCACACCCGGAAACAAAACCCGCAAAACGCGATCAAGTAACCCATGGCTTGGAAGCGGCCTGATCAAAATAAGAAATCCCCCGGAAAGTCTGCCCAAGACTATCCCGCCCATTGGAGCTCCGCTATGCGCATGTTGATACTGACAGGAAGCGTGCTGACGCTGGCCGGTTGTGCCGGATTCGGAATGCCGTCCCCTGACCCCTCGCAAGCCTGGATCGATCTGGATGCCCGGCAACAGGACACGGCGTTGCAGGCGCTGGAAGTCGACAACAAGGCTTCCGTCGATCATCGTTACTTCGAAGTGCAGCCCGGCAGCCATGAGCTGAGGGTGCGTTATCAATTTCCGGTCGAGGCGACCAACATCGGCCCGGATGCCGAGCCGCTATGGCGTGATTGTCAGTTGAGCGTGAAATTCAACGATTTCAACGCCGGCCAGCGTTATCAGTTGCAGGCGGGAAGCATCGGTTTCCGCCCGTGGGCCAAACTCTACGATCAACAACGCAACGTGGTGGGCCAGGGCACGCCGGCAGGCTGCCAGCGAACCTGATCGGCGTTACGCTGGATGTCCGAACTCACGGATATTCATCATGCGCACGTTGATGCTGTTGCTCGCCGCCGGCCTGCTCGCTGGTTGCCAGACGCCCTTGCCCCCCGTTGACCCGAACATGGCCTGGGTCGAGTTCTCCACGCCGTCCCCGGGCGGGAAACTGCTGATGGCTGAGCGTCTCGACAACCAGCGACTGACTGACGGGCGTTTCTTCCAGGTAACGCCCGGCAGCCACGAGTTGCGGGTTCGCTTCGATTTTGAAGTGTTCGGGGGAGGTGGCAGCCTGATGACCGGCCCGGTGGAGCGCCTGTGTTATCTGACCATCCGCTACGATCATTTCGAAGCGGGGCAGCGCTACAGGCTGGAAGGCCGTTCTCTGGCCTTCACCCCGAGTGCCCGCCTGTATAACGACAAGCGGGAGATCGTCGCCGAGGATCGCGAAGTCAACTGCATCATCTGAAGCGTATCAGCGGTCGTTCTTCTGATAGATGACCTTTTTTGTGCCGTTGTCGCAGGTGCCAACAACCATGTTCTGGTCGTGGACTTCTTCATTGGTGACAATCTCGAGCGTATAGGAAGTGACTCCCTGAGCCTGGATCTTGGCTTCGATCTCGGCTTTCAGTTCTTCACAGGGTTTTGGTGCGGCCCAAACCGAGCTGGCCAGTGCCAGACCAAAAACCGCCAAGGCAAAACGTTTCATGGTTGAAGCTCCATCGAAGCAGCGCGCACGAAGATGCGCGAAAGCTGCTGTCACTTATTCGACCACATTTTTGCCTGGCGGGTTCTGATCCGGCTCAAGCAGTCAGCTGACCAGTGAGGCGTCGAGGCTGATTTTCGCATTCAGCACCTTGGACACCGGGCAACCTTCCTTGGCCTTGTTGCTCAGCTCCTCGAACTGCGCCTGGGTCGCTCCCGGAATTTTTGCCTTGAGAATCAGTTTCACTGCAGTGATCGCAAAGCCGCCGTCCACCTGATCCAGCGTGACCTCGGCCTGGGTGTCGATGCTGTCGGCCTTGAGCCCGGCGTCACCGAGAATCATCGAGAACGCCATGGAGAAACAGCCCGCATGGGCAGCGCCGATCAGTTCTTCCGGATTGGTACCCTTGCCGCCTTCGAAGCGCGCCTTGAAGCCGTAGGGCGCTTCACGCAGGACGCCGGTTTCGGTGGAAATCGAGCCGATGCCGGTTTTCAGGTCACCTTCCCAATGTGCGGATGCCTTCTTCACGATAGCCATGTGTGCCTCCTTCAAATCGGGCGCGAAACGCCGCGCCGTCGTGGTTTTTGCCTGCAAGGCTTCTGAGGATAGACGCCGGAACAAAGTTCAGCCCAAGTAAATCGTTGACTTTTTTAGTAGGAAATTTCGGATCGGCTATTGAAACTCGGGTATATGCCCTCATTGCACAGAACACGCTTATGAATTGGGCAGGTTTGCGTTCGCCAAGAACACACCTGCGCCCTCAATCGGAGATGCAGGTTTATGAAGCAACTGTCCGACGTAAAGTTTTCCACCCTCGACCTGGTGCCGGTGCGCGAGAACGGCAGCCCGGCCCAGTCGCTGCGCAACTCGCTGGATCTGGCACAGCACGTCGAAAAGTTCGGCTACACGCGGTTCTGGGTCGCCGAGCACCACAACATGGATGGCATCGCCAGTTCCGCCACCTCGGTGTTGCTGGGCTATCTGGCCGGCGGCACGTCGACCATCCGGGTCGGCTCTGGCGGTGTGATGCTGCCCAACCATGCGCCGCTGGTGATCGCCGAGCAGTTTGGCACCCTTGAAAGCCTCTATCCGGGTCGGATCGACCTCGGCCTGGGCCGTGCACCGGGTTCCGATCAGATGACTGCCCGTGCCCTGCGCCGCGAGCGCTCCGGCAGCGCCGATGATTTCCCTGAAGACGTGGCTGAACTGGCGCGCTTTCTCGGGCCGCGCACCCCTGATCAGCGCGTGATCGCGATGCCGGGCACCGGCACCAATGTACCGATCTGGCTGCTCGGCTCCAGCCTGTTCAGTGCGCAACTGGCCGGCGAGCGCGGTTTGCCCTACGCCTTCGCCTCGCATTTCGCTCCGCGCTTCATGCACGAGGCGATTCGCGTCTACCGCAATCACTTCAAGCCGTCAGCGGTACTCGATAAGCCGTACGTGATGCTCGGCGTGCCGCTGGTGGCCGCGGACACTGATGAACAGGCCGACTACCTGGCGACCTCGGTGTACCAACGAATCCTCGCGCTGATGCGTGGGCAAAGTCTGGTGCAGCGTCCGCCGGTAAAAACCATGGACGGCCTGTGGTTGCCCCACGAGCGTGAGGCGGTGGGGGATTTCCTCGGTCTGGCGATGGTCGGCAGTCCGCAGAAAATCCGCGCGAAACTCGAAGTGCTGATCGAACAGACCCAGGCTGATGAGCTGATCTTCACCTGCGACCTGTACGAACACGCCGACCGCCTGCACTCCTACGAGCTGCTGGCGCAGGTGATGAAGGGCTGAGCCCGATTGCCGTTCAAAAAAAAGCCGACGTATTGCGTCGGCTTTTGTTTTTCCGGCGTGATCAGTCGCGCTTGTAGACGATTTCCTTCGCACCGCCCTCGCACTTGCCGACGACCCTGCCGCCAGCTGCAGCACCTTTATCGACGATCTCCAGCGAATACCTGGAAACGCCCTTGGCATCGAGTTTGGCCGCAATTTCTGCCTTCAGTTCTTCACAAGGCTTGCCGGCAGCAAACGCACCACCCGCAAGGCTCAACAAACCTACTGCCAATATCAACTTCTTCATCGGTCGCACTCCCTGGTCGGATTTTAATTAAGGCGGGCATCGAGCCATTCTCTCGATGCGCTCACCTCGTAGCGCATTGCCATTCCTATGGCACTCGGCCAGCGCGCAAGTTCAGAAGCGTAGACCAAACTCAGCTGCTGGCAATCCGGAACCCGACTTTCAGGGTCACTTGAAAGTGCGCCGCCTTGCCGTCCTTGATGTGGCCGCGGGTTTCGGTCACTTCGAACCATTCCAGATGCTTGATGCTCTTGTTGGCCTCCGCCAGCGCATTGTTGATCGCGTCTTCGATGCTGGTGGTGGACGAACCGACCAGCTCGACTTTCTTGTAGGTGTGATGGTCACTCATGGTGTTCTCCTTGAAGTGTGCAATTGAGCCTAGCAGCGATTTGCCGTGTTGATTTCGGCGATCCGGGCGAGAGGAAGTTCAGATTTTCTGCACTTTCCAGAAACGCTGAAGTCCCAACCAACACACGCCACTCATCACCAATGCAGGAGAGCCACCATGGCCAACACCTCGTTACGCAAAGCCTCGTTGCAAAGCATGGAAGCGGAGATCGAGAGTCTGCTCAAATCGTTGGAAAGCCTGAAGGACGACGCTTCTGACGACTCGCGCAAGACCCTCAAGGCGCTGAAAAGCAATGCCGAAAGTGCGCTGAAACATTCGCGCAGCCTGCTTAGCGATGCCTACGAAGAAGTCAAAGTCAAAACCCGCGAGACCGGGATCGCCACCCGCGATTACGCACAGGAACACCCGTGGACGACTGCCGGTGTTGCGGTTGGTGCGCTGGGTCTTCTGGCCGCTTATCTGCTGTTCAAGCGCGGCGAGTGATCCGCCTGGCGCAGCTCGTTTCTGAGCCACTGCGCCAATTGCCGGGCGCGTCCGTCTGCGGCGCGCTTGGGTAGCCACAACGCCAGTTGCGCCGGGGTTTCACTGAAACCCCACGGCGCGACCAGGCGTCCGGCCTTCAAGTCTTCGGTCACCAGCGGCTCTGGCGCGATTGCCACGCCCAAGCCGGCGACGGCCGCTTCCAGCAAGTAATACAAGTGCTCGAAACCTTGCCCCAGTTTCAACGCCTTGGCGTCGAGGCCGCTCTGCTGCGCCCAGCTCGGCCAGGCTTGCGGGCGTGAAGTCGTGTGTAGCAAGGGCTCGTCGAGCAGGGCGATGGGCGGTGCTGAATGCAGGCGCTGGTAGCCGCTGAACAGCGGGCTCATGACCGGGCCGATGCGCTCGCTGGCCAGCTCATAGACTTGCATGTCTGCCGGCCATGGCGGCTCGGCGAACAGCAGCAATGCATCCAGCCCCGGGCGTCGTGGATCGAGATCGCCTTCGCCGGCTGACAGGTGCAGACGCAAATCCGGCAGATCGGCATTCAGCCTTCCCAGTCGCGGAATGAACCAGCGCGCCAGCAAGCTACCGGAGCAACCGAGCACGAACGGCGCATCGGCAGTGCTTTGGGTCAGTTCGGCGCAAACGCTGCGCAAGCGGTCGAACGCCTCGCCGCTGGCATCGCGCAGACGGATGCCGGCATCTGTGAGTTTCAGGCCACGACCGTCCTTGACGAAAAGACTGACGCCGAGATGCTCTTCCAGCACCTTGAGCTGGCGGCTGACCGCACCGTGAGTCACGTGCAGTTGCTCCGCAGCCTGGCTGACACTGTTCAGGCGGGCGGTGGCTTCGAAGGCGCGCAGGGCGTTCAGCGGGGGAAGGTCATGGCTCATGATATCTGTGAGTTTTCCTGACAGGTTGTGGCGATCTTATCGGTTTTCAGCCTGGAAGGTCAGGGGTAGAGTGAACGCCATTGTCTTCTCGTGAAATCCGCTGGAGCGAACCATGACCCAGACTTCGAACACCTCCGATCTGCGTAACGGCCCTGACGCCAACGGCCTGTTTGGCTCGTTCGGCGGCCGTTACGTTGCCGAAACCCTGATGCCGTTGATCCTCGACCTGGCCCGCGAATACGAAGCAGCCAAGGAAGATCCGGCGTTCAAAGAAGAATTGGCCTACTTCCAGCGTGACTATGTCGGACGTCCGAGCCCGCTGTATTTCGCCGAGCGCCTGACCGAGTTCTGCGGTGGCGCCAAGATCTACCTCAAGCGCGAAGAGCTGAACCACACCGGCGCGCACAAGATCAACAACTGCATCGGCCAGATCCTGCTGGCGCGGCGCATGGGCAAAAAACGCATCATCGCCGAGACCGGCGCCGGCATGCACGGCGTGGCCACTGCCACCGTGGCTGCGCGTTTCGGTCTGGACTGCGTGATCTACATGGGCACCACTGACATCGAACGCCAACAGGCCAACGTGTTCCGCATGAAGCTGCTGGGCGCCGAGGTGATCCCGGTGGTCGCCGGCACCGGCACCCTGAAAGACGCAATGAACGAAGCGCTGCGTGACTGGGTGACCAACGTCGACAGCACCTTCTACCTGATCGGCACCGTGGCCGGTCCGCACCCTTACCCGGCCATGGTTCGCGACTTCCAGGCGGTGATCGGCAAGGAAACCCGCGATCAACTGCAAGCCCAGGAAGGCCGCCTGCCGGACAGCCTGGTGGCGTGCATCGGCGGCGGTTCCAACGCCATGGGCCTGTTCCACCCGTTCCTCGACGACAAGAGCGTTGAAATCATCGGTGTCGAAGCCGCCGGTTACGGCATCGAGACCGGCAAGCACGCGGCCAGCCTCAACGGCGGTGTACCGGGTGTGCTGCACGGCAACCGCACCTTCCTGCTGCAGGACGACGATGGTCAGATCATCGACGCCCACTCGATTTCCGCCGGCCTCGACTATCCGGGCATCGGCCCTGAGCACGCGTGGTTGCATGACATCGGCCGCGTCCAGTACACCTCGGTGACCGACGATGAAGCCCTGGCTGCGTTTCACCAGTGCTGCCGTCTGGAAGGGATCATCCCGGCACTGGAAAGCGCCCACGCCCTGGCCGAAGTATTCAAACGCGCACCGAAACTGCCGAAGGATCACCTGATGGTGGTCAACCTGTCCGGTCGCGGCGACAAAGACATGCAGACCGTCATGCACCACATGGAACACTCTCAACAAGAGCAATCCAAGCAGGAGAAACACTGATGAGCCGCCTGCAAACCCGCTTTGCCGAACTCAAGGAACAGAACCGCGCCGCCCTGGTGACCTTCGTCACGGCTGGCGACCCGGACTACGACACCTCGCTGGCGATCCTCAAAGGCCTGCCGAAAGCCGGTGCCGACGTGATCGAGCTGGGCATGCCGTTCACCGACCCGATGGCCGACGGCCCGGCGATTCAGCTGGCGAACATCCGTGCCTTGGGCGCCAAGCAGAACCTGACGAAAACCCTGCAAATGGTCCGCGAGTTCCGCAAGGACAACAGCGACACGCCGCTGGTGCTGATGGGTTACTTCAACCCGATCCACAAGTTCGGCGTCGAGCGCTTCATCGCCGAAGCCAAAGAGGCTGGGGTTGATGGCCTGATCGTGGTCGACATGCCACCGGAGCACAACTCGGAGCTGTGCGATCCGGCCCAGGCGGCGGGCATCGACTTCATCCGTCTGACCACCCCGACCACCGATGATGCGCGTCTGCCAAAAGTGTTGAACGGCAGCTCCGGCTTTGTTTACTACGTGTCGGTTGCCGGTGTGACCGGTGCCGGTGCGGCGACGCTGGAACACGTCGAGGAAGCGGTGGCGCGTCTGCGTCGTCATACCGATCTGCCGATCAGCATCGGTTTTGGTATACGCACGCCGGAGCAGGCCGCGTCCATTGCGCGTCTGGCCGATGGTGTGGTGGTGGGTTCGGCACTGATCGATCACATCGCCAACGCGACCACACCGGACCAGGCCATCGACGGCGTGCTGAGCCTTTGCTCGGCGCTGTCCGAAGGCGTGCGTAAGGCTCGCGTCAGCTGAAGGTAAAGTTCCTGATACAGAGGAATTAGGGCCTCGCGGCACAGACTAATTGAGCAAGACCGAGGGGTTCAGAGCCACGTTCTGAACCCCTTTTTGCTGTCAGTGCAGTGAGGAAAGACCCGATGAAAATGCCGAAACGTCTGATTGCCAGTCTGGGCGTGCTGATGATCAGCGCGACGCCGCTACTGGCCAGCGCCGATCCGCGCGACGATCACGACCACGGCGGCCCGCAGCAGGGCCACTACGACAATCGAGGTGGCGATCACCATGATTGGCAAAGCAACCATCGCGGCGGCCCGCCACCTCGCGACTTCGGCCCGGTGCGTCAGGTGATCCGTGACAATCATGGCTATTTCGTTCGCGGTGCGCCGCCACCTCCAGGCATCCATCTGGTACGTGGCCGACCGCTGCCCCATGGCTATTACGGCGAGCGGCTGGATAACCGGGCGTTGAGTCGCCTGCCGTATTACCCGGGTTATGAATGGCGTCGTGCCGGCGGTGACATCGTGCTGATCGCGGTGGGCACCGGGATCGTTTACGAAGTGCTGGATGGCGTTCTTTACTGATCGTCAGGCAATGAAAAAGACCGCAGCCTTCACAGGCTGCGGTCTTTTGTTTTCGGGGCCGTTGTTTTTCAGGGCAACTCGAGTCCGCCCGAGGCCTTGTGCAATTTGCGCAGATGCTCGCCGATCTGCTTCACGTTAGCCTCGCTGGCCGCAATCTCGGCCGCTCGTTTGGGCTCCAGCAACGCGCGTACTTCCTTATCGAGATCGCCGGTCAGTGCCAGCAATTGTTTCTGGCGCTGGCTGCTTTCGGCTTCCAGGCGGCTGAACTCGCTCGGTTGCGGCAGGCCATAACCTCGGGAGTCGAGCAGTTCTGCCGGTCGGCTGAGGAAGCCGCTGTTGGCGAGGATCTGCTGCAAGGTCGCGTTGGCCTTGTCCATGCCACCGTTCTCCAGCTCCCGGGCGCCGAGGTAGCGTTGCTTGACCTCATCCTGAGCCAGCAACAGTTGGCGGCGGAAACTGGCTTGCTCCAGCAATAACAGCGCAGCGCTGGTGCGCAGGTCAGCCCGTTCGAACCATGGACGACGCTCCTCGGCAGACAGCGAAAGCCATTCTTCAACGGTTGTCTGCTTGATCGGCAATTGCTTCTTCAAAACGTCGAACATCGCCTGATAACGATCACGGAACGAGTCGAAGCGATAACCCAGGCGCAACGCCTCTTTCGGATCATCGAGCACGCTGGTGTCAGCCAGGCCTCGGCCCTTCAGCACTTCCAGCAAACCGTTGGGCATGATGCTGTCGAGGCCGGTGAGCCGGGCGTTGTTGCTGCCGCTGCGCAACAGTTTCAGGCCTTCCACCGCACAGTTGTTGGAGAGGAAGAAGTAATTGCCGTCGTAGCTCCAGTGCATTTCGGCGGCGTGTTCGACTACGCCCTCGATTTCGCTGCGCGAGAGATTCAGCGGCACCGACGCCAGGCTGCGCAGTTCGGTCTTGGTGTATTCGTCGATCACCTGCGCCAGCGGCAACACAAATAGACGCGACGGGTACTTGCCGACCAGCCCGTCCCAGCTCGACAGCTGTACGTCACCGACGAAGGCGCGGTATGACAGCACCAGATGCTGGTCCAGATCCAGTCGGCAGTCCGGCCCGCGCGGTCGGCCCGGTGCGCAGATCACCAGACGCAGCATGCTGTGGCCCCAACGGCTGACCCAGTTCTGGTTGGCTTCGGCCAAAAGGTAATCCACCGCGTACACGCGTTCCGGATCGACCTGGCCCAGGGGCTGTTTGGCAAAGTCGTTGCCGGCATTGAGGAAGGCGAAAGTTTTGGCGCATTCATCCTTTGCCGGCGGTGCCCAGCCGAAGTGCTGCTGGTAATAGCGATACAGCGCCGGGCGGCGGCAGGCGTAGCTCGGGTCGAGGAGGAAATACTCCATGTTGACCGCGACAAACTCCTTCGGGCTGGAGATTTCGTAAAGGTCGGGGCTGCGAGCGATCTGCCGGTTGTGCTGTTCACGTTCGCCACGACGGCCAACGTATTGCTGCCAGCCGGCGAGATCGAGCAGGCGTGGATCATCGCTGAGGGTGAAGCGGCGACCGTTCTGGCCGCGGCACTCATCGGGAATGCCGATCAGCCCGGCGCTGTTGTTGCGGCGGGTACAGCGCTGGATCAGCGTGCGTTCGGCCGCCGGCCACAAGCGCGCGCGATCGTAAATGTGGGTGATTTCGTGCAGCACCGTGGCCAGCAGTTCCCGGCGAACGGTGCCGTGGGGGCGATTGGTTTTTTGAGTGGCCGCGCTGCCATCGGTGAGGCTGGCGAGCAGTTTGCGGTTCAGGTCCAGCTCGGAGACGAGCGTCGCCTGACCATAGGCGTTGCCGGGCATGTCGTCGGTCCAGCCGACATCGATGCGCCGGTCCAGGCGTTCAATGAAGCTCGGCGGCAATGCCTGCATGGCCTCATCTAGCAGCGCCTGGCTGGCCTGTTGTTGGGCGGGGCTCAGGCCATCGGTCTTGAGCCGCAATTGCAGGCCGGCGTGGGCGCTGTTGCCAAGCAGCAACAACGCCCCGGCCAGCAGCCAGGCGCCGAGTGACCTCACAGTGCGAGGATGGCTTCGGCGAGTACCTGATCACTGGCGTCGCGGGCTTCCGGCACGCGGGTGCGCAAGGTATTGAAGGCCGCCTCCAGGTTTGCACCACGGATATCACCGTCGCTGGCCACGAAACTGGCAGCGTCGTCGTGGGCTTCGCGGATGATTTTCGAATCGCGAATCGACGTAGTGGTGTCGGAGGTGAAATCGATGGTGCGCTGGGAGGCGCGGACGATGATGTTACTGGTGGCTACCAGGGTGTGTGCCTGGGCCATATCGGCCAACAACAGCAGGCCAAGGGCGGCAGCAATCAGCGGGCTACGCATGGAACGACTCCGAAAGGACAGGGATGACTATTGGACGAGAATTGCCTGTGCCAGTTCAAGGTCGCTGACATGAAGTTTTGGCCGACTCTTGCGCAGGTAATGCAGGGCGGATTCGAGCTGTGCGCCGCGCATCTGGCCGTCACTGGCAACGAACGCTGCGGCATCGTCGTGCGCGGCGACGATCAGTTTACGGTCGAACGGCGCGGAAGACACCATGCCGGTGGCCCAGACACTGACCACAGTGTTCTGTGTGGACACGTCGAAGGCGTCTGCCAGAGGAGCCCAGCAGGCGGTGATCAGTACAGAGGGGATAAGCAGATTTGTAAGAAAACGCATGGGACTCGGCAACTGTTGGCGAGTCCCAAGGCTAGCGCAATGCCCGGACTAGAGCCAGCGCCGAAACATCGGGACACGACCGGCGTGCCCCGCGATGTTTCTGTCGCTTAGATCGTCAGGATGGCTTGGGCCAACTGTGCGTCGGTCGCGTTCAGCTGCGGAGCCTGATGACGGATGTGATCGAGTGCGCTCTCCAGTTTCACGCCACGGATCTCGCCTTCGCTGGCCACGAAGCTGGCAGCGTCGTCACGGGCAGCGAGCACGATCTTGTCGTCACGAAAGGACGAGGTGACGTCGGAGGTGGCATCGGAAGAGGACTTCAGTGCGCCAACCACGGCGTCGGTGGTCACGATGAAGCTGGTGGCGCTGGCGTTGGCAGCGACGGCCAGCAGGGCGGCAGCGCTGAACAGGCGAAGACGGGACATGGGAGAACTCCTGTGGATAAACCGTATTGAGAGGTGGCTCGGTGTCTGAAGGTCAGACGCCAGTCGCACAGCATTCGCCACGTTCTGCATGGATCTTAGGCTTCCGTTCGGGATTCGCACAGTGGTCAGGATGCTGGCCTGAACACATTTTGCGTAACTGTACTTGTTATTAATCTGTTTTTAGAAAACTGTACCTGTCTGGTGTTTCAGGCTGGATATTCAGATTTTTCTGCCCTGAAACAACAAGACCCGTCGCGGTTTCCCGCGACGGGTCTTGTGTGTTCAATTCGGGTTGCTGGCGGTGGGTCTAGCGACCAGAGCCAGCGACGCTGATTAGCGCCAGAACGGCTTGCTCAGCTCTTCGTAGCGTTGTGCTTCGCTGATACCGGCATCGGCCAGCAGACGCGAATCCAGACGAGCCAGTTGATGGCGGCTGGAGATGCGGCGCTGCCACAACATCAGGTTGGCGATAACGCGCAGAGGCAGGGAAGCCTGGGTTTTTACAGCTTTGTCTTCGAAGAACAGTTCGGAACTGAGTGTACGTTCCATGGTTGACATCCTTCCGCTTGTGGCGGGATTAGGTAGTGGTTTAACTGGTGCCCATGATCCTCTCGTTTGGCCAGACTCTCTAGATACAGTTCACCTGTATTGTGAGTGACCAGTTAACTGTTTATAGGGGGTGTACGGGTCAAAATTGCGCAAACTGTACCTGTCTGCGCTTATTTGGTGCATTTTTACCCAGTTCGATGATTAGAGTAGGCAAAAGCCGTAGGAAAAGACCGGTACAGCAGTACAGTTTTTGACGGCTATGGCGGTTTTCAAAATTCCGCTGACGAAACTGTGTTTGCGCCAGCGGAAAATCTGTGCGGATTACACCGCCAGCATGCGTCCGGTTTCTTCCAGATTGATGTGCCAGCTCAGGGCGTCACGCAGGATGTGCGGGGTGTGACCGCCGATCGCACAGGCTTTTTCGAAGTAATCGTTCAGCGCCGGGCGGTAATCCGGGTGCACGCAATTATCGATGATGACCCGGGCGCGTTCCCGTGGCGCCAGGCCGCGAAGGTCGGCCAGGCCCACCTCGGTCACCAGGATGTCGACGTCATGTTCGGTATGGTCGACGTGGCTGACCATCGGCACCACGCTGGAAATCGCGCCACCCTTGGCGATCGACTTGGTCACGAACACCGCCAGGTGTGCGTTGCGCGCGAAGTCGCCCGAGCCGCCGATGCCGTTCATCATCCGCGTGCCGCAGACATGGGTGGAGTTGACGTTGCCATAGATGTCGAACTCAAGGGCGGTGTTGATGCCGATGATACCCAGGCGCCGCACCACTTCCGGGTGGTTGGAGATCTCTTGCGGGCGCAGTACCAGTTTGTCCTTGTACTTCTCCAGGTTGCCGAACACGTCGCTGTTGCGCCGCTCCGACAGGGTGATCGAGCTGCCCGAGGCGAAGCTCAGCTTGCCCGCATCAATCAGGTCAAAGGTCGAGTCCTGCAGCACTTCGGAATACATGGTCAGGTCTTCGAACGGCGAATCGATCAGCCCGCACATCACCGCGTTGGCGATGTTGCCGATGCCGGCCTGCAACGGGCCGAGCTTGTTGGTCATGCGCCCGGCATCGACTTCCTGCTTGAGGAAGGTGATCAGGTGATCGGCGATGGCTTTGGTATCGACATCCGGCGATGACACGGTGGACGGCGAGTCCGACTGTTGGGTGATGACGATGGCGACGATTTTCTCCGGCGGGATCGGGATCGCAGTGCTGCCGATGCGGTCGTCGACCTTTACCAGCGGAATGGGCGTGCGGGTCGGGCGATAGGTCGGAATGTAGATGTCATGCAGACCTTCGAGGTTGGCGTTGTGCGCCAGGTTGATCTCGACGATCACGTGTTTGGCGAAGATCGCGAAGCTCGCCGAGTTGCCCACCGAAGTGGTCGGCACGATATGGCCCTGTTCGGTGATGGCCACGGCTTCGATCACGGCGATGTCCGGCAGCTTCAGCTGCTGGTTGCGCAGTTGTTCGACGGTTTCCGAGAGGTGCTGGTCGATGAACATCACTTCGCCGGCGTTGATCGCCTTGCGCAAGGTGCTGTCGACCTGGAACGGCATGCGCCGCGACAGGACGCCGGCCTCGGTCAGTTGCTTGTCGAGGTCGTTGCCCAGGCTGGCGCCGGTCATCAGGCTGATCTTCAGCGGCGTGACCTTGGCTCGCTCGGCCAGCGCATGGGGCACGGCCTTGGCTTCGCCAGCGCGGGTGAAGCCGCTCATGCCGACGGTCATGCCGTCCTCAATCAGCGCAGCGGCGTCGGCGGCGCTCATCACTTTATCCAACAACGAAGGCAGGCGAATACGGTCACGGTACATGGATTATTTTCTCGGGCAGCGAGTAGCAGGATGCGCAGTCTAGTGAATTTCGCGAGCGCCTGTCCCGCTACCAAGGTCGCAAACGAGGCGTCTATTTAGCGGGTTTCAAGTAAAACACCGTTACTGGATCTGCAACAACGCGGCAAATTGTCCGACGGTTTGCGCAAATAAAAACGCCCCGACAAGTCGGGGCGTCTGGTATTGCCGGCGAGGCTTACTCGACCGCTTTGACCATGTCTTCGATGACTTTTTTCGCGTCGCCGAACACCATCATGGTCTTGTCCAGGTAGAACAGTTCGTTGTCCAGACCGGCATAGCCGCTGGCCATCGAGCGCTTGTTGACGATGATGGTCTTGGCCTTGAACGCTTCGAGGATCGGCATGCCGGCAATCGGCGATTTCGGATCGTTCTTGGCGGCCGGGTTGACCACGTCGTTGGCGCCCAGCACCAGCACCACGTCGGCCTGACCGAACTCGGAGTTGATGTCTTCCATCTCGAACACCTGGTCGTATGGCACTTCGGCCTCGGCCAGCAGTACGTTCATGTGGCCAGGCATCCGACCGGCCACCGGGTGGATCGCATACTTCACGGTCACGCCATGGTGGGTCAGCTTCTCGGTCAGCTCTTTCAAGGCGTGCTGTGCGCGAGCCACCGCCAAGCCGTAACCCGGAACAATGATCACAGTGTCGGCGTTGGTCAGCAGGAAAGTCGCGTCGTCAGCCGAACCGGATTTCACCGGACGGGCTTCCTTCTCACCGGCAGGGCCGGCATCTGCTGTATTGCCGAAACCGCCGAGCAGTACATTAAAGAAGGAACGGTTCATCGCCTTGCACATGATGTACGAGAGGATCGCACCGCTGGAGCCCACCAGGGAGCCGGCAATGATCAGCATCGAGTTGTTCAGCGAGAAGCCGATCCCCGCCGCTGCCCAGCCGGAATAGCTGTTGAGCATCGACACCACCACCGGCATGTCGGCGCCGCCGATCGGGATGATGATCAGCACGCCCATGACGAATGCCAAGGCCAGCATCAGTGCGAACGCGGCGAGGTTGCCGGTCAGCATGAAGGTGACGCCGAGGATCAGCGTCGCCAGACCCAGTACTGCGTTCAGCTTGTGCTGACCGCTGAACTGTACCGGTGCGCCCTGGAACAGGCGGAACTTGTACTTGCCCGACAGCTTGCCGAAAGCGATCACCGAACCGGAGAAGGTGATTGCACCGATGGCTGCGCCGAGGAACAGCTCCAGACGGTTACCCGCCGGGATCGAGTCGCCCAGTTGCTTGACGATGCCCAGCGACTGCGGCTCGACCACGGCCGCAATGGCGATGAACACCGCTGCCAGGCCGATCATGCTGTGCATGAACGCAACCAGTTCCGGCATCTTGGTCATTTCAACGCGCTTGGCCATGATCGAACCGGCGGTGCCGCCGATCAGCAGGCCGACAATTACATAACCGATGCCTGCGGTCGCCAGCTCAGCGCCCAGCTTATAGATGAGGCCGACCGTGGTGATGATTGCCAGCGCCATGCCGAGCATACCGAACAGGTTGCCGCGGCGCGACGTGGTCGGGTGCGACAGCCCCTTGAGGGCCTGGATGAAGCAGATCGACGCGATCAGGTAGAGCGTCGTGACGAGGTTCATGCTCATTACTTAGGCGCCTCTTCTTTTGCTTTCGGGGCTTTCTTCTTGAACATCTCAAGCATGCGGCGGGTCACCAGGAAGCCACCGAACACGTTGACCGCGGCCAGTGCCACGGCGAGGGTGCCCATGGTCTTGCCCAGCGGGGTGACGGTCAGTGCGGCCGCGAGCATGGCGCCGACGATCACGATCGCCGAAATGGCGTTGGTCACTGCCATCAAAGGCGTATGCAGCGCGGGTGTAACGTTCCAGACCACGTGGTAACCGACATAAATCGCCAGCACGAAGATGATCAGGTTGTAGATACCGGGGGAGATAAGCTCTTCCATCGTCTGAATCCCTGCTTAGGCGTTTTTGCGGATGACTTGGCCGTCGCGGCACATCAGGCACGCGGCGACGATGTCGTCTTCGAGGTTCACTTCGAACTGGCCTTCTTTGGTGAAGACCAGCTTCAGGAAGTCCAGCAGGTTGCGTGCGTACAGCGCCGAGGCGTCTGCGGCGACTTCACCGGCCAGATTGGTCGGGCCGACGATGGTCACGCCGTTCTCGATCACGACCTGATCGGCCACGGTCAGCGGGCAGTTGCCACCCTGGGCTGCCGCGAGGTCGATGACCACCGAGCCGGGTTTCATCTGCGCCACGGTGTCCGCGCTCAACAGCGTCGGCGCCTTGCGGCCCGGAATCAGTGCGGTGGTGATGACGATGTCAGCCTGCTTGGCGCGCTCGTGCACGGCCTGGACCTGACGCTGCATCCAGCTCGCCGGCATCGGGCGTGCGTAACCGCCGACGCCGACCGCGCATTCGCGTTCTTCATCGGTTTCGTAAGGCACGTCGACGAACTTGGCGCCGAGGGACTCGATCTGTTCCTTCACGGCCGGACGTACGTCGGACGCTTCGATGACGGCGCCCAGACGTTTCGCCGTGGCAATCGCCTGCAACCCGGCCACACCGGCCCCCAGAATCAGCACGCGCGCCGCTTTCACGGTGCCCGCAGCAGTCATCAGCATCGGCATGAAGCGCGGATAGTAGTGAGCGGCCAGCAGCACGGCCTTATAGCCGGCAATGTTCGCCTGGGACGACAGCACGTCGAGGCTCTGGGCCCGGGAGGTACGTGGCGCCGCTTCCAGGGCGAACGCGGTAATCCCGCACTCGGCCATCTTCGCGATGGTGTCGTTGTTGAACGGGTTGAGCATGCCCACCAGCACCGTTCCGCGCTTGATCAGCGGCAGTTCGGCATCGCTTGGCGCGACCACTTTGAGAATCAGCTCGGCGCCAAACGCGTCATTGGCACTGCCAATGGTTGCGCCTGCCGCTTCATAGGCACTGTCGACAACGCTGGCTTTAACGCCGGCGCCGGTTTGCACAGTGACCTTATGACCTTGGCTGATCAGCTTTTTAATGGTTTCCGGGGTTGCAGCAACCCGTGTTTCACCGGTCTGGGTTTCGAGAGGAACACCAATGTGCACGTCAAATCTCCTGCGTGATCTTATTGAGTAAACCCATGCACTACGGATGGTGCGACTGGGGCGGCCGATCAGCACGATCCCGCCAAATCAGGGCGGGGCGCGGCATTTTGCAGGCGAAGTTTATGCCCTTCAAGGGATTATGACGGGTGACGGAAAATTAACTACAAGTCATCCCGTGACCGAATGTCGCAGATGGCCAGTTGAATCCCTTGCAGGCCGTGCCTTTCAAGGAGTCTGGATGAATTTGGAGAATTTTCTCATCGGTGACGTGAATAGGTCGCAATGAGTCGCGAATGAGGGCGCAAAGCCACGTCGGCAGGCGCTTGTGGGACGTCTGTACGACTTTCGGATACAGTCTGTCTATTTGCGACAAATAGTTATATCTGTAGGGCTTTTATTTTCCTGACTACGAGGTTAGTAATCGTTGGAAGCCTTTATTCTTCGGGGTTGTAGCTGTGTGCCTGGTTCACCAGCCAGTCGCGAAAAGCCTTCAGTGACGCTGATTCGACCTTTCGCTCCGGAATCATCAGGTAATACGCCTTGATGCTGGAGAGCGCGTTCGGGTTGGCAATCACCAGGCGTTTCTCGGCCAGTTCGCGCTGAATGAGGAATGGTGGGATCAGCGCGATGCCCATGTCGTGCATGGCGGCCTGGGCCAGCATGGAGAATAGCTCGTAGCGCGGACCTGTCATGTCGCGGGGAATGTTCAGGTGTTGCGAGTTGAACCACTGTCGCCAGGCGTACGGGCGGGTGGTTTGCTGGAGCAGCGGCAGATCGGCGATCTCATCGGGTGTCAGATGCGTCTTGTTGCCGAGCAGGGCAGGACTGCACACCGGCATCGGATTCTCGCCCATCAACCTGTGGGATTCGGTACCGGACCAGTCGGCGTCGCCGAAGTAGATCGCCGCGTCGAAATCGGTGTCGGCAAACAGGAACGGGCGCGTGCGGTTGGTCAGGTTGACTGTCACCTCCGGATGCTTGAGCTGGAAGTCCTTCAGTCTTGGCAGCAGCCATTGCGTGCCGAAGGTGGGCACCACGGCGAGCTCGATCACATTGGTGCCTTGCTGACCCATCACCGACAGGGTGTCGCGCTCAACGGCATCTAGCTGAGTCGCTACACGGCGGCTGTAGGAAAGCCCCGCTTCGGTCAGCTTCACTCCGCGACGCGAGCGTCGGAACAGTTCGACGCTGAGGAAGTCCTCGAGGCTGGCGATCTGTCGACAAATGGCGCCCTGTGTGAGGGAAAGTTCTTCGGCGGCCTTGGTAAAGCTCTCGTGTCGGGCGGCGGCTTCGAAGCTGATCAGGGAGGTGGTGCTGGGTATCTTGCGGCGCATGTACGTCAACCTCACTAATACATTGCTTAATCGGCATTTCGCGACGTTTCGGAGTGAGAAATTAGCACAACAGGATGCAAAAACCTCGTTTGCCGGGATGGCGAAGCGGGCCTAGGATCAATGCCACGTTAATTCACCCGATTTGCGAGGACTCACTCATGGGCGGCAAAGCTAGCTTCAACTGGATCGATCCCCTGCTGCTGGATCAACAGCTGACTGAAGAAGAACGCATGATCCGCGACACTGCCGAGCAATTCGCCCAGCAGAGCCTCGCGCCGCGCGTTCTTGAAGCCTTCCGCCATGAGAAGACCGATCCGGCGATCTTCCGTGAAATGGGTGAGGTCGGCCTGTTGGGCGCGACCATCCCCGAGCAGTACGGTGGCAGCGGCCTCAACTACGTCAGCTATGGCCTGATTGCCCGTGAAGTCGAGCGTGTCGACTCTGGCTACCGTTCGATGATGAGCGTGCAGTCTTCGCTGGTGATGGTGCCGATCAACGAATTCGGTACCGAAGCACAGAAACAGAAGTACCTGCCGAAACTGGCTTCCGGGGAGTGGATCGGCTGCTTCGGTCTGACCGAACCGAACCACGGTTCTGACCCGGGCGCGATGATTACGCGTGCACGCAAAGTGGAAGGCGGCTACAGCCTGACCGGCGCCAAGATGTGGATCACCAACAGCCCGATCGCCGATGTGTTCGTGGTCTGGGCCAAAGACGATGCCGGCGACATCCGTGGTTTCGTTCTGGAGAAGGGCTGGAAAGGCCTGAGCGCTCCGGCGATTCACGGCAAGGTCGGCCTGCGGGCTTCGATCACCGGCGAAATTGTCATGGACAATGTGTTCGTGCCGGAAGAGAACATCTTCCCGGATGTGCGTGGACTGAAAGGTCCGTTCACCTGCCTCAACTCCGCACGTTATGGCATCTCCTGGGGGGCGCTGGGTGCTGCCGAGTTCTGCTGGCACACCGCTCGCCAGTACACCCTGGATCGTCAGCAGTTCGGCCGTCCGTTGGCTGCCACTCAGTTGATCCAGAAGAAGCTGGCTGACATGCAGACCGAGATCACTCTGGCGCTGCAAGGCTGTCTGCGTCTGGGTCGCATGAAGGATGAGGGCACTGCTGCGGTTGAAATCACTTCGATCATGAAGCGCAACTCTTGCGGCAAGTCTCTCGAGATCGCCCGAATGGCGCGTGACATGTTGGGCGGCAACGGGATCTCTGATGAGTTCGGGGTGGCCCGTCACCTGGTCAACCTGGAAGTGGTGAATACCTATGAAGGTACTCACGACGTTCACGCGCTGATCCTCGGTCGTGCGCAGACCGGTCTGCAGGCGTTCTATTAATAGGAGAGCGACCATGGGCGCGCTGTCGCATCTGCGGGTACTGGATTTATCGCGAGTGCTGGCCGGCCCATGGGCTGGTCAGATCCTGGCCGATCTCGGGGCGGAAGTGATCAAGGTCGAGCGCCCGGGCAATGGTGACGACACTCGCGCCTGGGGGCCGCCCTTCCTGAAGGACGCTTACGGCGAGAACACCAGCGAGGCGGCTTATTACCTGTCGGCCAACCGCAACAAACAATCGGTGACGATCGACTTCACGCGTCCCGAGGGTCAGAAGCTGGTAAGGGAGTTGGCAGCCAAGTCCGACATCCTGATCGAGAACTTCAAGGTGGGTGGTCTGGCGGCCTATGGCCTGGATTACGAGTCGTTGAAGGCGATCAATCCTGATCTGATTTATTGCTCGATCACCGGTTTTGGTCAAACCGGACCATATGCCAAGCGTGCGGGTTATGACTTCATGATCCAGGGGCTCGGCGGGCTGATGAGTCTGACCGGGCGGCCTGAAGGTGATGAGGGTGCGGGGCCGGTGAAGGTGGGTGTGGCGCTAACGGATATCCTGACGGGGCTGTATTCGACCGTGGCGATCCTGGCGGCGCTGGCTCATCGTGATCACGATGGCGGCGGTCAGCACATCGATATGGCGCTGCTGGATGTTCAGGTGGCGTGCCTGGCCAACCAGGCGATGAACTACCTGACGACGGGCACTGCGCCAAAGCGGCTGGGTAATGCGCATCCGAACATCGTGCCGTATCAGGATTTTCCTACGGCCGATGGCGACTTCATTCTTACCGTGGGCAATGACGGGCAGTTCCGCAAATTCGCCGAAGTGGCCGGACAGCCGCAGTGGGCGGACGATCCGCGTTTCGCGACTAATAAGTTGCGGGTGGCGAACCGTGCGGTGCTGATTCCGCTGATTCGTCAGGCGACGGTTTTCAAGACTGCTGCCGAGTGGGTGGCTCAGCTTGAGCAGGCGGGTGTACCGTGTGGACCGATCAATGATCTGTCACAGGTGTTCGAGGATCCACAGGTGAAGTCTCGCGGGTTGGCGATTGAGCTGCCTCACGCGCTGGCGGGGATGGTGCCGCAGGTGGCCAGCCCGATCCGGTTGTCACGCACGCCTGTCGAGTATCGCCATGCGCCTCCTTTGTTGGGCGAGCATACGTTGGAGGTTTTGCAGCGGGTGCTGGGTCTTGGGGCTGGAGCAGTGGCTGCGATGAAAGAGGATGGAGTGCTCTGATGGTTCTCTCCATATAGAAGGGATACTGAATCCTTCTTCTATATAGAGGGAGTTGGATGTTTTTTGACCTGTCTGCAAGTTATTGAAAGAAAAGCGAAATTAAGGGTTGACGGCAGATTCTGAGTCTCTATAATTCGCCCCACTTCCGGCGCAGTCGAAACGGAAAACTCCCTGAAATTCAATGAGTTAAGTAAGTTTCGAGGCGGGTCGCTTCAGTTCGTCGAAGCCTGGAAGGAGTTGGAAATGCCGGTCTGTTTGGCGCTTTCAACGGTTCGATCTTCTCGATCTTCTCGATCTTCTCGGTCGAAAGCGGAGAAAAAGAGGTGTTGACAGCAGCGTGTAACGCTGTAGAATTCGCCTCCCGCTAACGAGAGATCGGAAGCGCAAGTGGTTGAAGTTGTTGAAGAAATCTTCGAAAACTTCTGAAAATAATCACTTGACAGCAAATGAGGCTGCTGTAGAATGCGCGCCTCGGTTGAGACGAAAGATCTTAACCAA